>JAYVTS010000196.1:0-15343 GCA_043788645.1 Verrucomicrobiota bacterium
CGGGTGAGTGTCGCCCGGGCCTTAGCCATGGATCCACAGATCCTCCTCCTCGATGAACCTCTCGGTGCACTCGACGCTCTGACCCGAGCCACCCTGCAAGATGAGATTAGTCGCATCACCCAGGAAGCGGGTAAAACCGTGGTACTGATTACCAACGATCCCGACGAAGGAATTTATCTCGCGGATCGGGTTATACCCCTGAGTGCAGGACCGGGCGCAACGTTGGGTCCCTCTTTTGAGGTCGATCTACCGCGGCCACGGGATCGTTTGGGATTGAATCACGACCCGCGATTTAAGCGCATTCGCAATGAGATCGTCGGTTGGCTCTTGGGACCGGGAGGACGGAAGACGATGACCGTATCAAAGCGACTCATCTTGCCTGACTTATTGCCCGAAGATCTCGATCAACCGCGCACCGTGTTTGGAGTGAAACGACAGCCCAAACGCCGATCCGAACAAAAGCGGGAATCGATTGAAATTCGGTAAACGACGCCACCCCATGTCTGACTACGTCGAACTTTCAAAGCTAAACAAAACCTATCCATCTCCCAAGGGTGAGGTGGTTGTGGTGAAGGACTTCAATCTGCGCATTAAGCAGGGGGAATTTGTCACCTTGATTGGGCATTCCGGATGTGGAAAGTCCACCGTCCTCTCGATGCTCGCCGGGTTGAGTTGCATTACCGAAGGCGGTATCGTGTTAGGGGGAAAAGAATTACTGGGACCAGGACCGGACCGGGGCATGGTGTTTCAGGCGCCCAATCTATTGCCCTGGTTGACGGCGTTTGAAAATGTTGTCCTCGGGGTCAATCAAGTCTTTTATACCGCATCGGCAAAGGAACGGAGGCAGATTGCGGAATACTATCTGACCGTGGTCGGGTTAAGTGAATCAATGCACAAGCGACCGGGCGATTTGAGCCAGGGGATGAGGCAACGGGTTGGAATTGCGCGAGCGTTTGCTCTTTCACCTAAAATGCTCCTCCTCGATGAGCCATTCGGGATGTTAGATTCCTTAACTCGTTATGAGCTACAGGGTGTGCTGATGGATCTGTGGGCACGCAACCACATCACGGCCCTCATGGTGACTCACGATGTGGATGAGGCCTTATTTTTGTCGGACCGGATCGTGATGATGACTAATGGTCCGGAGGCGTTTGTCGGGGATGTGCTCGAAGTGAAATGGGAGCGCCCCCGCAATCGCAAAGCCGTGATGGAACACCCAGACTACTATCGGCTTCGGGAGTATTTGATCGAGTTTCTCAATATCCGAGCATATACCCTCAAAGGACAAGATCCGTCCCGGGGACATGGCCCCCTAACGGCGAACCCGTTGCCGAAGTCGGTTTTAACACCGGTTTCACCACCGCATGTACAAAACGCGGACCCGATGGCCGCCCTGGCGGATTAGCCACTTTCCAGCAAACATTTTTTTGAAAATCCTTCATTTCTACCTTAGATTTTGTTCTTTGAATACCTACCTATGAGCTCTGTCAATCTTCGAACGGCCGTGGTGCTGGCCCTAGTCGCCACACCGACCGTTCTCGGCCAATATACTCCCCCCCCGCCGCTGGCTCCATTTCCTGGCTACGCCAACCAGTATCTTCGCAACAAAGATCCATACCTCGCCAATTGGGACATCGGCGGGACGGTTCGTTTTCGCTACGAAATTCGTGAAAACGGACTGATTTCACCCCCAGCGAACGATTTCAAATCTGGAGTGGCCAACGACAACAGCTATTTCGAGGACAAGCTCTTGTTACGCGTCGGCTACACCGCCAAGTGGTGGAGTGCGTTGATCGAAGGTCGCAGTAGTTCCGTGACCGGAGATTCGCGGGGTTCGGCACCCAATATTGCGACCGGATCGAGCCCCGACTCCGACGGACCGATTGACCTCCATCAGGCCTACTTGACCCTAGGTAACCATAAGGAATTTCCCGTGTCACTGAAGATCGGTCGGCAGGAATTATCCTACGGCGATGAACGAGTGGTGGGAGCCTTTGCTTGGAACAATATCGGTCGTGTCTTTGATGCGGCGAAAGTTCGCTGGCAGAATGCCTGGTTCGGCGTCGATGCCTTCTCCGGTCGCATCGTCGTGCCCGATGATAATAATTTTAATACCTCCAACGATTACGAATATTTCTCGGGTCTTTATTTCAATACAAAATTGGTTCCGAAGAATTGGACGGAGTTCTATGTGCTGGCCCGAAACGTCGGCACGGCAGCGGCCACTTTCAAGGCCCCGGCGACCACGCCCGCACCGTTCAATACTTCGGCTCGGGATATCTATACCGTCGGGGTGCGTTTTCGTTCCGGGACGAATGATTTCGGAAATTTTGACTATACGGTCGAAGGGATGGGCCAATTCGGCAGTTGGAAACGGCCGGCAACGGGAGTCCGTCCAAATCAACGCGATGACCAGGAGGCCTATGCGTTTGCGATCAACGGAGGTTACACTTTTGCCGACGCCTTGGGGAAGCCCCGGGTTGGGATGGAGTACGCCTATGGAAGCGGTGATAGCAATCCCAACGACACGACTCACGGGACCTTCGACAATCTTTACCCCACGAATCATAAGTTCTACGGGTATCAGGATTTGGCATCTCTCCAAAACCTTCAGGACGTGCGGGGAATCTTTACGATCAAACCCCATCCTCGCCTGAGCTTTGCATTGGAAGGGCATTTGCTCTGGTTGGCCGATGCAGGTGATCGTTTTTACAACGTCGGCGGTTTGGCTCGAGCGGGCGCCGGGGCAACCGGTACGCCCAGGTCCGGTACCGGGTACGCCATCAATCCCACTTATAGCTCTTTCTTGGGCACTGAAGTCGACCTGATCGCGGGTGCCGCCTTGAGCAAGATGGCCAATCTCGAACTCGGGTATGCCCATTTCTTCCGGGGAGGCTACGTCAAAGACACCTTCCGGGTGTCCGGCTCAGAGGATGCCGATTGGGTGTACGCTCAGATGACGTTGAAATTCTGAGGTGCCCCAGACCGCCCTGATCCGACAGATTCAGCCCCAAACACAGGCTTGGGATTGTCCAGGCTGCGCAAATCCAAACAGGGTGCGTAGACGTTTGGCATCGGCTGCTGATAGCGCTTTCTGACCCCGCCCGAACAGTCCCCGGGGCGAAGCGTCCTCTCTTCACCGATGTGTGAGCCGTATTCATTGACCGCGCGCAAGACAATGAAATTAATTCATACAGTGAATGAAAACATTCCGGACTGTTTCGGAGGTTAATTGGCATCGAATTGGCTTGTCAGGTGGATGGTTGGAAGAGCTGGAACCGTGACTATGTCTACCCTTGGTGAATTGCCTCTCGCGCCGGCAGGTGCGGAGTTTTCGGCCGAACAGAAGGAGTTTCTGAACGGGCTGATGGCGGGGCTCGCGCAGCGGCAGCTTTATCCTTACGTCGGGATCGACCCCCATGATGGGCGGATCACGATTGATGCGGCGATGGGTGGAGCCAATCAAGCGGCGCCGACCGAGGAATTGATCTTTGGAATACCGCTCGGTGAGGTCACCAAGCAGGAGCTTTGGAAGCATGAACTTCATGGCCTGGAATCGTGGGATCGGCTGCTAGAACATGCGGATCAAAACAAATTTCCGAACGACGCAGACCAATTCCGTTTTCGCTATCATGGCTTGTTCTATGTCGCACCGGCGCAGAATAGCTTCATGATGCGGGCGCGGATTCCCGCGGGCGAATTGACCTCGGCGCAACTCATCGGTTTGGCCGAACTCTCCGACGCCTTTGGAAATGGCAAAGCGGCCATCACCACCCGGTCCAACCTGCAAGTCCGCGAGATTGCGCCCAAGGATCTGGTCCAGGTCATTACCAAACTCACCGCAATCGGCCTCACCGCCAAAGGTGCCGGGGTTGATAACGTCCGGAATATCACCGCCTCACCGACGGCCGGGATCGACGTTCAAGAATATTTAGATTCCCGTCCCTACGCTCATGCCCTGCATCACTACATTCTGAACAATCGGGACATGTATGATCTACCCCGCAAATTCAATGTGGCGTTTGAAGGCGGTGGGGCCATCGACACGGTTGCGGACACCAACGATATTGGGTTTATGGCGTGCCGAGTGGCCCGAACTCCGCCCGTTCCAGCTAGCCCCGCTCCCCTACTCCTCGTCGGCACCTCCCTTCAAGAGGGCACCGTGGTGGCCATCGAATCGGGCACTTATTTCCGGGTAGAGCTGTGTGGAATCACGGGCCATAAGCAATTCGCCAAGGATTGCGGACTTCTCATTAAGCCCTCGGAAGCAGTTGCCATTTCTGCGGCGATGTTGCGAGTCTTCGTCGCGAATGGGGATCGTACCGATCGCAAAAAAGCGCGCCTCAAATATCTCGTTGATAAATGGGGGGTAGAGAAATTCCTGGCGGAAACCCAAAAACTCTTGGCGTTTCCTTTGGTCCGCTTTCCCCTAGAGAATTGTGAATCTCGGCGGCCCTCCATCAAGCACGGACACATCGGCGTCTACCGACAACGTCAAGCGGGCAAAAACTATATCGGAGTCGTCATTCCCGTGGGAATCATGACCACGAAGCAAATGCGCCGCCTCGCCGAGCTGGCCCAAAACTATGGCTCCGGCCAAATCCGCCTCACACCCTGGCAGAATCTGGTGATCCCCGATGTATCGGATGCGTTCGTCGAAACGGTGAAGCGACAATTGGTTCGGATCGGTTTTCATCACGAAGCCTCGAATGTGCTGGGTGGTCTCGTCGCGTGTACCGGTAACAAGGGTTGCAAATGGTCCAGTACCGACACCAAGGGGCAAGCCGTCGAATTGGGAAAATATCTCAATAACCGGCTCACGCTCGATCAGCCGTTGAATATTCATTTCACCGGTTGCCCCAATTCCTGTGCCCAACATTATATGGGCGATATTGGACTTCAAGGGGTCAAAACCCAGGTGGGCGGAGAGAGTGTCGAAGGCTATCACATTGTTTTTGGCGGCGGAGTGGGCCACGACCAAGCCGTGGCAAAACAGGTGTTCACAGGAATTCCATTTAAGCAAGTGCCGCTCTTGTTGGAAAAGGTCCTCAAAGTGTACCACGCCCGCCGTCAAGGGAACGAATCGTTTGCCGTCTTTACTCGGAGGCACGACGTCAAAACCCTGCAGGAGCTGTTCTCAGAATGAATCCAAGTTACGTGCCGGTGCTGCCTGAGTCGGCACCTTTTACACTGGAGCAACGAGCCTATCTGAACGGTTTCTTGGCCGGGCTGTTTTCTCATGCGCCGGTCGGCGCTCCCAGTGCGCCCGCAAAGCCCGTCAGTGTAGGCTTGCAATCCCTCTCCATTCTATTCGGGAGCCAAACGGGAAATTGCGAGAATCTGGCAAAACGTTTGGCGAAGGAAGGCAGCAAACAGGGTTTTGCGACCACGATTCATGATCTAGGAAATTACTCCGTCGTCCAGCTTGCCGGGGAGCAGAATGTCCTGATTCTCGCCAGTACCTACGGGGATGGCGACCCCCCCGACAACGCCAAGGCCTTCTGGGATGCACTCCAGGCTCCAGGCGTGCCCTCGATGGGATCTCTTCGATTTAGCTTGTGTGCCATGGGCGACACAAATTATCCGAAATTTTGCGCCTTCGGGAAAGAAGTGGATCGCCGCCTCGAACAATTGGGTGCTCAACGCATTCATCCACGGACGGATTGCGACGTCGAATATGAAGTGGCGTTTTCCACCTGGATGGCCGGGGCTTTGCGGGCTTTCACCGCTAAAACAGGCGCAAATGCCCCGTCCACGCCCGCCCCAGACGCCGCCTTTTTTCCGGCGAACCCGGCTCCCGCCCGCCCGGAAGCCTATAGTAAAAAACGACCCTTTCCGGCCAGGCTGGTGACCAATCGTCGGCTTAACACGGCGGGCTCAGAGAAGGATGTCCGCCACGTTGAAATCGCTCTGGGGAACTCCGGATTGACCTATGAAGTGGGTGACGCCTTGGGCGTCGTCCCGCAAAATGATCCCGCTCTCGTCGCCGAAATCCTGGCAGTCTTGGGCGCCTCAGGGACGGAGTCCGTAACGATTAAAGACGGCCCCACCGGCACCCTGCGGGAGGTGCTGACTCAAAATCTAGAGATCACCAGAACGTCGAAACCCTTACTAGGAATACTCGCACAACAAAGCGGCGATGCCGAATTAATACGCCTGCTGACACTCGAAGCGTCCGCCGACCTCACCCAACTCTTATATGGCCGCGAACTCATTGACTTTCTATGGTCCTACCCGGCGGTGAAATTCGCCCCTCAAGAGTTTATCGACTACCTTCGGAAAATCCAACCACGACTCTATTCCATTAGTTCGAGTCCCAAAGCGCATCCCGGCGAAGTGCACCTAACGGTGGCCTCGGTCCGGTACGAAAGTCACGGTCGCAAGCGCAACGGGGTGTGCTCCACCTTTCTTGCAGATCGAGTGGGCGCAGAAACACCCGTGCCGATCTTCGTTCACGCGAATAAAGCCTTTCGCCCACCACCCGGTGATCGCCCGTTGATCATGGTCGGACCGGGGACCGGTATTGCCCCGTTCCGCGCCTTCCTGGAGGAGCGCCAAGCAACCGGGGCAAAAGGGCAAAATTGGTTATTTTTTGGTGACCAAAAATCGTCCACGGATTTTCTCTATCAAAATGAATTGGAAATCTATTTCCGCGATGGACTTTTGACCCGACTGGACGTGGCTTGGTCGAGAGATCAAGCGTGCAAGGTCTATGTACAAGACAAAATGCGACTGCATGCAGGAGAACTCTATCGGTGGCTGGAAGACGGCGCGGGATTCTATGTCTGCGGTGATGCCTCGCGCATGGCCAAAGACGTTGATACCGTTCTCCATGAACTGATCCAGAGTGCGGGTGCTAAAACCCCTGAGCAGGCGATCGACTACGTCAAACAGCTGAAAGCAAATCAACGCTATCTCCGAGACGTTTACTAAGTCGAGGGCCATGACAAACCCCTCCTCTAGTTCGGAGTCGGTAACCACGGTTGAGACGTTGATTGATCAGCTTTTAGCCGACCAACGACGGTTCACGGCCGTGGAGCGGTTCGCCCAAAAACATGCCCAGGGCGAGGTGCCGGGGCTGCAGAGTCATTACCGTGACCTCATTCCGTTGAGTACCCCCCGACCGGGCGAACAATTTGCCTTCGAGGTAGACCTTGATCGGTGTTCGGGTTGCAAAGGGTGCGTCACGGCCTGCCACGCATTGAACGGATTGGATGAAGACGAGAGTTGGCGGGCCGTGGGTTTTTTGGTGGGTGAAGCGATTCTCCCGTTGCCAGGACCACGTCCAACTCCCGGCGGTTCCCCACTGGCTCCAAGTGCCTATCGCCCGACCCCGGGAAATCGCGTCATCCCGTTGCAACAGGTCGTTACCACTGCCTGCCATCATTGCGCCGAGCCCGCGTGCCTTTTCGGTTGCCCGGTATTGGCCTACGATAAGGATCCGGTGACGGGTATTGTCCGGCACCTTGACGATCAATGTATCGGGTGTAGTTACTGCATTCTAAAATGTCCCTACGAGGTTCCTCAATATTCAGTAAAACGAGGAATTGTTCGAAAATGCGACATGTGCCACGGACGCTTGGCGGAAGGCGAGGCACCCGCATGTGTGCAGGCGTGCCCCAATGAAGCAATCCGGATTACGACCGTCGTGCGATCCTCCCTGGTGACTTCGTTGGGTCAACCTCGGGGCCACGGACAAACTGTCGGAGCCGACTGGTTACCCGATGCGCCTGCTCCAGATTATACGCTGCCGACGACACGCTATCTTTCAACCAGACCTAATACTGAGCTGAAGGCAGCGAATCATTTTCAGGTACATCCCAGTTCGCCCCATTGGCCTCTGGTTTTCATGCTCGTATGGACCCAAGTTGGCATGGGGGTCTTGATTGCTGGGACGATTTTAGGGCGTAAAGGAGGGGCTTCGGCGAGTTGGCTCGCGCTGATTGGATACGGGAGTTTCTTTGCGGGGTTGGGCGCCAGCCTACTGCATTTGGGCCAGCCAAAAAAAGCGTGGCGCGTCTGGCTCGGTTGGCGAACGAGTTGGCTGAGCCGGGAAGCGATCGCATTGAATCTGTTGGCCGGACTGATGACGCCGATGTTTCCCTTCGTAACAGCTCCCGCATGGCTGCCCTTGGTAAGGTTGCCTGGGTTTTTGACAACGTTGTTTCCCTCTTATCAAGGACTCCCAACGGGCCTAGTGCCGTTTTTATTGACCTTGACAACCCTGCCGGCCGTGTTCGCCCAAGCCATGGTTTACGCGGATACTCGACGGCGCTTTTGGCGATTGGCTACGACCGCTCCCCGATTCCTCGGCACGACCATCATCACCGGACTCGCTGGGGCGTTGGCGATTACCGAATCGCCCAGCATTGCGGCGGCGCTTCTGGCGACGACTTTAATAAAACTCGCCGTCGAGGTTTCTGTCCTGAAACACGCAGAATCCGATCATGCACCCGACCTTGAACTTCGGCGGAGCGCCCTCCTTCACTGGGGCGTTCTACGTCCCCTGTGGGCCGCTCGGCTCGTGTTAGGTCTCAGTGGTGGGATTTTGATTCCATTGGCCGTAGTGCTTGGTGTCACCTCGCTGAGTTGGGTCAGCGTAGGGGCCGTGACGCTCATGCTGGGCGAACTCGCCGAACGATGCCTCTTTTTCTCCGCGGTCGCACCCAATCGAATGCCAGGTCAACCCCAATAGGCACTCCGCGATGTAACATGATGAATTGAGATGACATAAATAAAAGAGAATTTCAATGAACTCAAACCCAACACCGTCCACTGGCGAGCTTGCCGCTAATACGCCGGTAAACTCTTTGCTGCGGGAATGGAACGGCCCATTTACTTCGGAGTTGGTTCGATCCCCTGGCAAGTTCGGATTGGGCCAAGTGCCGACTCGATTGCGGCCCGATCAAACCACGACGGTCGTCTGTGGTTTTTGTTCCACCGGATGTGGGCTCAATATCCATTTGCGGAAGGGCCAGGCCGTGAATCTCACGCCCGACGTGGATTACCCCGTTAATTTGGGAATGGCGTGTCCCAAAGGCTGGGAGGCTCTCACTCCGCTGTCCGCTCCCGACCGGGCAACGACGCCGCTCCTCCGCAATCGGGTCACCGGAAAATTAGAGGCCGTCTCTTGGGTCCGTGCGATCCATGAATTCGTTACCCGGATGAAGGGAATCCAAGAACGGCGCGGCGCCCACAGTCTTGCCTTGCTGAGCACCGGTCAGATTTGTACCGAAGAAATGGCGTTTGGCGGTGCTCTCTTCAAATTCGGGATGGGCGCGTTGCACTGCGATTCCAACACCCGCCAATGTATGGCCACAAGTCATGTCGCATATAAGCAAAGCTTTGGCTTCGATGCCCCACCCTATACCTACGCAGATTTTGAGGAATCTGATGTCTTGATCTTCGTCGGAGCGAATCTGTGCATCGCCCATCCTATCATGTGGCAGCGCGTGCTCCGCAATCCGCATTCGCCGGCTATTATTGTACTCGACCCGCGTCGGACAGAAACCGCGGTCAACGCGACGTTGCACCTCCCCCTCGCCGCGAAATCGGACCTGACCTTGCTCTACGCACTGGCGCAGTCCTTAATCGCCAAGGGTGCCGTGGATCAGAACTTTATCGACGCTCATACCAATGGGTTTGACGAATTCGCGCAGTTTGTGAAAGAGTTTACGCCCGAACGGGCTTGCGCGATGGCGCGGATCGAGCGGGCGGATTTTGATCGTTGCGTGGACCTCATTGCCGCGGGTAAACGAGTGAGTTTTTGGTGGACTATGGGTGTCAATCAAGGCCACGAATCTACGCGGACCGCTCAGGCCATCATCAATCTAGCGTTATTAACCGGAAATATTGGTCGCCCGGGTACTGGTGCCAATTCGATTACGGGCCAGTGCAATGCGATGGGCTCACGTTTGTTTGCCAATGCGACCTCTTTGCTGGGCGGAAGAGACACACGCGATCCTGCCGACCGCGCCATCGTCGCGGCACTGCTGGACATTCCAGAGGCCCGGATTCCACACGCACCGTCTTGGGCCTATGACCAGATCGTAGACGGAATGGAGGGTGACCAAATCAAGGGGTTGTGGGTGATTGCGACCAATCCTTCCCATTCCTGGGTGGACCAGGATCGGTTCAATCGTTTGTTGAACCACTTAGATTTCCTCGTGGTGCAGGATTTGTATGATAGCACCGAAATGGCGCAACGAGCAGATCTCGTCTTGCCGGCGGCAGGCTGGGGTGAAAAGGAAGGGACTCTCATCAACAGCGAGCGCCGTTTTGGGTTGGTCAAAAAGGTCGCCCGCGCTCCGGGCGAGGCCTTGAGCGATTTCGCCATCTTTAAGCTCATCGCGGAAGCATGGGGTTGCGGGGAGTTGTTCCGGGAATGGTGCGATCCCGAGGCTGCGTTTCAAATTCTGAAGCGCTTGAGCGCGGGACAACCGTGCGACATTACTGGGATTGTAGATTATCAACATTTGGACCAAGAGGGTGGTATCCAGTGGCCGTTTCCGATGCCCGAAGTCCCGCCCACGGATCAGGAAGTCACAGGCGGATCTCGGAAAGCGAACGTTGCTCATCAAGAACGACGCCTGTTCAGTGACGGACTGTTTTATCATTCTGACCAACGTGCCAAATTTTTGTTTGAAGCGCCGCGGTCGGTGGCCGAGCCGACCGATGCAGAATATCCGATGGTTCTCCTCACCGGACGGGGCACGAGTGCCCAGTGGCATACAAATACTCGTACCGGGAAATCCAAGGTCCTACGCCAGCTATACCCGGCCGAAGTCTATGTAGAGCTCCATCCAGACGACGCTCGTCGATTGGGTATTGCGCCGGGAAAAAAGGCTCGACTCACCTCTCGCCGCGGTACTTTTACGGCCAACGCCTTGATCACCCCTACCGTGAGTCTTGGCGAGGTGTTCGTTCCGATGCACTACGAAGTTTTGAACCAGCTGACCTATCCCAGCTTTGATCCGTATTCGCGACAACCCAGCTACAAGCACTGTGCGGTTAAATTAGAACCTGCTGTTTGAAACGAACAACGGCTGCAATCTAGTGCATCATTCTGAGGTATTTATGGAATGTTGGCAGCGAAAAAACCCATTTTGCGCGCTCCTCTTGGTTCCAAATTGAGGGGACACCAATTGACGGGGTTCAGACCCTTGTCGCCGACAATGTGGGCATGCAGGCACAATTCCGGTGACTCCTTAATATCATCAAACGACTCGTTGATGGCCAGGAAGTAGTTGAGGGCTGCCATGAGCCTGACCTGGGGGTGATCGACCCGCTTGACGAAGGCAATGCCCTCCTGGTAGCTCGGAAACCCGGTATTCAAGTCGCCCATGGGCTTCAGGCCTACCTTGCCTCGGAATGCGATGGGTTCAACACCGGTGCAAGCTGGATATCAACGGCAGGTTTAACATCAGCAAATCGAAGCGTTTCGCTTCGTCGTCCTTGGCCTCTAATTCGGACGATAATCCGGCCACTTCCTGCGCGAGTTCAGTGAACGCTTCCGGCTCTAACCGCCCGGTTGCGCGTCCCGTTAAGAATCCAGCGGGTGGGAAAAATCCGACCGCAACCGGGTTCCCTTCCGCCGTCCGCCCGCCCGCTCCGCGCAACGGACGGGATCCAAATTCCCGACGCTTTTGACATCTTCGCGCACCGCCTCATTGTCTGGGGGAAATCAATTCCATTCCATAAAAGGGGCAGGCTTAGGCCGCGCTTCATAAGACCACTACACAATACCCTGATCCATTCATGAAAGTAATCCTCGGCAATCCTCAAGTCCTCGCCGCCATCGTGGCGGCTTTTGGCTCGATCGTCCTGCAGGCCGGTCTGCTGCACAACCCGAGTTTTGAATCCAACTACAACGACGCCTTTCCCCACTATGGCGCCGTGGACGGCTGGATCGGTGGAAGCGGCGTCAACGAAGCCGGGGGCCCGTTCCATAACAACGGCACCGCCATTCCGGACCAAACCCGCGTGGTGTTCCTCCAGGGCGCCGACAAGAACCTGTCGCAGGAGGTGACGGGCCTGGTCGCCGGCAAAAAATATTGGATCCAGTTCTATTACGACGCCCGCGCCTGCTGCGGCGGCACGATCGACCTCGCCACGAAATTCAACGGCGTGCAGCTGGACAACGTGGTCAACGTCAAGCCGGCGGCAGGCCCGGCGGAATACTTTTTCCGAAGCGTCGCCTTCACCGCCGACGGCGACACCGGCACGCTGGCCTTCGTGACGGCCGGTTCCGGCGACGCCACGCTGAACCTCGACGCCGTCTCCATCGTTCAGCGCGAGGCCGACAATGTGGTGCTGCAAAATCCGAGCTTTGAAGCCAGCGGCGACGTGGCCGACCCCGGAGCAGTCGCCGCGCTGGCGGGCTGGGCGATCAGCGGCACCGTGGGCGTGAGCGGCGCTGACAACGGCACCGTGCCCGATCAGGATCATGTGGCTTTTCTGCAGGATGTCGGTAGCATCGCCCAGCGCGCCACGGGCCTGATCGTTGGCAAGCCCTACACCCTGACTTTTGCGTACAACGCCCGCAAAAGCTCCAAGCCGCACCTCCAGCTGAAAGTCGGTGGCAAGGTTCTCTCCGAAGAGGATGTTTCGCCCGTCGGCAACGCTGCGGCGTTCAAGACCAAATCGGTCACGTTCACCGCCACCGATGTCACCGCCGAGATCGTCATCGTCCAGTCCAAGGTCGGCGCCGACGTGCTGCTGGTGGACGACGTCCGGCTGCTGGGCGAGACCGGTAGGGAACTGGCGCCGTTGTCGCTGGCCCCGGCCTCCGCCGAACTGGGTGTGGGCGAACAGTTGGATTTCACCGTGACAGTTCCCGCCGAATTGCTCGCGAACAAATCCGCGGATATCGTGCTTCAAAGCGGCGCGACCGGTGTCCTGCGCTTTGTCGATGCGTCCGGCGCCCTGCTGTCGCGGACCAGCGTCCACTTTGACAAAGGCGGGGCCGCGGCGAAGCCGGTAAAAGTCCAGGTCATCGCCCGTGGCAGCGCGATTATACAAGTGGTCGATGCCGCCGGGTTGAAAGTGGCGAATCAACCGTCGGTCGTAGTCGTTTCGTCCGCTTTGAAGAATCCCAGTTTCGAGAGCACCCCCGTGCCCGCGGGAGTGGGCTCGGGGGTGATCGCCGGGTGGATCGGCGGCTCCGGTCTGAATTCGCCGCCCGGTCCGTTCAGCGACAACGGAATCGTGCCGGACCGCAATCAAGTGGGCTTCCAGCAGGGCGCGGGCACGCTGGCGCAGACGGTTCGCGGGCTGATTCCCGGCAAGAGCTACTGGCTGCAATTCTTCTACAACGTTCGCAATGGCTCACTCATGGACCTATCCGTGAAACTCGCCGGGAAGGAAGTGGTGAAGCTTTCGGGCATCACCCCGGTGGGCGACGGCGTCCCCTATTATTTCCAACATCTAGAATTCATGGCGACCGCGGCCACCGAGCTGCTGGAATTCACGACTAAGCCCACGGGCGATTCGACCGTTCTGCTCGACGCCGTCACCGTGGTGCAGCGCGATCCCGGACAAATCACGGTACGCAACCCCAGCTTCGAGGCCAGTGGCAGCGTCTATCCGTTCCCCGGCTATTTCAACTCGGTCGCCGGCTGGTCGGTCAGCGGCGGGAATCGCGGCGTGAACATCGACGGCGCGGGTCCCTTCACGGACAACGGCCGGGCGGGGGATCAGGATCTTGTGCTGTTCCTGCAAGGCAACGGCTCGTCGGTGTCGCAAACCCTCGGCGGACTGACCGCGAACAAAAAGTATCTCGTCGCGTTTCTGGTCAACGCCCGCCGGGGCGGGCCGGAAGACAGCGTTTACACGGTGAGCGTCGACGACGCGTCGATCCTCGAGGAATCCATTCAACCCGTCGGCGGCGACAATCGTTACTACGTCCGCCAGGCGACCTTCACGGCCTTGGCCTCGGAGGCGGTGCTGAAATTCCAGGGCACTACGCCCTCCGGCGATCACACCCTTCTGCTGGACAACGTCGTCGTGCTGCCGGAAGCCGGTTCGAAACCGTATCTGCTGGTCCAGCCCGTGTCCGCCGCGGTCGCCGTGGGCGGCTCGGCCAGTCTCTCCGCGGCGGCCATCGGCTCCGGAACGTTGACGTATGTCTGGAAAAAAGACGGCCAGACCGTCAAAGGGCAGATCAGCGACACCTTGAATCTGGACAATCTTACCGCCGCGGACGCCGGCGACTACACCGTCGAGGTGAAAAACGTCGGCGGAACCACGGCCAGCAACCGCGCGCATCTGACCTTGCTGGAGGCGATCCCGGGCGTGTTCGACACCGGCGTAGACACCAGCCGGGTAACGCTCGCCGACGGCGCCACGGACGCCCATTACACCCTGGTCAAGAATGCGGATTCGTCCGCTTCGACCAAGGCCTTCGTGGAGGACAGCACCAAGTGGCCGCTGGTCTCCGGACCGTGGTTGGCCAACAGCGACCTCTCGAAATGGCTTGGACCCCGCACGGATCCGGGTACGGAATCGCCCTTGGGCGGTCCGTCCGTCGGCGATTATGTCTACCGCCTCAACGTGGATTTGACGGGATTCGATCCGAGTTCCGTGGTGTTATCCGGCGGCTGGGCGTCCGACAATTCCGCAGAACTCATTATTAACGGACTGGCCACTGGTCTCACCCAAGCCGGATTCGCCACCCTGGCGAATTTCAGCATCAACGGCGCGTTCAAACACGGAGTGAACCAGATCGACTTCAAGGTGAACAACGGCGATGCCACTGGCGGTCCGACGGGCTTGCGTGTGGAAGGTCTGACCGCACTGGGCGCCAAGGTCGCCGCGGCCGTCCCGGTGTTGACCGTCTCCCGCGCAGGCGACCAGGTAAAAATCTCATGGCCGTCGCCCTCGCCGGGATTTGCCTTGGAATCGGCGGCATCGCTCGCCAGTCCGTGGGTGAAGGTTGCCACCGCGCCCACGACCGTCGGAGCGACGCTCACGGTGAATCAAAGCCCCACTGGGGCCGCGCAATTCTTCCGCTTGAAGAAATAGCACTGCTGCTCAGAGCCTTTTTCAGGGCTTGCCCACCGGGCTGGAGGTTCGCCTCCAGCCCGTTTGGTTAATCGGTTTCGGCCGACGACTCGCCTTCGACCTCCAAGGCCGCCTCCATCCGCGGTTGAGGAAAAAAGGGACAGAACGGTGTCCAAGATTCGAAACTAAAGTATTCGGCGATCGGAAATCTCCGGAAGAGATTTGAGTTCAGTGCCAAACGGGTATCAACCGTGTGATCCGCGGGGGCAGTTGGAACAACAACGGGCAGAACTGTCGGACAGCGATCCGGAACAGGAACAACCCGTCGAACCAGAACGACAAC
>JAYVTS010000197.1:0-17463 GCA_043788645.1 Verrucomicrobiota bacterium
GGCGCTGGACGACAAGATCGAGTTGAACCGGCGGATGAACGCGACGCTGGAGGCGATGGCGCGGGCGCTGTTCCAGAGCTGGTTTATTGATTTCGATCCCGTTCGCCGGAACATGGATGAAGGGAGTCTCACGCGGAGGCGCGGAGAACGCGGAGAGGAAGAAAAGGAATTTCAGGAATCCAACTCCCCCCTCCGCGCCTCCGGGCCTCCGCGTGCCCCCTCCGACACCCTCTTCCCCGACCATCTGGAAGACTCGCCCCTCGGCCACATTCCCAAAGGGTGGACCGCTGGGAAACTCGGCGACATCGGCTCGAACTCGCGGCGCGGTGTCCAGCCGAGCGAAATTGCGCTGAACACGCCCTACATCGCCTTGGAACACATGCCACGCCGCTGCATCGCGCTCGGTGATTGGGACGAATCCGCCGACGTAGCCAGCGGCAAATCCGCCTTCAAGAAGGGCGAAATCATCTTCGGCAAACTGCGTCCCTACTTCCACAAAGTCGGCGTCGCACCGTTCGATGGCGTCTGCTCCACCGACATCCTCGTCCTCGCGCCGAAAAGCCCAGAGTGGTTCGGCTTTCTCCTCGGCCACGCGAGCAGCGACGCTCTGATTCAATTCACCGACCTCGCCTCCACCGGCACCAAGATACCGCGCACAAACTGGAGCGACATCAGCTCATTCAAAGTTGCGCTGCCGCCCAAGTCCATAGCCGCCGCCTTTACGAAACAAATTCAGCCGATGCTCGACCGCATTCACGCCAACCTCTACCAATCCCGCACCCTTGCCACGCTGCGCGACACGCTGCTGCCGAAGCTGCTGAGCGGGGAGTTGGCAACGAGCGCGGTACGCGGCACATTTTGACCTATGGCCGAAACGACATTGACCAAAGCCGAAGCGGACGCACTCCTTGGGATGGAGAAGCATCGTGTGGATGAAACCCGCCATGTCTTTCCCCCGCTAGGCGGTTCGATTGAAGTTCCCCTCGTCTCCGCTAACAAGCGGGAGAGCTTCCTGCTGGATATTTCTCGCGGGCGCATCAACCTAGAGAAGGCTACCTACCAGAACCGCGTCCGGACGGTGGTGATTCTGGCGCGCTTGGACCTTGACGGCCCGCCCCATGAAAATCCGGACGGAGAGGAGATCCCTTGCCCTCACTTGCACACCTATCGTGAAGGTTACGGCGACAAGTGGGCAGTGCCCGCACCCGGCGGCGTATTCCCGCGAACTTCGGACCCCTGGGGCTCACTGGAGGATTTCATGGCATTTTGCCGGATTACTGAAACCCCATTCATCGAAAGGGAGCTGTTCGTATGATCGAAGAAGTTTCCAAGTTGATGGACCAATACTGGAGCTGGCTCCGCGACAAGACGAAGCTGCGCGAGATTGGGCACCATATCGAAATCACGACACCGTATCTCGACCGCCACAATGACAGGCTCCAGATTTACGCAACCAAGGCCAATGGACACTTCGCACTCACCGACGACGGATACATTATTCACGATTTGCAGAACTCCGGTTGTGAGCTGAAGACTAAGAAGCGGCGTGCGCTGCTGGAAACCACTCTCAACGGCTTCGGGGTCCATCTAAAGGACGATGCACTCGTCGTGGAAACTTCGCCCGAAAACTTCGCCCACAAGAAACACAATCTTGTGCAGGCGATGCTGGCTGTGAACGACCTTTTCTACGTGTCATCCGCCACCGTCGCGAATTTGTTTTGGGAAGACGTGTCGGATTGGCTGACGTTGAGGGACGTTCGCTTCACGCCACGAGTGAAGTTCACTGGGAAGTCAGGATATGACCACCTTTTCGATTTTGTGATCCCGGCATCACGTCGCGCTCCAGAAAGAATCGTGCAAGCCATCAACCGGCCCAGTCGCGACAGCGCGCAGGCGGTCGCGTTCGGCTGGATCGACACCAAAGAAGTGCGGGCTCAGTCATCGAAGGCTTACGTCATGCTGAACGACTTCGAGCATGAGCCTTCACCTGCGGTCTTGGACGCGCTGAAGAACTACGGCGTTGAACCGATTCGGTGGTCCGAGCGAGAGGGCGCGGTGCTGGCATTGGCTGCCTAGGCATACGCCGACAAATATACCATGGCGGAAAACCTGGACATCTACGAGAGCTGCCGCCAGCTCAGGAAAAGCAATCGGCCTGACGTCCTCGATGACCTGCTGGAAATTGAGTTCATCCACATTCCGAGCAAAAAGCTCCTCAAACGCGCTCGTTTCTTTATCACAGCGGACGGACCGACTTCAAAGTGGATACGCAAGCATCCCACTTTCAGTCGAGGTTGTTGGCCTTTTGGCCTTTGGGTTTGATAAACCTTCACCAGTGGTTCTGGAAGCTGAAGTTTATTGAGGTTGATGGTCATTCAGAAATCGAAGGTGGCACTTTTGACCCAGACGTGGGGAAAACTCTGATTCGCGCTGAGTTTGATAATTTTGAAGGCAAGGGCTGGCTGGTCCCTCTCGTGAATATGGCCAATACACACCTATTCGACCAGCTCCGACAATTCTATCTAGATGACCCTGCGGCGTTTCCAAGCCCTGATCGGATTACGAACGTGATCGGTGAAGAGATGCGGAAGCTTGCCGCCAAGCGCCAAGCAAACGCCCTTGAGCAGACGAAGCGCCGCGCTTGGATTCAGGCACCAGCCACCAAGGTCCGCATCTTTATTGATGAGTCCGGCGACATCGGATTCCGCGATTTGAATGACCTGTACGTGTTCGCCCCGGTTGTAGTCCCGGACGCTCGATACGCAAAAGTCATCAGCGAGTTGCGACGCCTGCTGCCAAAGCATTGGAACAACACCGCTCCAGCGGAGATTCACATGACGAAAGTTCCGGAAGGTAAGCGCGAACAAGTTCAGAATGACTTGGCTCGAATCATCCTCGACAACGACATTCGAGTGATGGGTTTCGCCATGGCGAAATGGCCTTTCCTCAAACACCTCATTCGCTGCCACGCGGAAGCGCGCTTTACCGAGGAAATGCCCTTGAATATCACATTGCACGATTTGGTCACCGATACGAACTACTTTCTCCAATCTAATTTCTTAGCCATCACGGTCGAAGATGTGGTTGCCGGTCTTGCTATAGATTTTTTCGTCAACGGTATCACTGCGGATTTCTACCACGATCGGAAATATCGGGTATGGATGAACGAGGCGCTTGAGATTGGCTTCAAGAGAGGCATCGAAACAGCGCGGAAACACGCCCAAGGCTTTTTCGGGCTTTCTATTGCGCCCACTGTGAATTTCGCCGTAGCGGATTCCGAGTCCGAACCTTGTCTCTGGCTGTCAGACTGGATTGCCAATGAACTTCGCGGCTGGGCTCACCATCAGCCCCTCTCCACCGCGTTTGAGAACGCAAAGCAGAACATGCGTTTTGTCGGTTTTGACGAACATGGGGTAGAGCACACTTCGCGCGATATCGGTGGGCACGGCGACGGAGAGCTTCCTGACCTTCCTCGCGAGATTGTTCGAGGTAACCCGCACGCTCTATAATCATGAGCCTCAATGAATCTTCCATCGAAGACGCCGCCCTAACGTGGTTCGGGGAGCTGGGCGTTGGAATAGAGAAGGGTGAAATCGGAAGAGTGAAAGTCCGGAATCTGAATCCATTTCTCACTTCACGTTTCACTTCTCACTCTTTTTTCCGGCGCGGCCATTCGGCGTCTGAACCCGGCCATGCCCGAGGAGGGAGGGAGTTGTCATGCCTGATGTTTTTGTTATTGGCGGTCCCAATGGCGCGGGCAAGACTACGGCCGCGCGGGGCATGTTGCCGTCCTTTGTGGGGGTCTCGCAGTTTGTCAATGCCGACGAAATCGCGCGCGGGCTTTCCGGCTTTGCCCCGGAGACGGTGGCTCAGGAGGCGGGGCGGATCATGCTGCGGCGGCTGCGGGCGCTGGCGGGGCAGCGGGTGGATTTCGCGTTTGAAACAACGCTGGCCTCGCGCTCGTTTGCGCCGTGGCTGGCGGGGTTGCAGCGCACGGGATATGACGTGCATATCATTTATCTCTGGCTGCCCTCGCCCGAGCTAGCGGTGGCGCGCGTGGCGCGGCGGGTGCAGGCGGGCGGCCACCACGTGCCAGAGTTCGTGGTCCGGCGGCGCTATGGGCGCGGCCGGGACAACTTCCTGCGCCTGTACGCGCCGGTGGCCGATGACTGGGAGGTGTATGATAACTCGGGCTTCGAGCCCTATTTGGTGGCCTATGGCGGGCAGGGCGAGGCAACGACGGTTTTGGAAACGGGGGATTGGCAGCGTATGAACCAAGTAAACGCATGAACGCAGAACAAAAGATCCGGTTACGCGAGAAGATCGATGCCGGGGTGAAGGCCGCGGTGGCTGCCACCCTGGAGGAGCACCGGCGCGCGGGGCGCATGGTAGCAGTGCTGCGTGCGGGGCAGGTGGTGCTGGCCGCGCCGGAACCGGTGGAACCGTTCGGTGCGCTGGTCCTGCGCGAGGAACCGCCAAAAGGATGAGCGCCGCGCTCAACGAATCCATCGTCGAAGACGCCGCCCTGACCTGGTTCGAGGAGCTGGGCCATGCCGATGGGCACGGGCCGCAGCTCTCGCCCGGCGAACCCGCGCCGGAGCGGGATTCGTTTGGCAAGTTGCTACTGGTGGGGCGCTTGCGCGAGACATTCCGACGGCTGAAACCGTCCATCCATTTCGACACCCTCGCCACCTTCTGCGATACGCTGTTGCGAAAGCTGCTGAATGGGAAGTTTAGCGTGGGGGACGTAGCTGTTTCTGTCTAAGCATGTATCCGATTCGCCAAATCGACCGCCTGCAAGCCGAGGACCTCGAGTATCTCGGCACGAAGCGGAAGTTCTGGTTCACCTCGAACGGACAACGCTTCCTTTTCAAAGCGGAGGAACGTGGCACGGGGGAAGACTGGGCGGAGAAAGTCGTCTGCGAACTGGCCGGCCTGCTCGGTATCCCTCATGTGGATTACGATCTCGCCCACGAATTCGAGGGCCAAAGGCCGATACAGCCCGGAGTGCTTTGCCCCACTTTTGTCCCGCGCCCGCAGATTCTGGTATTAGGCAACCAACTTCTCGTCATTCGCGATCCGGCTTACCCAGCAGCGAAGGATCGCAAATACGGTTTGGCCGAATACACGGTGGAGGCGGTCGCGGACGTCGCCTCCGTGCTGAAGCCACCGGCGCCAAAGTGGATGCAGGGCACACCTGCTGGAATTACGACCGCACTCGGAGTCTTCATCGGGTATGTGATGCTCGACGCGTGGGTGGCGAATCAGGACCGCCATCATCAGAACTGGGATGCGATCGTGCAGGCACCGGACGTGCGCCTCGCGCCGACCTTTGACCACGGCGCGTCGCTGGCGCGAAACCTCACTGACGACGAGCGGAAGGAACGGCTGCGCACGCGGGATCAAAACCGAACTGTGCAGCAATTTTGCACTCGGGCGCGGTCGGGGTTTTATTCGAAGGAGAAGAAGGACAAGACGGTTCTCGCGCTCGACGTTTTCCGACGTTTGGCCGAACGGGATCCGGGCGCGGCGCAAATCTGGCTTAGGCAAGCTTGCCGAGATCACCCACGTTGCGGTAGATGCTATTCTGGCAGAGATTCCGCCGCAGCGGATGTCGCCAGTGACCCGAGAATTTACATTGAAACTCCTGATGACGAACCAACGCCGCCTTACGGAGGGCGAGAAGCGATGAATGCATTGCTCGTCGCCTCACGCTCGGCCAGCCCAGACAAGGGTGGCTGGAGTCCGATCGGACGCCTGCAGTTCGAGGGCGGGATCTATCGCTTTGTTTACACGAATGGGGCCCGAACTGCGCCTGGCTTCGCACCGTTCAGTGGAATGGAGGATCTTGACGAAGTATATGAGTCCGTCGAGTTGTTCCCGATTTTCGCCAACCGGCTCCTCTCGAAGTCGCGTCCAGAATATGAGGCTTATCTCCGATGGAGCGGCTTCGATCCGGCGAATCCGCCTGACCCCATCGCCGTTCTTGGAGTGACCGAGGGGATCCGGCGCACGGATATGATCGAGTTGTTCCCGTGCCCGGTGCCGGACGAGGAGGGCTGCTACCTGAACAAGTTTTTCCTACACGGTGTGCGTTACATGCCAGAATTCGCACGGGAAAGGGTAATCGCGTTGAAGGATGAAGAACCGCTGGCCCTTATGCTCGATATCTGCAATCCGGCAGATCGAAACGCGGTCGCGCTGCGAACGACGGTGGGGGATCCGGTGATGATCGGCTACGTTCCACGATATCTCGCGCATGATGCGTGGAAGATCGTCCAGGATTGCCATCCCGACTTCATCAGGATCTTTGCGCACCGGGTGAACCGGGATGCCCCTCTCCAGCAGCGGCTGTTGTGCCGGATGCAGTCCTGCTGGCCCGAGGGCTTTCAGCCGTGCAGCGGTGCGGAGTTTCAACCGATTCCGCAAGACGTGCCGGTCCACTGCGGCGCCTAGCCGCGTATCATCGCGTGGCCGCAAACCTTGTTGAAAACGACCTCGAGCTTGCCGCGCTCGATTGGTTCCAAAGGTTGGGTTACGCCATCGGGCATGGCCCTAACATCGCACCGAGCCAGCCATCTGCGGAGCGGGATTCGTTTGGCGAGGTGGTGCTGGAGCTGCGCTTGCGCGAGGCCCTCCGGCGACTGAACCCGGTCATCCCCGAGGAAGCGCGGGAGGAGGCTTTGAGGAAGGTGCTGAGGGTGGCGACGACTTCGCTGGTGCAGACGAACCGGGCCTTTCACCGGATGCTGCGCGACGGCGTGGATGTGGAGTATCCCCGGTCGGATGGCTCCATCAAAGGCGACAAAGTTCGCATCGTAGATTTCGCCGATGTGGAATTAAACGACTGGTTCGTGGTGAATCAGTTCACAGTAATTGAGGCGCAACACAATCGTCGGCCGGATCTAGTGGTCTTCGTCAACGGGCTGCCGCTGGCCCTCATCGAGCTGAAGAACGCGGCCGATGAGGACGCGACCATCTGGAGCGCCTACGCGCAGCTCCAGACTTACAAGGCGGAGGTACCGAGCCTGCTGCACTACAACGCAACACTGGTCGTGAGTGACGGTTTGCAAGCGCGGGTGGGTTCGCTGACCGCAAACCAAGAATGGTTCAAAGTCTGGCGCACGATTGACGGGGATCAGATTGCTCCACCCAAAACTTTAGAACTCGAGACGCTGGTCCGAGGAATGTTCGACCGGCAGCGGTTTCTTGATCTACTCCAGCATTTCATCGCCTTCGAGGAAGTCCCGGATACCAGGGCGCTGCACAAGATCATTGCTGGTTACCACCAATTCCATGCGGTGAATGCGACTGTGGGGGAAACGGTGCGCGCCAGTGGGATGAACAAGCCCGGAGGGCTGCGCGACGGGCGCTTCTGGGCCGGGCGGATGCACGGCGGCAAACCAGGCGACCGTCGCGCGGGCGTGGTCTGGCACACGCAGGGCAGCGGCAAGAGTTTCACCATGCTGTTCTTCGCCGCGCGGGTGATCCGAGAGGCCGCGATGCAAAACCCGACCCTGGTGCTGCTGACCGACCGCAACGATCTCGACGACCAGCTCTTCGGCCAGTTCCAACGCTGCCAAGACATTCTCGGGCAGATGCCCGTGCAGGCGGAGAGCCGGGAGCATTTGGCGGAACTGCTCACACGGGCGAGCGGCGGCGTGGTGTTCACCACCATCCACAAGTTCATGCCCGAGGGCGGCGGGCAGATGGCGGCACTCAGCCATCGCCGCAACATTATAGTCATTGCCGATGAAGCGCATCGGTCGCAATACGGCTTCGGCGGGCGGGTGAACGAAAAGGGCGAGATGTCTCACGGCTTCGCCGGCAACCTGCGCGATGCTTTGCCGAATGCCTCCTTCATCGGCTTCACTGGTACGCCTATCGAGAAGACCGACGCCAACACGCGAACCGTGTTCGGCGATTACATTTCCATCTACGACATCCAGCGCGCCGTGGCGGATGAGGCGACGAAACCGATCTACTACGAGAGCCGCATCGCCAAGCTGGCGCTGAACGCCGCCGAGATGCCGACGCTGGACGCGGAGTTCGAGGAAATCACCGAAGGCGAAGAGTTGACGAAGAAGGAAAAACTCAAAACCAAGTGGGCCGCGTTGGAGGCGTTGGTAGGCGATCCGAAACGTATCGCGCTCATCGCCGCCGATCTGGTGACGCATTTCGAGAAGCGCGTGGAAGCGATGGACGGCAAGGCGATGATCGTCTGCATGAGCCGCCGCATCTGCGTGGCCCTCTTCGATTCGCTCATCAAGCTGCGGCCCGAGTGGGACGCGGAGACATTGAAAGTCGTGATGACTGGCAGCGCCGAAGACGGCCCCGAGTGGCAGCGGCACGTCGGCAATAAAGACAAGCGCCGCAAGCTGGCGAACCGTTTCAAGGATGCCAAAGACCCGTTCAAAATCGTGATCGTGCGCGACATGTGGCTGACCGGTTTCGACGCGCCGTGCCTGCACACAATGTATGCAGACAAGCCCATGCAGGGCCACGGCCTCATGCAGGCCATCGCGCGCGTGAACCGCGTTTTTAAAGACAAGCCCGGCGGTTTAATTGTGGATTACCTCGGTCTCGCCGATCAGCTCAAGCGCGCGCTCGCCATCTACACCGAGAGCGGCGGCCAGGGCAATCCGACCTACGACACGAAACAGGCGATCGCTGTGATGCACGAGAAACACGGCATCGCTTGCGACATGATGCATGGTTTCAACTGGGACAAATGGACGACCGGCACGCCGACCGAGCGCCTGCAACTCATCCCCGCGGGACAGGAACACATCCTCAAACAGAAAGACGGCAAGAAACGCTGGGTGCAGGTGGTGATGGAACTCTCGCAAGCGTTCGCCCTCTGCTCCGCTACCGATGCGGCGACCGCGATCCGCGACGACGTTTCCTTTTTCCAAGCCTTGCAAGCCGCGCTCAACAAGAAGTCCGGCGAGAACCGCAAGTCTCCCGAGCAGATCGACGCCGCAATCCGGCAGCTCGTTTCCAGAGCTATCACGACCGAGGGCGAGATCATCGATATCATCACCGCTGCCGGTTTGAAGAAGCCCGACCTCGGCATTCTGAGCCCGCAGTTCCTTGCCGAGGTGCGCGGACTCAAGCACAAAAACGTTGCCGCCGAACTGCTGGAGAAGCTGCTTAAGGACGAGATAAAGGTTCGATCTAAGAAGAACCTCGTGCAGAGCCAGTCGTTCGCCGAGAAGCTCAAGAAGACCCTCAACGCCTACCACAACCGCGCCATCTCCACGATGGAAGTGATTGAGGAACTCATCAAACTGGCCAAGGAAATGGACGCCGCAACCAAACGCGGCGAAGACCTCGGCCTGACGGACGACGAAGTCGCCTTCTACGATGCCCTGGCAGTGAACGAGTCCGCCGTGAAAGCGATGGGCGACGACAAGTTGAAGGTGATCGCCGTCGAACTCATCACCCAAGTCCGCAAAAGCGTGACCATCGATTGGACCCTTCGGGAGGGTGCCCGAGCCAAAATTCGTGTGATGGTGAAACGCATCTTGAACAAATCCGGCTACCCGCCGGATTTGCAGGAGGAAGCGGTCAGGACGGTGCTAAAGCAGGCGGAGTTGCTGTGTGCGGAGTGGGTATGAAGTCGTGATCGATCGCCATAAGGACAGGGTGAGTGGATGTCATACTTCAGGCTTGGCTTGGCGATCCAGTATCAGAAGTCGCTCGAGGTGTTTCTTGGCGTCGCGGCAGATCGGATGCTCTATCGTGCGAACATCCATCCGCAAACTCTCCAGCAGACTTCTGGGCCCACTGCCTTTCGCGTCGCAGCCCACCATCCGAGCGGCAAAGACCGAACAATTCGTTGCGCTTCCTCCCGGAGACGACGGAACCGTCGGTCCAAATCCCGGGTGTGACCACTGGCCGGACCTGCGCTTTGACCCGCAACGATCCGGGCCCGAAGGGAGCGGAGGCATTCATCATCCAATCGTGAGCTGGATGGGCTGGCGGGGGTCTGATTTCTGGTCGCGTTCATCCGTAATTCTCTCGCTTTTCTTCCTGTCATCAGGCCTTCCCGTCGCGGGGATGCCTGCTCTACTGCTTGGGCATTGAGCGCACCTGAAAAAATACAGTTCTTTGATCGCCTCCGGGAGGCAGTGGCCCAGGGGACTTTTATTCGCCTAAATCTCGGCCACCCCCTGCAACACGACGATTCCGTCCGCAATATCTTCGTGCGCCCGGTGCAGTTGCGCGATGGGTTGCACCTGTCGTTCACCTACCGGCATTCCAAACGAGATGTCGTCAAAAATTATGTCCCGGACGATGCCTACACATTATTGGGGGAGTTAATCGGGAACAGTTTTTCCAACGCTTTCTTGTCTCTGACCACCGGCATTGCGCAGCTGAATATTCGTAAGGGTCGAAGTTCCCGGTTGGTTTTGGGACCCGCCGAGGTGGAGGTCGCACCCGATCTGGCGCACGACCATGTCAAACAACGGACGGTCGATCCCAAAGCGGCTTGGTTGCAGGAATTGGCCGTCACGAATTCAGACGGCAGTGTTCGACCGACGATGGAGGCGAAATTTCGGCAGATTCATCGGTTTGTCGAACTGCTGGGCCCGCTGGTGACCGACGCTCGGCTTTTGGCCGGCGAACGCCCGTTGCGCGTCACCGACATGGGCGCCGGGAAGGGCTATCTGACTTTTGCGTTACACGAACATTTGCGAGGGATCGCGCAACGGCCGGTCCACACTCGGGGCGTGGAGGTACGGACGGATCTGGTGGAGCACGCGAATGCGATTGTCCGCCGACAGCGGTGTGAAGGTCTCGAATTCGTCGCGGGAACCATTGCTGATTTGCCGGCCTTCAAGGCGGACGTCGTCATGGCGTTGCATGCGTGCGATACCGCGACGGATGACGCCTTGGCGAAAGGGATTGCGAGCGGCGCCACGCTGCTCGTGATGGCGCCGTGTTGTCATAAAGAAATCAGAGCGCAACTGGTCGCTCCACCGGTCTTGGAAGCGGCCTTGCGACATGGGATTTTGCGGGAGCGAGAGGCTGAATTGGTAACCGATGCGCTCCGAGCGGCGTTGCTCGAAAGTGCGGGGTATGAGCCCAAGGTTTTTGAATTTATTTCTCCCGAGCACACGAGCAAAAACCTGATGATTACGGCAATTAGGAAAAGCCAGGGAACGGACCCCACCGCGACGAATCGAGCCCGGGATCTCGCTCGATACTACGGGATAAAGAATCAACGATTGGCCCGGCATTTGGGCGTTTCGCTCCTCTAGCATCAATCCGTCCATGATGAATTTTGAGGCGCTCGACTGGGTTCGATTGGATCGGTTGCGGGGGACTTTTCTGAGCGAGCGTTTTGATTCGGGGGCCTACTGGCAGGATGAGCAAGATCTCGAACTGTACGATGCAACTTTTGGTGAACGCATTGGGTGGAAGTGGGATGCGGTATTACGAGAACTCGCCGTTCGCGGTTGGGAACCGCCCGCGGGGAGTGAACTGTGGGATTGGGGTTGTGGGAGCGGAGTGGCCGGACGTCGCGTGCTTGCCAACTGGCCGCAACATTTTACGTCATTGCGGGTAACCGATCACTCTTCACTGGCTGCCGCTTTCTCGGCACGTCGCGCGGTGCAGCAAATTCCTGGTTTGCCGGTGAGTGGGTCGCTGCCGGAATGGGGGAAGGGGATGCGGCCTTTTGTTTTGTGCTTGAGCCATGTGTGGAATGAGCTGACGTCGGAAGTGCGGGAACAGGTCTTGGACTTAGCGAGCGCGGCGGTGGCCGTGCTTTGGGTTGAGCCGGGCACTCACACCTCGGCCCGCGCTTTACAGGAAGTGCGGATGCGGTTGCTGGCTCGGGGGAGTCACTTGGTGGCTCCGTGCACTCACGGTGCGGCGTGCGGGCTGCTGGCGCCCGGAAACGAACGGCATTGGTGTCATCATTTTGCGGAGCCGCCGTCCGGAATTTTCGCGGATTCAGATTGGGTCCGGTTCGGGCATCGGGCTGGCCTGGATCTCCGCTCGTTGCCGTATGCCTTTTTAGTTTTGGACCGTCGGATCCCATCAATCGCGGATTCGGACGCGGATTCTTGGCAACGATTGTTGGGTTCGCCGCGGGTTTACAAAGGATTTGCGCGAGCGTTATTTTGCTCCGTCGGAGGCGTGGCCGAATGGGAAGTGCCGAGACGATCTGCTCCGGCGATTCACAAGGCCTGGGACAAAGGGCGGGGCGGAGCACTCTATCGTGTGGAAGGGACGGATGGGCGGGTAACTCAGATTGAACCGTGGATACCGCCGGTTATTCGGGAAACTCCCCGTTAGGCAAGCTCGTGGTCAAAGTTGTTGCGGGTCGCGACGAAGTGGCTTTGGCAGCCATGGATTAGGAGAACACCCCATATCGCTCCGCCCACAACCTTTTAGGGTAGGGAGATGAGAGTCGTTTCTAGCCACACCCGGCAAAACGCAAGCGCCAAGCGCCGGGATCCAACTCCGCAATTTGCCTCCCCGAGCTGGGGGGGCGGAGCTCCGAGGGGCGTCGAACACCGGTCAGGGGCGGTGGGCAATGATTCAGTTCCAAGGTTTCGTAGAGTGTGGGTTGGTTCTTTTTGACGGTCAGTAGATCATCGCCGCCTTGGTGGTGGATGATTTGTCGGGCGGTTTCATCCTGAGTATGTAATGCGTCGGCGAGCACCACTTTGCCACCTAGATTCAGCGGCTCCAAAACGAGGCGGGCGACCAGCCACTGACCCTTATAGATGGCAATAGAACGGAGGTGCTCCCCAACCACCGTGGCATGATGAAGGTAAATGATATTGGGCCACGAGTGCGTCGCACCGCGCAATATCCGCATCGGACACTGCGAGGCGTACCTGGAAGCCGTCGAGAACCGCTTGCTCATCCGGCGTCACGACACGGCGTCTTGATTTAGACATCCCGGACGATAAAAAATGGCGGAGGGGGTAGTTATAATTTTCACTTAAACTGTTTATAATCAATAGCTAATCGGGGAAGAAAGGCGTGTCCTATGAAAAAGAAGCGCCCAAAAAAGCAAAGCAAGGATCGTCGTCTCACCACCCTCTCAATGCCACCGATCTTGCAAAAGAATTTGGCCGCGACGGACTTCTCCAAGGAGTCCCAAGCCGGAGTCTGCTACGCGTTGGCGTTGGCCGAAGAGTTGAAGGCGTCCGTCAGCCTGCTCCACGTAATCGAGCCGCCTTCGCGGCTGTCCGGCTTGGAATCAGTCATTCTGGCCTGCTCAGACCCGGAGCTGGTCAATTTGGCCCGGAAGCAACTGACGACACTGGCGAAGCGCGAGGAGAAGGGCGAGGTGGCAGTCACTGCCTCCGTGCGCACCGGCAAAGCGTTCCATGTAAAACATGTGTGGCTCGGCAGCACCGCCGAGCGGGTCGTGCGGCATGCGCCCTTTCCTGTGTTAGTGGTGCGCGAACTGGAACACGAACTCATTTAGCCCAGATAGTTCATATCCTTTCTGCTCCGACTTGCGGCGAGCCCGTCGGGCGGCGTTGGCCTCGCGTTCCGAGCCGGACAGTATGTCCTCATACAGTCGGCTCAGAATCGCTACGGCCGCCTGGCCAATCGGGCTCTCGCTCTCGCTGGGTCTCGCGACGAAACGCTATGAACTATCCGGGCTTGGTATGTCCGTCGTTTTGAAAAACTTAACGAGCAAAGATTCCGGCTCAAAGTCTTGGCATGACCTTGATGTGGTGGCGGTGGTGCGTTCTCTCGATGTGGGTTTGGAAACCGGACTTGCCGGCGACGAGGTCAAACTCCATCAGGCGAAATTCGGTCTCAATCGCCTCACGGCCCGGCGCGGCACTCCGGCGTGGGCAAAATTTCTCCAGCAATTCAACCACCCTCTCGTTTATATCCCGCTCACCGCAGTTGGGGTGACGGCGTTTCTTGGCGAATGGTTGGATTCGTCCGTCATCTTCGGCGTGGTGTTCATCAACGCCATGGCGACTGTGGGGGAAGGCGAGGCAGTTGTCCTAGCCACCGGCGATCAGATTGAAACGATATCCGGCGTCCGGATAAAATTTGTCGGCGCGGCGCGAGCTTTCACGCGAGGGTGCTTCCACCTCGATCCGTTGGGTAGCTTCTATGACCTCCAAGAATATCCGCCAGGATGCATCGACTAAATAGTCTTCACTGCCACAGCAGAACCAGTGAAGCTCATCATCACGCGGCAGTACGGTTCGGATCAAGCGCCGAGAATTCCCAACGCGGTAGGAAACGCTCTCCAGTGTTTAAAAGAGAGCCTCATTTTGATTGCACTTTACTTGTATTGTTTCGTAAGTGATCGGTAATTACGGGAGCGGGTGAAGGGAAGCTAACTCGGTACGGGCTACTTCAGCCGACCGAGGCGTGGGCTACTTTTGAACCAAGACGACGCTTGGAACAAGTGGAAAACGGGTGGATTTTACCGGAACGTAAATGCCACAACAGTAAATTTTTCGAGGCAAGGGTTGGCATCGAGCGTCTAAAAACTCATATGCGCATTAAAGTGACCCATCTTCCAAATCCTTCACGAGTTATCGCCACAGTTCAACCCCTGGTATCAGAAGGGATTTCCTTCGTGATCCTTCAATTCGCAGGAAGATATTGCGAAATCTCCGCAAAAAATCGGTGCGCCACGGGTGCCCAGTCCCTGGTCCGTATGCGCGGCACCGCCGAGTTACCTGCTGGCCCGTGTAGATGAACTCGAAATCCTTGTACTCCGGAAAGCCGAAGTCGACAACCGACGGCGTGTTCTGGATGTCGCCCATCAGATTGGGAATGAACATCCACCAAGTGCTAAGATACTGGTGCTTCGGTTGACTGGCGGGCAGGCAGATCTTGCCACGCGGTTGCTCGCACAGGCTTTTGTAGAAATGCTTTTTTTAGTTGCGCTGGCTCGGACTCCAGCGCCAAGATATTAAAAGGTTTTGAGGAAGGGGCGCTTGGCCGCGCTCCGCGAGCAAAATCTGGTCGTTGAACGGGCAGCAACCTCAAAACTGTTTATCGCTGGTGCAGTGCTGAATTGAACAAAATTCCGCAACATGAATGTAACTTTGAGACAAGGTGAATGTCCTTGCGATTTAATGCGGTCGGTCTTTTATTTGGGTGTGTGGCTCACTGCATTTCGTTGGAGCGGTGGTCGATTCCGCCTGGCGGTCGCGCCCCGAGTTTGGGATTTTTTCAATAAGCTATGCGTATCGCCTTTTCTTGTGCTCTATTGATCTATGCTGTTGTAGCGTCGAATCTGAGGGTTTCGGCCAGCATTACTCGTACTCAGAGTCTTCACTTGCGCGCTGGTTGGAACGCGGTTTTTCTTGAGGTAGCGCCGACGAAAACGGAACCGGAGACATTTTTCGCCAAAACGCCGGTGGATATCGCTGCAAGCTTTTACGCTTCCGGCTCAACGGCTCAGTTCGTCTCGGATCCCAGCGTGGACCTGTTGGGGCGTGATGGTTGGGCGGTGTGGTATGCGGAAAATCGCCCGGACCATTTCTTGCGCACGTTGGACGCTGTTTTTGGTCAGAGGGCTTATCTGATCCACAGCAAAGCAGATTTCGATTGGGCCATCACCGGAACCGTTATTCTGCCTGATATCCAATGGCAGCCGGATTCATATAATTTCGTCGGCTTCCCGGTCGATGCGACATCGCCACCTACATTCGCTGAGTTTTTTGGTTCATCAAAAGCGCATCAAAGCCGTAAGGTTTTTCGTTTGGTCAATGAGGGTTGGCGAAGAGTCGTGGATCCTTCCACGGAAACAATGCGCCAGGGAGAGTCGTTTTGGATTTTTTGCGAAGGAGCGTCAGATTTTGCAGGTCCTTTGAAAGTGGAGGCGGGCTTGTTCGGGTTGATGCTCATTGATCAGAGCACCGGTAATCTTGTCATTCGGAACACGACCGATCATAAAATCTCGGTGGTTCTCAGGCATTTGGCCAACGGAGATGATTCCGTTCCGCTCTCGATTTTGGTTCGAACTGCGGGAGGAAGTGGCCTTGCGCTCACGGACACATTGGCGTCGAACAAGCCGGTTGGCGATTGGGAACAAGCTTTACCTCCCATTCTCGGGGCAGGAGCGGTGAATGTGCCTTTCCAGGCGCGCTCCCGTGAGCTGACCCGGGCTACCCAAAGCAGCCTTATTCGTATTGTTACTGACATCGGGGTCGAAGCCTGGATTCCTGTGACCGCAGTGCGGCCCGATTTGATCAAATCGAAGTAATTCATCTGCGGAGTGTTGTCTATGCTCTCTAATCTATATAAACACGCTACGTCCGCGACCGGCTTGCTTTGGGCTGCGTCCATCGCAGTTCGCGCTGAGGTCACTAGTCCGTATCGTGGGCTGTGGGTGGGGGATGTTTCGGTCTCGTATGTCAATCAGGTGACGATCCCGCTGGATCAAAATAACAACCCCGTTGCGCCCGACCCGAAAGTACCTACTCCGACTGCGGATATCGCGCATCTGAGATTAATCATCCATGTAAACGGCGCAGGCCAGGCCAGTTTGTTGCGGCAGGTGGCCGTTTTGAACCGGGTTGCTCCGGCTTCCGTGGGTGACGGAACGAAGATCGTTGATTACATCAAGGATAGTTCGTCGTTGATTCCGGGCGTGGCCGGGATAAGTTCAGAAAAGGACATTTCTTTGGTAACAGACGAAAGCCTTTACGGAGAGTTTCCAAAGCAGCAAGCTTTCCGCGTCGCTTCGGCTGTTTTCGAGTTTGGCGATAGCAAACCCACGGAGGTTCTAAACTCTCTTCTCACGGCCGTGTCTGACTCGGCTGGAAACTCGGTCAACTCCGTTCCGGCCGCGAGTTTTACCACTCCCGATCAGCGGGGTGTCGCCCAGGAGGCGGCTCGCGTGAGCGGGTTGAATGCCGGGAGCGGCGTCCTGCAAACGGCCGATGCAACCTCACGCTTCACTTCATTTTTATCGTCCAATTTAAAATCGGCAGATGTGACCGCGATTGCCAGCGCCCCAAACCCTGCGACTGCGTCTGCAACGGTGACCGCGCTGGGCGCCGCCGTAACGCTGAGAGATTCCTCCGCGTTCGGCGATGCGCGCCCGGTGAATATGGTCAACGCGGTGGTTGCCGCCGTGCAGAGTGTTTCACTCCTGACGGATAAAATCCAAACCGCGCAAAATACCGCCGCCTCCTACGCGGATATTCAGAACGGTTACGGACGTTTTCTGGCTGGCAAAATTTTCGGAGACATGATCGCGGGAGGGGCTGAATCAGCGGCGAATATGGCGGTGGCGCCAGGGGCCACGATCGCCACGATTCGCTCGACTGTCGACGGCACTGCTGCGGTCGTTGCCGCGCGCAGTCAGGCACTGGCACTCGGTTCCCTTTCGCCCTACACGGACACGAGGTCGCGGGATGCCGTGGAGGCAGTGATTAACCAGCTCGTGTCCAGTGCATCCGCGGTCTTGCCCGCTACGGCAACGGCCTCTGCTCTGCGAACGAG
>JAYVTS010000198.1:0-2435 GCA_043788645.1 Verrucomicrobiota bacterium
CGATCCCAACAAAAGCATGTCAGATCCCTTTTCTAGAACAAAGGTCTCTCTACTCATTTGAACCATCCACTTGAAATTGCCGATCCACACGCGGTGACATCGCACCATGCATTTTGTCCCGTTGTCATAATAATGTTGTTGCCGGTCCATTCGTAGTGGAACGCTGCATAGCCCAAGCCAACCAGGTTGGATACGTACTCTTCTTCGAGTGCGATTTCGCCATCATACTCAAGGAAATATTGCCATGTTTTTCCTAAGCAACCGGGGTCTCGAGCGTCACCATTTTTGATCGCTATGGTTATTGTGTTACCAGCGATAACAATCGTATTTGTTTGGGTATTTTCAGACATGTATGTCCCATCTGGAACAGCGCCACGAAACCGGGTCGCGCATCCCATAATTCCACAAAGCATTAGCGAATAAACAATGAATCTTTTCATGGTCCAAATGGATAACCTTTTCCCCAAGCCTCCACAGGGTTTCCGTTGTATCGACCCTTGCCGCCGGAATCGGGAGACGTCTCTCCTGGACCCGATATATAGTGGCCAGTCTGAGCCGCGAATCGACCCGCGTAGTCAGGTGAAAAAAACAAACCAACGGCAATGCCGTAAGTGTTTGCAACAAGATCCATCGACGAGTCTCAAATAATTTACCTGTCATCTGAAATTCTTTAGTCCGGCTTGATAGTCCAAATATTTGTTTTCGCAACATCTCTTTTTTTCCACAGCTTGATGTTAAAATCTGGCGTAATTGTCGCACGCCATCGCTGCCCATTGATCACCGGAAGTCTCGGAAACGTATATACGTATGTTTTCGTCCCATTGGCCGTCACGAAAAACGGTGCGGACCTCGGAAGTAAAATACTCTTTGAGAGTTGACCTGAATCCAGATCGTCAACAAGACTTCTATAATTAACCACACAGGGAAATGGGGTCCCATTGGTTATTCTGACATTATTTGAAAGCTGGCACCCAGATAGCAAAATTCCAAACATTAAATTTAATAATATATAAAATGTTTTCATATTGTTTCGAATACTATTTGCTACCAAACTCTCGGAGGATATGATTCTGGTCCTCTTTCGTTCCAGTTCCAAGGCCCATGGCCAATGCCGTATCCAGCGCCTGAGCGGCCACTAATGCTGAGATCCGTCACCATTCCCAGCATGTTTGACAACAAATAGAGTGGTCCCAATTATCCGCTTTATGTCAATTTGTTTGCCTGAGAATCGCGGTGAGAAAACCCTTGGCGTTGTTTGAAATCTAGCGCGTTGAAACTTGACCTACCTCATCAACTGTTACTGACCGGTTTGGCGTACATGCTCATACTTGGAGGTACACTCTTCCATCCGGTAGTATCGAATAATTGTACTTAAGACCTAATCCGTTCGCATCCTTTTCATCAACGCCAACAATGTGAATCTCAAGTTGATCGCCAATGACTCGAATGTAGTTCGCAGTGCCAGATTCCCGATAGAGCCTGAGGGGAAGCTGATCGTCAACGGTCTTGCATCCGGCAAGCACCACGACCAATACAAGTCTCAGATTGAGACATTTCATGGATATTGACCCCACGCTTCAAGCCTTACTTGTCTGTCTCATTATGCTTATTTCTTCTTCATGCCATTGAGAAACTTTAAAGTGTGCTCACCGACTAATGCCGCCAACACAGTCGAGACAAGAACGATAAATATAGACAGAACAATGGCGTAGTAGTTCGGGATCTGAGAGTTACTCCAAATCCACCGAAGTGCAAACGTTACTAATCCCAACCAAACAAATATCGCGAAAGTACGAGCTAGATTAATCATGGTATAAATGAAGCGCGTCCAACATCACCAATAACTCGAAATGTACCAGGCACTAGTGTTCGGGCTACAGACAGTCCTTTTGTCGAGAATGAAATCGACGCTTCCACGGATCCGGCACCCATAAGTTTTGCCACGAAACCGGAGGCCCACTTTGATCCGTACACCCCTCGTCCGAACAGCCCACCCCCGGCTCGCAAAGTCCCGCTGGCGCGGATTGCTGCAGCGGCAGTAGTAGAGGTAAAATGATGCAAAGTACTTGGAACGGAATATGCGGCTTTCAACACCCTCGCTCCTCCGTAGCTCATAAGCGAATCGCGAGCGATTCCCCCAGCTACTCGACCGTAGCCGTACTCAGCTGAACCTGCGTCGGCTCCGAAGGCTCCTTTTACTCTACCAAAAGTAAAAGCATCTATTTCTCCGGCGGCACCCGTTATCGCCCCCTCTACCGCTCCACTCCACGCACCTTCTTGATTGGTCGCAAGTGCCATCGCGCCATCCAACGCATCGCCAATAATCCCCCCGAATAGGGCTCTTCCGCAGAATTTGTGGGTGATTTTTGATCTTGTCTGATTTGAACTGGAGCGAATTTTGCCGTGGTGGCAATGGGGATCATCCGATCAGACGA
>JAYVTS010000199.1:0-3326 GCA_043788645.1 Verrucomicrobiota bacterium
CCCACCAATCGACCGATGATCAGTCTCGCGGGAGTTCATACCGCGATCAGCGGCGATTACCCGTTGGTCGTCAATGGCGCAAATATTGGACGACAGTATCTGGCGCACAGCGGAATTGTCCATGATCGCAATCCGCGAACTGCGATCGGACTCTCGCAGGATAAACGTTACCTTTATTTATTGGCGATTGATGGCCGCCAACCGGGCTATAGCGAAGGGGCCTACGATTACGAAACCGGTGCCTGGCTCAAACTGCTCGGCGCCTATGCCGGATTCAATCTGGATGGGGGTGGCTCGACCACGATGGTGATGCAGAACAGTACCGGAAGTCCCAAACGGTTGAACCGATCCAGTGCGGTCGCCGACTCCGGAAGAGAACGGACCGTGGGCTCGCATTTTGGAGTTTTTGCCCTACCACTCCCTGGTTTTATCAACCAGGTGATAGCCCAACCCGATGACGAAGCTGCGGTCGTGACCTGGACGACTTTGGCCTCGGCGACCGCACAAGTTGAATACGGTCTCACCTCCGATTTCGGCTTGTCCTCCACTCTTCAACCAATCGCTGCAACGAATCACACCGTGCTGTTGACGGGTTTGAAACCGGATACCGGTTACTACTTTCGTGCGCTGTCCACCGTCGGCGCGACCCGTTTTGCGTCTTCTAATCTATTTTTCACAACTACGAACTACGTCAGCACTAATCTCCTGATTGATACGACCGGTTTGTGGAAATCCACCATTAGCAACTTGGACCAGAGTTCCTGGACGACAACCAATTATGACGACACCGCGTGGAGCGGGCCTGCGGCCGGGCTATTATGGGTAGATGTACGCTCCACCGGGCCCAATCCGCAGGTGCAGCCCAAGGGAGAACTACTTCCGGTCGATCCAAGCAACGATGGCCTGCCCTATTTGACTTACTACTTCCGCACTCGCTTTCTGTTGGCTCGCAAGGCGCCCCGGATTTCGCTGCGCTTTTCTGCCTACGTGGATGACGGCGCTGTATTCTACCTGAATGGCAGTGAAATATACCGTCTGCGAATGGACGACGTGCCGACGCCGATTGTCAATGGAAGCCCGGCCACTGGAATTCCCTGTGAGGGAGACGCGACCTGCACCGACGATTTTGCGATCGAGGGGGCACTGGCTGATCAGTTGGTCGAAGGGGAAAATCTTATTGCTGTTGAAGTTCACAACTACAATTTGCGAAGTCCTGATATCACTTTCGGCCTTAATCTTACCGTCGCGGTGCCCGTCGGTGCGGACCCACAGCTGAGCATAACTGATTTGGGTGACTCTATTAGCCTGAGTTGGAATCGGAATGCCTTTCTCCTGCAGCAGGCGGAGGTCCCCAGTGGTCCATGGAGCGACGTACCTGGGCCAATTGTAACCAGCCCGTTTCGCACTTCCGGGAAAAATGCCACCCGCTACTATCGACTAATCCGCTAATCGTTTGATTGTAAGCTATGAATCCAATCAACGGAATCAACTTCGCCTCTTATCTAAAAGATTCTGTAACCTTCCAAGACATAATGGGTCTCTCCGCTCAAGCCGAACCGTCGTCAATCCTACGGGTACGCTTGGGCGGCTTAGTATCTCACTTGAAACCGTATCTCTATGAACTTCATCAATTATCCTTTACGTAACGTGCTGGCGGCTGGATTTGGAGCCTTGGTCGTCGGCATTTTTCCAACGGTCTCAGCAGCCGAGGCCGCCAAGCCTTATAAAATCGTCAATTCCAGCCAGACGCTTGGCTCGGGCGGGATTGACTACGTTTACGCGGACAGCGAAGGTCGGGGGCTCTACGTTCCCCGCGGCGAGCAGGTTTTGGTTTTTGACCTCGACACGCTCAAAACGGCGGGTGCTATTCCCAACGCCCGAGCACGGGGTGTTGCGGTGGCACCCGAGCTCCACCGAGGCTTCTGCAGCAGCAGTCCGGTCGTCATGTGGGACACCGAAACTCTTAAGCCGATCAAGAACATCGAAGTTCAAGGGCGCCCGGATGGTATGCTCTTTGAACCACTGACCGCCCGGGTCTACGTGCTCAGCCACAGCCAACCCAATGCCACGGTCATCGACGCCAAGGACGGATCAATCATTGGAACGATCGACCTCGGTGGAGCGCCGGAGCAAGCCGCCAGCGACGGCCAGGGCCACCTCTATGTTGCCATTGAAGACAAGGACAATATTGCGGTCGTGGACGTCAAAACCCTCAAGGTAACCGCGCACTACGACTTGGGCGGCAAGGGCGGTGGGCCGGCCGGACTGGGATTGGACGCAAAGAATCACATTCTTTGCGCTTTCTGTCATGAACCTCAAACTTGTGTCATCCTCAGCGCGGACGAATTCGCGATCGAAGGAGGTTTGCTCGATCCGCTCGTCGAAGGGGACCCTGTTCTCGCGGCGGAAGTCCACAAAGAGAACGTACGAAGTCCCGATATCGGTTGATACCATCGGCGAATAGGACGAAATCGTCACACATGCTTGGCGTTGTTTCTGCCAAGCAACGAGGCGTGAGCCACGTATTTATTTCGTCGTCGTTGCGCGGTGCCTGGGGGGGCTTTGTTCTGCTTGCCCTGATACCCAATTCGCTCGCTGCCGTAGATATTTTGACCCAACACAAGGACGCCGCCCGCATGGGGGCCAACCTCAACGAAACCCTGCTCACGCCCGCCAATGTGAATGCCTCTGGGTTTGAAAAAATATTCAGTCACGCGGTTGACGGGTACGTGTATGCCCAGCCGCTCTTGTTGTCGGGCTTGGTGATTTCGGGAAAGGGAACCCATAATGCGCTTTGCGGGGTTCAATCGGGCTCCGCGCGCGACGCAGAGAGCGCGGGTCTGCGACGGCGCATGGGTCTCACCCCAATCCGATCAGACCTCGTGCGTACCTCGAAGACCCGGCGCCTTCGAGCCGGGGGCCAGCGGAGGTGCCGACCGGTCCGAAACTCCCCGGGGCTTAACCCTGCACAATCCCAGTTTTGAAGCTAGTCTGCTCGAATCGGGGGCAATCGCTCGATGCCCATCGTCGCCGACCCGCCGCCGCTCAAATGACAAAATGTTCACTATGCACCAGCGAGTCTCTGGGTATTTTGAGTTAGATCTGGAACGAGAATGTTTCCGGTCCGTACTAGAATTAATATGAAGATCAAAACGCATTTCACCGCGGCTGTTGTGGTTAGTCTGCTCGCTATCGCCTCCTTTTCGACGGCGCCCGCGGCCGAACAGAAAGTCGCGCTCCCAAAACCCAAGATTTCAAAGTCTGAGGCAAAAAAGACCGCGCTGGCTCAGGTCCCAAACGGCAAAATTAAGGAATCTGAACTTGAA
>JAYVTS010000200.1:0-17063 GCA_043788645.1 Verrucomicrobiota bacterium
GTCATGGGTTATTTTGTCGGGTTTTGGATGTGGCATGGCGCAACCATTGGCGGACTTTTGACTGGATTGCGGGTGATTCGGTTGGACGGCCGGGCGATTGATTGGCAGGTGGCGATCGTTCGCTCACTCGCTTCTTTCTTGAGCTTATTTAGTGCGGGGTTGGGCGAGTTTTGGTGCGCTTGGGATCGTGATCAGCAAACCTGGCAAGATAAATTGGCCGGCACCGTGGTGGTCAAGGAAGCTCGATTTCAATCATTGATCTAAGGAACTCGGAGGGACTACTTACCGTTGGCCAGACGGTCAGCCAACCTCTCGGGTAGGCCAGCTGCTCGAATTTTCCTCTGAGCGGTAGCGATATCGTAGTTCAGCCGCCGGAGTTCGATGGTGCCCGCCACTAGATCGTACACGACGTAGCCACAACGTGGATCGCCATCCCGCGGTTGACCGACGGAGCCGACATTGACGAAATACTTCTTGCCTGGCTCAACGCGGAATTTGCTGTAAGTGCCACCTCGAACACCGGCTTCTCGGATAAAAGCGATGGGGACATGGGTGTGACCGAAGAAACAGACCTGCGTATTTTGGTACGTGAAACTCGCGGCAGCCTCCAATTTCTCAAAGACGTAGCCCCATCGTTGCGGCGCATCGAGTGTGGCATGGACGATGGAGAAGTTGGCGACGAGTCGAAAATACTTCAGCTCGCGGAGCCACTTCCGGTCGTCCTGTTGAAGTTGGTCTCGGGACCAAGCGACTGCCTCGGCGGCCGCGTCGTTGAACCCCTCTGGATCCTCTTCGACCCCGATGTATTCGTCGTGGTTACCTTTCACGACGGGAATGTTCATACCTCGCACAATATCGAGGCATTCTTTTGGGTTTGCTCCATAGCCGACGACGTCGCCGAGGCAGACGATTTGCTTGGTATCGATACCTTGTTCACGGATGTCAGCCAGCACCGTCTGGAATCCTTCCAGATTGGCGTGTATATCGGAGATGATCGCGTACTTCATCAGGGCACTATCTCAAACCCGCGGAATCCGCCGCGGGCTTCGGTCCAAAGTTCTTCCTCGGTGTCGATTAGCGGGCCCAACCCGCAATCACGGATGCCTTGCACGAACACTTTCAACTCATCAACGGTGCCTTCGGCTACGAGTTCTACCCGGCCGTCCGGTAGATTCCGGACCAACCCGATCACTTCGTAGCCAGCGGCCAATTGCTTGGTCTGATAGCGGAATCCTACTCCCTGCACCCGGCCGGAATAAAGGATTTGCATGCGTTGGCGATTCATCCGAATTTCACCCTTAACTAGCCCACTTCTTGCGGGCTAGCCTCAGACTTAAGATTACTAAGCCATAACAGTGCCAAGGCCGCCAAAAAAAATTTCAAAATGCAGTTGTCATATTTTTTTCAGCGAGACAGCGAATTGGGGGTGCTTTCTCAGCTCCTGAGTGGAGCAGGGAGAAAGTTTCGCACGGCGGTAGCACTTTTCGGCTAACGGTTCTCCCGCCTCGGAGGTTTCCGCACGGTGGATAAATTCTGCCCCCAGTGGAGCCGACAACCACTCCAAGTGACTGGAGGCCATCGTGGTTTCTTCTTTGCCCGCAATGGCCTTTCCTCGCCCGACATACCAGCCCGCCAGCAAGAGCGCCGTTCGAACGAGAGTTGCGCGAGAATACGTCGCCAAAGTCGCAGGCCGATCTCCCGCGAGTCGGGTACGGAGGGCCTCGAACATCGAACGGGTCCACATTGCCGGATTTTTCTTAGGAGAAAATGCGTCAAAAAGAATCGCGTCCGGCGCGGGCAGCGGAAGGTTTGATCGAGCGACCAGTTCGGGAAAATCCCCGAGATGAAGGTCCCACTGGCCCTGCCAAGCGGAGCGATCCAGGGTGACCAGGTGGTGCATCCGCAATGCCTGCAGCAATGATTCAAACCCGTTCAGGAACGGCAGGTTTTTTGCCTGGCTGAGCGCGAACTCGAGCGGGTCGAGGGTTCGATCAAAACTGACGACTCGAAGTCGAGCGCCGCAGCCGGTCAGCGCCCGTAGGACGGTGCAAATATTGCCACCCGCCCCAAGCCCGACATCCCAGATCACAAACTCCCGCTGCTCGGCGCCAGCAGAACTCGCTCGCGCAACCAGATCCAGTTGGTGCACATAGAGCATCTCCGCTTCGGTTTCCGGGCCCGCGATGGGATGAAACGTTTCACCTTCAGCCACCGAACGGATACTCGTTCCGCCCGGAGTAGATACGAGGGCGTACGGATCGGTGAATAAATTAAACTTATTCTCCTTCGCTTTCAAGCTGAGATGATTTCGCACGTTCTTTTCCTGAACGAGCAACGAAGTCCACGATCAGCAGGCGTAGCGAGATGGAGAGTTGAAGCTTGACCGAGTGACGCCTTCCGAGGCCCTACTTGGCCATCGCCAGTTTTACCGTTTTGACTTCGGTGACCCACGGTTGGTTGGCGAGATACCACTTCACCGTTTCGCGGATGCCGGTTTCAAAAGTGTGGGCCGGACGCCAGCCAAGTTCTCGTTCGATTTTTGACGCATCAATTGCATAGCGCTTGTCGTGACCTGGTCGATCCTTAACAAACGACATCAAGGATCGGGAATTCCCGCCGAGTTGCGGGGCGAGTTCGTCGACCAGATCGCAGATGAGTTGGACAATGTGGAGGTTTGCCCATTCGTTGTGACCACCGATGTTATAAGTTTCCCCCAACCTGCCGCGGGTACAGACCTGCCAGAGGGCTTCGGCGTGGTCTTCGACGAAAAGCCAGTCTCGGATGTTGAGACCGTCGCCGTAAATCGGCACAGGTTTTCGTGCGAGGAGGCTTTGGATCACCACGGGAATTAATTTCTCCGGAAATTGATACGGACCGTAATTGTTAGAACAGTTCGTCGTCACTACCGGCAAACCGTACGTATGATGATACGCTCGGACCAGGAGGTCGCTCGCCGCTTTGCTGGCCGAATACGGCGAGTTCGGCGCGTAGGGCGTGGTTTCAGTGAAGTGCCCCGTGGCTCCCAGCGAGCCGTACACTTCGTCCGTCGAAACGTGAAGAAACCGGCAATTCAAGGTCGGCGTTTGAAGAGCGGATTTGGGCCCGAGCCACGCCTCCCGCACGGCCTCTAAGAGGTTAAAAGTGCCATGGATGTTGGTGGTGATAAAATCGCCGGGGCCCGTGATCGAACGATCAACGTGGGATTCGGCCGCGAGATGTAAGACATGAGTGATACCGTGTTGTTGGACGACCCGACTTACCTCGTCCTTGTCACGGAGATCCACTTTTTCAAACGTGTACTTGGGATCGTATTCGACGGCTCGAAGGTTCGCGAGATGCCCAGCATAGGTGAGGGCGTCGAGATTGATGAGTCGTTCAATTTCTGGGCGGTGCAGAATATGTTGGATCAGGTTTGAGCCGATAAATCCGGCACCGCCGGTGACCAAAAGGTTCATAACAGAATCAATAAGAAGGCAATCGTGGGAACGAAAAGGAGGGGCGGACGTTGTTCCAAACTTCAGACTTCGGGGATCCAATTTTTCAACGAATCTTCCAATGCCGCGTCCACCGAGCGAATCGCGACCCCAGCCCGGAGCAATTTCGCACCGTCCAAGAGACAGTTTGATCGCGGCGTCTTAGCCGCCACCCGGTAAAACTCTTCGTCGCTGGCCCAAAATTCAAATTTCCGATTGGGTTTTAGAAATTTCTCAATCAAATGGACGACCTCGCGGGTAGATTTAAATCCAGGATTCGTCACATTGTAGGTACCGAACGGTGCTCGGAGGTCCCAGAGATCGAGGCACGCCTTAGCAAAATCGCCGAGGTGGGAGATGGAGTTCAGATTATCGTAGACCTTAGAATAACGTTGAACTTTGCTGAGATAATTCCGCGTATTATCGCGGTGATCGAAGGGAATTCTTAAGCGCCAGATATAACTTTGGCCAATACCCGCAAGGGCTTCTTCGGCGAGGGCTTTCGTGCCGCTGTAAAAAGAGGCGGGGCCGTCACGAAAGGTGAAGTTGGGGACATCCTCTTCCGAAAACCCGTGGAATGCTTCGCGATTTGACGCCACCAAGGCACGTAGTGGCGCGGTGGTGAGATCTTTTTCGATTCGGACGATGCCACCCTGGGTGACCGGGGCACCGGCATAGATGCAACCACTTGAAACATGTCCCCAAGGAACCCCGGCGGCCGAGCAGGCTTGGGCGAGGGTTTGTGGCAAGAGCGTGTTGCCGGCCAGGGTATCAGCCTTGCGTTCCTCGCAGGCATCGACATTCGGCTTACCGGTGTAGCCCGCGCAATTCACCACAAACTCCGGCTTACGATCTCGGAGCAACTTCAAAAACGGATCAAACCGGGTGTAATCAAGGGTGTGCCTCGACAGGGCAGTAAAGGGACGGCCGCGGGCGCTCAATTCTTTGGCGAATTGTTGACCCACATAGCCCGTGGCACCGAGAAGAAGAATCATAGTAAACGAGACGGCAATTGAAGAGCGAAAAAGCGGAGCAACCCGCAAAATCGAAATCGGAGCGGGAATAACGATACGAAAGGAGTGGGGTAGGGGAGTAGAATGGGGTGGGTCGAATCTTAACGTTTTGCTTCGTTTACGACGCCCGTGAGATAGTCTCGGTACTCGCATTTGGGCAGCTTTTCTACGAGAGCGGCGAGCTGAGCCAGCGAGATAAAACCGCGGTGAAACGCCGCTTCTTCCGGGCAACCGACCTTGATTCCCTGCCGTTTTTCAATGGTTTGAACGTAGGCACTGGCTTCGTGGAGACTGCTGCTCGTTCCGGCGTCGAGCCACGCAAATCCACGGTTGAGCGGATAGACCCGAAGTTGACCCCGCCTCAGATACTCAACATTGACATCCGTAATTTCGAGTTCGCCGCGCGCGCCGGGTTTCAAGTCCCGGGCGATCTGAACAATGCTGTTGTCGTAAATGTAGAGGCCTGGAACGGCGAAATTCGATTTCGGCTGTTTGGGTTTTTCCTCAATGGATACGGCTTGACCCGTGGAATTAAAATCGACGACCCCGTAACGTTCCGGGTCATTGACGTGGTAACCAAAAATGACCGCCCCCTCCTGGAAATCGCTGAAGGCCCGGCTGAACGTGTCGCCGCCGTAGAAAATGTTGTCCCCGAGAATGAGCGTGACCGGGTCTTGTCCGATGAAGCTATCGGCAATCCGAAAGGCCTGGGCGATGCCTTCGGGTCGGGACTGTTCGCGATACTCAATCCGTAGTCCCCAGGCAGATCCGTCGCCAAGAAGTTGTCGGAAGCGGGGCAGATCGTGCGGGGTCGAGATGAGGCAAAACTCCCGCACGCCACTTTCGATCAGGGTCGTGAGCGGATAGTAGACCATGGGTTTGTCGTACACCGGCTGGAGTTGCTTGGACGCAACCAGTGTCAGTGGATACAACCGCGACCCGGCGCCGCCCGCAAGAATGATGCCTTTCATCAGTAGACAGTCTAGGAGACGAAAGTCTGGGGGTGAAATTTCATTCGCACGGAGTGCCGAAGGGGTCTTGGGCGACCCAACTCTTTGCTTCCTTCCTCCATTCTACCAGTCCGAAGGTTGCTTTTTTCTTGGGAAACTCTTACACACATTGGAGAAAGTTGGAACTCACGGGACGCGTCCCTCCTTGCTCGTCATTGAGCAATAGTAGTGGTATCTACTAAGCAAGTCTTGGCTGGTAGCCCCGGTTTTCGAACCAACCTCCAGGTCGAGAGAGGTTTGGGCTGGGCAAATTCGCCGACCTCTAGCCGGGATATCAACTATCCGGGCTAGGGTTTCTTCCGACCGTTTCCGACAGATGCGACCGGCTCGGTGCCGCGCAAGAGGCGATCCATTTCTGGATGGTAGTCGAGATACGATTTCACCGTCGCCTGGTAAAGTTTGGGGTCGATTGCCCCAAGGGCGGTAGCGACCTCCACGAGTTTGTCGGCACGAGAATTCCCCAAAACTAGGTCCGCCGCCCGATCCAGCATTGATGATTCTCGCCGCAACAATTCTTTCACTCGAGCCAAGGATTCGGCGGAGATTCCGTTATCCGCTCGTTCGGCCACCCCGACCGCACGCCCGATAAATTCAAGAGGTTCAGCCTTGGCCTCTAGATCAATCGGCGTATCCTCCAGGGCGTGCAATCCTATAGGTATTTGCCGAATTAAATCCGCGATTTCGGGATCCACCTTATCGGCGATCTCATCGCGGATTTTGCGGGTGGACTCAACCGCCCAATAGGAACTGATTGCCATCCAACGGTCCTTGGGCACAAAGGCCCGCCGAGTTTCCGGGTCTTTCAGTTCTTCGGTGATTTTGGTAAAGAGGTCCGCCAGAGAGGAGAATTCCGGTTTTGGATCTGCGGGGACCTTGGTCAGTTCAGGCGATCCGTCCGCGCCGGGAGATGCTTCCGCGACCGGTGTCTGAATTGCCCGGATCGCCGTCCGGATCATCTCTTTTTTTTCAATAGAATTTTGCGGGTGATCTTCGGCGTATTTTTCCAGCGCGGGGATGGCGTCGCTCGCTTGCGATCCTAATTGCCCCAGACTTTGAACGGCAAAAAGCTGTGGCAAAGTCCAGGTATCAGTCGCCAAAAGTCGGAGCAGTTCCGCTTTTACCTCGGGCACTTTGTCACCCGGTAGCGCGGCCAAGGCAATCGCAGCGGCCATTCGCTGGTTGGAGTCTCCCGCCGTCAAGGTGGATTCCAGCGCCTGTCGATAGCCCGTGAAATCCTGCTTGGTTTGGGTCAATAAACTCCCGAGCGCCGTTGCTCGGCCACCAACGTAGCTCACCATATCGGCACCTTTCTCAGTGAAACTCTGCGCAAAGGCTTGCAATAGATCCTCGGCAATCGGTTCCGAATAAAGTTCGGTGCCCAGATGGATGCCATTCCCCCACAAGTGACTGATGGCAGCCATGAACGCACTTTGGCGCAACACTTCGGACTCGGATGGCGAAACCGCTATTCTCATCAGGGCCAGTCGGGCCGCCGCTCTGACTTCCTTGAATTGAGTATCCTGCACTAATACCTGCAGTCCTTCGGCCGCCCAGTGACGCGTTTCGTAGTCGGAACTCGAGAGGTATTCTGTCAATAACGCCAACACCTCGCCGGAGTTGTTATGACATTCCAACAAGACCTGCAGCAGCTCATTAGGCGGGTAGTTTTGGAGGCGATGAGCTTGATCCAAAACAAACCGCAATCGGGCCATCAGATCAGCGGTTGTCGCATTTTCCAGGGGCAAGACCGGTGCGCCGATCGTCCGTCGCGTCGGCCGGACAATCCCGTTTGAAACCATTCCCGATGGCAACGAGCGAGCTCGATCCCAAGGGCGCGCGGGACGCGAACGGTTTAACCAAAGAAAAATTCCGCCTCCCATCATTAAAGCCACTACGGCCGTTTTGAGGCTCAAGAACGACGATGACTTCTTCAGCAGGACCCGCCCAGCTACGAAGACCGACCGACGAACGACGGACACCGTCCGCGCCGCCAAACTCGCGGGTGCCGAGATTACTGCATACTCGTCGAGCATCGCCGCCAACGCCGCGGAAGAACCCGTCAGGCCTTTACGAATCAGATGATCGCGGAGTTTGTCGAGAGCCCTGCGGGTTCGCATTTTAGCCGCCGCGTCGGTCACGCCCAACAATTGAGCGACATCGCGGAAGGGTACGTCCTTAAAAAAGCGGAGTAGAATGGCATCGCGATCGGGCGGTTCGAGTTCGGCAATCGCGTCGTCGAGCAAGGGAGCCACTTCCTTCCACACGGGCTCGGGTGAGGCATCTTCCTGGGGCAAGGCCTTCATTTCACGTTCCTGGCGACGGGATTCCTGGCGCCACCGGTCAATTGAGATTCGATGAACCGTCGCATGGAGCCAGCGGACCAATTCGGCCTCCGAAGGCGGCACTCGGTCCAGGCGCGCAAGCCGGATAAAAACATCCTGCACCGCCTCTTCAATCTGGGTTTGATCTTGGAGGCGACGCTGGGCGACCGAAAAGACCAGGTGCACGTATCGGCCCATCAGTTCACAAAACACCTCCTCGGAGCGATCGCGGGCAAACCGTTTGAGCAATTCAGAGCTGTTCATCTAAACAATAAATCGTCACCCACGTATTGAGAGTAACATTTATTGCCCATAAAAAGCGACCCCAAGAACACGTTTCCCAGCTTGAGGCGGAGCGGGCGGATGGAGCCGGAGCGCAGCGAGCCAGGTCGATCGTTGCGCGGACGGTTCGTCGGCCGACGCGGTGATCACCCACGAGCGATCGTTTTAAAGAGAGAAGCCACTACTTTTTGACGGGCGTAAAACTCGTCCAGTAGCGGGCGATTTCATCCGCGGGCGGTACTTTAAGGGGGCGTACCACTCGAAACCCGAGAAATTGCGCATCCGTCAAATACCATCGCGATTTGGGCAATTGCGGATCCCGCATCTTCCAGCTCGCGCTGGAGGCGCGTCGGGAGGAACTGCGGAGCGACTTCGGATCATCATCCCAGGATCCCCCTCGGGCCACATGCGGGTACTCCGTAACGCCGGGCACAAAGGGCAAAACTGCGTCGGAATAGCTCGTCACATAGGCGTCCAATACCCATTCTGCAACGTTGCCGTGCATATCATATAAGCCCCAGGGATTCGGCTTTTTGGTGGCTACTTTTTGGTATTTCGAATCCGCGTTTTTAGTAAACCAAGCGTAGTCGCCCAACCGAGATTCGTCATCCCCGAAACTGTATTGGGTGGTGGTCCCTGCTCGGCACGCATACTCCCATTCCGCTTCCGTGGGAAGACGGTAAAAGCGACCGGTCTTGGCGGAAAGCCATTTGCAATAGGTGACGGCGGCAAAATGGGTCATTGAAATCGCGGGATACCCGCCTTTCCCCATGCCGAAACTCATTTCGACGTAGGGCTTTGTGGGGCGAGCGACGGCATCCGCGGTGGCATTCACATACGGATTTGCTTTATCCACCTCGACGGCTGCGAACTCGATTTCTTTGTACATGAACTGCTCGTACTCATCCCAGGTGACCTCCGTCTTGCCCATCCAAAACGCCTCAATCGTGACGGGATGCTGGGGGCCTTCGTCCGGATTTCGCTTGGCTTCGGATCCGGGCGAACCCATCACATACTTGCCGGCGGGTATCGGCACCAAATCAAAGTGGATTCCGCCCCAGGGAAGGTCTTGGGCGTAGGGTTTCATATCCGCCGCTTGGGTGACGTCGAGCTTTTCGAGGATGGTCTGGTGCATTCCGGCGATAATTTCGCTTTCATTCGCAGGGCCTGCTTCCTCCCTCTTTCGCGCAATGAGCTTTCCGGTCGTAGCCGGCCAAAGCGCGCCTTGATCAATCCATTCCCGCAGCAGGTCCGTCTTTTCTTTGGAAATCGGCCCATTTTTCTTCGTCGGCGGCATTAAATCATCGTGAGTCGCCGACAGGATCGTGCTGGTGTAAACCTTGGAGGCCAGAGCATCGCCAGGAATGATCGCTTTGTGCCCAAAAAACTCCGTGGCATCATCCATACGCAGGTCGGCTTCGGCGTGACCTTCACGGTGACACCCCACGCAATGAAATTCAAAAATGGGTTGGATATCCCGAACGAAATCGACCCGTTTGCGTTGAACCATCGGCAGGTCATCCGGCCAAGGCGCCCCTTGTTCGATCCAGGTTTTGAGCGTGTTTTGTTGGGCCTGTGTGAGGCGATCTCCCTTGGGAGGCATCGCGGCGTCGTTATCGGCGGGGACCGTGGTACTGGTGTAAAGCGGGGATTTGGCTGGATCTCGGTCCACTAGGGCCGGGGCATTTTCTCCCCCTTTGAGGGCCGCTGCTTTGGAGAGGAGTTTTAGGCCACCCTTGGGTTTCTCGGCGCCGTGACAGACCAGGCAATTGACCTCCAAAATGGGTCGGACCTCCCGTTTGAAATCGACATCCTTGGCCCCTACCGAGGCCGGGGTGAATGCCGTAAGAACGGCGATGACGATGGAGGCCGCGTACGACGCCGACGCGGTTGAACTCGGACCAAAAGATCGTTTAATCATTTCGTGCAACGCCGCAGATTAGCGTGCCTGAGCCCAGCTTTGTCAACGCGTCGAAAGAAGGACGCGCTCGATTGCAGAAGTCTTCGAGAAAACCGAATGTAGCCTTTCAGACGACAAATTCCAAAGTGGGAACCACCGGAACGGCGCCGAGGTTTTGGCCCCGCTCCAGAAAACGCCGAATGCTTTTCCGGCCGCGATCACCGTAGTCCAGGGTCCAATGATTGACGTACATTCCCACAAACTGATCTGCGAGTTGGAGCCCCATATTCCGAGCCCACTGGAGGGCATGGGCTACGGCGGCCGGACGATGATCGAGGCTGAATTGGATGCTGGAGGTGAGAATATCGCTCACCGTTTTCCGAATCGCTGGGGCGTGGCGTTTGTGGATCACGTTTCCACCGAGAGGCAGCGGGAGGCCGTCATTTTCTTGCCCCCACCACACTCCGAGGTCCTGGCAAAGTTCCAGGCCTTCGTGGCGATAAGTCAATTGACCTTCGTGAATAATTAAACCCACGTCCGCCTGGCCGTTTTTGACCGCGGCAAAAATCTGATCAAACGGAACCACCACGAAATCAAAAGTGCGTGCGGGTTGTCCCAGCCACAATTGCAGGGCCAAGAACGCACTCGTCATGGTGCCTGGAACTGCGAGGCGGAGGCGGGCAATCTCGTTCTTCGAATACCGCTTTTTGGCGACGAGCATCGGACCGTAGCCATCCCCCATGCTTGCTCCGCTAGGCAGGAGCGCATAGTGATCCGAAATATGGGCATAGGCGTGAATACTCACCGCGGTGATGTCGAGTTCTCCGCGAGTCGCGCGCTCGTTGAGGGTCTGGATGTCCTGAAGAATATGTTCAAACTGAAAACCCGGAGTCGGGATTAAATGCTTTGCCAACCCATAAAACATGAAGGCATCATCCGGATCCGGACTGTGACCGAGCGTTAAAGTTTGCATCAGCAGGCAGAACGCTAGTGGGCAAAACCGCCAGGCCCAAACGGAGGTGCTGGAAAAGCGTCACCGATTTGTGGGTGGCGGAAGGATTTGGTCGAGGTTGACCGAACCTTCTTTGATGGCCCGGAAGCTCTGCGGTGTGCCCCCTCCCGGAGAACCGTAAATGGTGCTCTGAACTTTGTAGGACGCAGTCCGTGTTTCCTGCACTCCCATGAGCTTGCGAACGACTGTAAAGTTTTTTAGATGCACGGTGATGTTCTGAGTCGTCGTGCCGAGCCGTGGTACGGTGACGACTTCGTTGGCGAGTCCTTGGCCGACGTAGGTGCCATTGAGATACAGCTTATGGGCCGCACCGGTGACCGTAATGTCGTTCGGAGTGGCGTTTTGGAGTCGAACGGTAACGATCGCTTCCGTTTCCCAGAGCGTGGCATTTCCGCCCGCGAGATTCACGACTGAAACGTCGAACGCGTCTTGATCCGGAGCGGTGACACATCCGGCCAAAAGAGTGAGGGCAAGTGATGACGTCCACGGAAGGCGACAGTATTTCACGCGCGTAACCCTACCGGTCGTCCAGGGGGCAACAAGTGGGCGCAAGGAAAAAACTCTCGATGCGGAGCCGCTGCTCGGACCGGCGTACACCTAAAACTAACTATCATGGAATAATATAGTTAAATTTTGTCAATATAAAAATGATGCGATTATGTTTATCACCCGAGCTCCAAAAATATCCAGATTGTCAATATAAATAGGCTGATATTATGCGAATCGAAATAAAGTGGCATGTTATAAAATTTACATCATTATTCGATGTCAATATAAAAATCAAGACGATCTGTTAGTTGTAATCTATCAGTAAATACGAGGCGCCGGGTTTGCGGATGGGTGGAGAGTTTTTGAGTTCGGCCAATTCAAAGACAGAACTTGCGGATACTCTCCCTCTGCCCACCTCAGAAACGCGCGCCTTGCGCCGCGCGGGGGTGTCGAGGCGACACCCGCTCCGGGGCGCGGGATTGATCCGTTTTGACTTATTCCACCTCGCGATCGAGTGAATTTCCCCTCACAATGAGTCGGACGTAGCTTGCCCTTAACCGTCTGACGTACGAGTGCCTAGCACGGATAGTTCATCTCAATTCCGCTTCGACTTGCTGCGAGCCGGTCTGGCGGCGTTGGCGGCGCGTTCCTAGCCGGACAGTATGGGTTCATACAGCCCGGTTCGGAATCGCTTCGGCCGCCTTGCCAGGCTGGCTCTTGCTGCGTCTCGCGGCGAACGGCTATGAACTGTCCGGGTTACCCGTCGGGTGAGGGCGAGAGTATGGCAATTGGGATGCGGTGCGAAGGAACATGAACGTGAATCGAGCGCCTTGGATCTGGCGGGTGGGTTTGCTTTGGGCCGCTGGTTTGAATGCCGCCGGTTGGGTGTTGTCTGCCTGCGGAGCCCTCAATGGAATGGCCTATGCCGCGGTGTTGGGCTTGGGTTTCGTGGGTACGTTTGCCTGGTGGCAAGGGGAACGTGCCACCGTACTCGGAGCCCGCCAGTGGCCTCGACGGCTCGGATGGGGAAGGTGGCGGTGGCGTCAATTTTTGCCGCAGTCCTTTTTGATCTTGGCCATTCTCGGCTTGTTGGGCGGCTTGCTCTTCCCGCCGAATAATATTGATGCCCTGGCCTATCGAACTCCTCGAGTTTTGCATTGGCTGGCGGAAGGTCGCTGGCATTGGATTGAATGCCCCTACCAACGACTCAACGTTCGGGCCTGCGGATTTGAATGGCTCACCGCTCCAATCTTAGCACTCACCCATTCTGATCGACCCCTGTTTCTCCTGAATCTCGTTTGTTTTTTGGCGCTGCCTGGATTGGTATTTTCCGTCTTGGTTCAAGCCGGTGTGAGCCGTCGGATGGCGTGGAGTTGGATGTGGTTGTTTCCCACCGGATACTGTTTCGCAATCCAAGCGGGAGGGATCGGGAATGATTTGTACGGGGCGACCGTCAGCGCCGCAGCCTGCGCCTTTGGGTGGCGCGCCCGGCGTCGGCGGACAGCGGAGGATCTAGCATGGTCCCTCCTCGGCATCGCTCTCGCCAGCGGCGGTAAGACGAGCAACGTCCTTCTGATCCTGCCGTGGTTGACCTTGGTCTGGTCGGCGTTGCCTTCGATCCCGAGGCGCCCGTTTATGGCCGGAGCCACCGCGGTGCTCGCCCTGCTGGCTTCTTTCGGACCCCAAGCCTGGTTGAACTGGCGGTATTGCGGGGATTGGACCGGTGCCCGGGCAGAGTACGCTTGGACGGTGCCACCCAATTGGATCGTGGCTGCGACCCACAATGGCGGGCTCTTCGCCTCACAAAATCTGCGGCCACCGATTGATCCAATGGCTGGAAAGGTCAATGCCTGGATCGAGGGAGCTTTGCCCGAAGCGTGGAAATCGCTGTTGGACCAATTCGCAGAATTAGGACGTCACGCCTACGCGGTAAAGGAATTTCCGGGTGAAGAACACGCCGGGCTCGGGGCTGGACTCACCTGGCTGCTGTTTTTTGGTGCCGCCCTGGGGTGGCGTCGGCGCGGGTGGCGCCGATGGTTTACTCCAAAAATCCCCGGCCTTGGCGAAACCCTGGTCCTCTTCATGCCCTGGGTCGCATTGGGCGGGTTTTTTGTGAAATCGGCGATTCAAACCAACGGCAGAATTCTGGCACCCTTTTACCTTTGGCTCTTGCCATCGTTCTTGCATCTGGGCGGGTATGATCTCCTACGAACTGGCTGCGGCCGCGTCGTTCAGCGAATGATCGTGGCCTTCAGTGTTCTGGTGGTGGTGCTGTGCCCGTCCCGCCCTCTTTGGCCAGCTTCCACCCTGTTAAGCGCGCTCAACACGTCAGCGCCGGGATCCGGTTTGGAGCGGGCTGCGACTGTATATCGGGTGTATGCGGCGCGTGCGGAAGCTTTTGAACCTCTTCGCCGCGTCCTGCCTATGACCGAGCGGACGATCGGTTTTATCACGGGCAATGAAGCCGAAACTTCCCTCTGGAAACCCTTTGGTACTCGTCGTCTTCGCCATGTGTTAAAACCGTATGCGCGGGTGGAGCTGGATCGGCTCGGCGTGAGTTGGGTCGTGGTCGACATCCGTGAGCTGGAACTGCGCAGCGGGACAACCTTCACTACATGGGTGAAAGCGGTGAATGGCGAAGTCGTTCTTCGCCAACCTCTGCAACTTATTGCCGCTCGATCCGCCCAGGAATACGCCGTGGTCCATTTGCAACCCGGCGGCCAGGGAAAGTGAGGCGCCGTTGGCGTTGCCTCTCGGTTTTATTGTGGTTCGGAAGGATGAGTTTCATGTTTTTTGACAGGATGGTCGGCCGGCGCCTCCGCTGGCCGCCCGGAGCGAAGGCGCAGGGTTTGCTTTGTAAGCGGAGACGCGACTCAGGAGCAACGACGGCTGGCGGCGAAAGAATTAGCGAGGTCGGTCATCAATTTGTCTCTGAGTTCATTAGCCGAGTGCTTGGGCCGTCGCTTCCAGGCTGGGGACGTCGGCCACATTGAGTCCGGTGACGGTTTTATCGATGCGTTTAAGGAATCCCGTTAACGCTGTGCCCGGACCAAGTTCGATAAAGCGGGTGAAACCCTGGGACAACAGGTAGCGAATACTCTCTTCCCACCGTACCGAGGAGGTCACCTGCTGTATCAATACCGACGCAATCGTGTCGGGGGCACCGTGGGGTTGGGCGGTGACATTCGCGATCACGGGGACCTGAGGTGGGCGGAGAGCTACGCGGCTCAATGCGTGGGCGAGCTTCGGTTGAGCGTTCGACATCAGCGGAGAATGATACGCGCCCGCTACGGGCAGTGGGATGGCTTTGCGGGCGCCTTTGGCTTTCGCGACTTCGATTGCTTTGATGATCTGGTCTGGGGCGCCGGAGAGGACGAGTTGGCCGGGGCAATTCAAGTTCGCCAGCGTCACCCCCGTGGCGGCGCACACTTCTCGGGTTGAGTTTTCGTCGAGCCCGATGATTGCCGCCATGCCGCCGCGAGTGGTCTCGCACGCTTCTTGCATGAACTGACCTCGGAGACGGACGATTCTTAAACCCTCTTCAAAGGACAGAGCGTCGGCCGCCGCCAAGGCGGTGAATTCGCCGAGTGAAAGGCCGGCGGTTGCTTGAAACGTGAGCTTGGGCAGGCGGTCTTGGAGCAATTGCCAAGCGATCCAACTCACGAGGTAAATTCCGGGTTGAGCGTTTTGGGTACGGGTCAGTTCGGCCTCGGGCCCGGTGAAACAAATCGAAGCGAGGTCGTACCCGAGGACGGCGTTCGCACGATCTACCAATGCCTGCGCTTTAGGAAACGCAGCGGCGAGGTCTTGACCCATGCCCACGGTTTGCGCTCCTTGGCCGGCGAATAACAAGGCGGTTTTGCTCATGTGATCGACAGTAAAGCAGGTGTGACGCCGCTCGGAAGCCAAACGCACGCGATTTGAGACGGTCTCCCTCCTGTATATCTTTTCAAAATACCGAGGGTGGGGCTGGCCGGGACTCGGGGAACTTAACCATCCGAAACCGCGATGAAACGGAGAAGTGCCCTTGTCCACCCGGCTTCGGCTTCCCAACGTCTCGGTTACCTGGGTTAGGTCGATCAGTTCCAGTTTCTGGCTCGCCCGCCCGGTGCTTTTTTTGATGGACAGTTTTTTGATTGAGGGCGGCGTGCCGCTCCACGGTGAAGTGCAGATCAGCGGCTCGAAGAACGCCGTGCTCCCCATTCTCGCCGCCACGCTGTTGACGGCGGACACCTGCGTGATTCGGCGCGTCCCCAATCTTTCGGATGTGGAGTTTATGGTGAAAATCCTCCGCTCCCTTGGGGCCGAAGTCGAGATCGGGGAAGGAACCCTCCGCATTCGGGCGGGCGCGATTCGGGGTTTTGGCGATTACGATCTCATTCGTAAGATGCGGGGCTCCATCTGCATCCTCGGCCCGCTTTTGGCCCGATTGCGACAGGCAACGGTGTCCTTGCCGGGCGGTTGTGTGATCGGAACGCGCCCCATTGATCTCCACCTCAAGGGACTCGAAGCCCTCGGGACAACGATTACCATTGATTCGGGCTACGTTCGCTGCGACACGCCCCAGCTCGTCGGGAACCTCGTGTTTCTGGGAGGGCGAGCGGGGCCGACGGTTTTGGGCACCGCCAATATCCTCATGGCGGCGACCTTGGCCGAGGGCGTCACCGTCATTGAAAGTGCTGCGTGTGAGCCGGAAGTGGTCGATCTGGCCCATTTCTTGATTGCCATGGGTGCTAAAATTCAGGGGATCGGTTCTCCGACTCTCACGATCACCGGGGTGACCGAATTGCATGGTGCCGAGCACGAGGTGATTCCGGATCGGATCGAGGCCGGAACCTTCGCGTGCGCTGCCGCGGCGACGGGTGGAGAAGTAACGCTTCGCGGTGCGCGGCTAGACCACCTGGGGGCCGTGCTGGATAAACTTCGCGAGGCAGGCGTGACGTTGGATCGAAAAAGTGGGGCATTGACCATCCGCGGTCCGCGCACGCTTCGGCCCGTGGACGTCACCACGATGCCCTACTCAGGTTTCCCCACCGACATGCAAGCCCAGCTCATGGCGCTTCTTTGCCTCGCTCCGGGCACGAGCATCTTGACGGAGCGAATCTTTGAAAGTCGCTTTATGCACGCTGCCGAGTTGATGCGATTGGGGGCGGACATCGCGATCGAAGGGCCCAGCGCCGTTGTCAAAGGCGGGCGGCCGTTGAGTGGCGCGCCCGTGATGGCGTCGGATCTGCGGGCCAGCGCGGCTTTGGTGATTGCGGGACTCTGTGCGCGGGGTTCAACCCAGGTCCATCGAATTTATCACCTGGATCGCGGGTACGAACGGATGGAAGAAAAACTTGGGAAGCTAGGGGCTCGGATTTCGCGGGTGCCGGGAGAGTGAAAAAGGCCCAAAATCGAGGGGGCCAATCGGTTCGTGCGGAGTGGGTGATTCTTGGTCAGGTCTGGGTCATGAAATTAATCGAAGGAAGGGCTTGCTTCCGGTGGCGTGTTTGAGGTTAACTGAGGTCGGTATTATTTTTGCTGCTCCCGTGTGGGAGCGGCGGGGGGGGGGGGGGGGGGG
>JAYVTS010000201.1:0-3367 GCA_043788645.1 Verrucomicrobiota bacterium
GCGCTGCTAAACGGGAATAGCCGGGCGAGGTGGGCAGTAGGGCGGCCGGCCAGCCGTGCAACGGCTCACTCATTAAAAGGTTTTCCCAACTGCACCCCGGCCCCGGCTGCCGAAGGCATCCTCGCGAGCCGTGCATAGATCGCCTCGGCGGCCTCGGTTTGCCCTGCGTGCTGCAATTTGTCCGCCTGCTTCCGCCAGGCGGCCGCAGATTGAATCCAGTCGTAGCGGGCGGCCGCGAAGCGGGCTTGTTGGATTTCGGCGGAGTTAAGGCTGCTGCCGGTGGTACCGGAAGCCATGAGGTTGGAATATTTCTGGCGATGCAGCAGGCTGAGGGCGTGTCCCAATTCATGCGCGATGACGCGGGGAAGCGGTTGACTCAGACCGCCCGCGACCGGCCGCAGATTCACGGTGTCTTTGATAATAATACCCTGGGGAAGGCACACCCCATTGACGGCAAATTGATGCACGAAGTAGAGGTTGAACGCGTTGGTGGCACGGGTCTCGGTCGGAAGGTGCGACCACACCCACGTGAGTGTGCCTTTAGCGGGATGGCTAGGCACGGAGCCTGGGAGCGCGGGTTCCGTCCGGCAAGACTCAAGGTAGAAATGAATCCCGGCGGGCATCCAAATGCGGTTGAGGTCAGGCAGCAACCGCTCCACGTCGGCTTCGGTCAGGGTGGTTCGCAGGGGGGAATCACCCGGAGCCGTGAGCAGATGCGCGCGGAGGGGCACCCACAAAAAGTCATCTTTGTGGAAAGGTGAAGGGGCGGTTTGGGCCAGCGCGAGCGGGGCGCAAAGCAGCAGCATGAGTCCGCACCCGTTCAAGGCGGAACGCAGCGGCGGGGCGAGGAACATGCAATACGTGGGAAGACTAAATCGGCTTCAGGGTTGGTCGGCGACGTGGTTTGGTGGCCGCGGCGCTATACGAGCAAAGCAGTTCGGTGAAACGACTTTCGATGGGTTTAAGGCATTTCCCCTGGCGTTGGAAAAGTCCCCAGCTTTGCCATAAATCACGTTTGCCCGGGGCTAGGGAGACGAGCGAGCCGACGCTTAGTTCGGCCCGGACGAAACACTCGGGGAGGATGCCGAAACCCAGGCCAGCGCCGACCATCTCCTTAATCACCTCGGGGTTTTCGATCTCGGCGACGATGTTGAGCGTGATGCTTTCAAGGGCAAAATATTTCTCGATGAGCCGGCGGCCAGGACTTTGTTGACGCCCGAGAATGCACGGTTCTTTCGGGAGTTCCGAGCGCACGGCGTGTCCCAATTTCGCCCAGGCGTGGTCCGAGGGCACGATAAGGTGATAGCGGCCGTCGAGGAGGGAGATAAATTCAATCTCGTGCTCGAATTGGGTTTTCTCGCCGACCAACAGCTCGACCCGGTTCGCCTCAATAAAGGAAATGGGATCCTCGGAACTCCAATGGAGCATTTCGATGAGCAAATGCGGGTGTTCCTGGCGTAATTCCGTGAGCACGCGGGGCAGGAAGGTGGCGGACATGAGTGGGCCGACGCCGAGGCGCAGCCGTTGGAAGCCCCATTTATTGAGGCTCTCGATGGCGGCGCGGGCGTTTTGAGATTCTTGCAAGGCCCGCCGGGCATGGTGCAAAAAAGCCTCTCCGGCCTCGGTCAGTGCCACTTTCTTGTCCACCCTGTCCAATAAGAGACATCCCACTTCACTCTCCAGCGCGCGCATCGAGTGGCTGATCGCCGAGTGGGTCAGGAAAAGTTCCCGCGCAGTTTTGGTGTAACTCCCCGTCCGGGCGAGGGTGACAAAGGCGATGAGCTGCCTGCTATCAATGGGGGGATGCATTTGTGAATGGGTTTCAATTCGATGGTCAGAATTATTCAATCAGGATTCCGCTCGGTTTCATGGCCTTGGCACCGTCGCAGCTATTAGCCCACCGACGAAGTGCCACTACCGGTACGTCTCGGAGCAGACCACGGGCCACTTGGCCGCAGGCCTGCATGGAGAACCCTGTCGGGTGTGGTGTGAGTCGAAAACAAACCATGGAACCTAAAGCCAAACATATGAAAAATCCCCGAAAACACAGTGTAGCGTTGAGTACCCTAAGCGCGTGTCTGGGCATGGCCGTAACCGGTATGGCCGCCGAGCCGGCGCAGTCGCCGCCCGCCGGTGGCGAAAAGTTGGAAAAACTGGAGAAAGAAAATCAAGACCTGCGCAAGCGCCTGGACACGCTGGAAACCGTGGCCAAACGCGAGGGCTTGTTAGAATCTGCGGATTCCGCCTCGGGTTCCGCCCTGAAAGTGATGGGTGACTCAACGTTGAGCGGGTTCGTGACGGCGTCGTACTTCCACGACTCGAGCAATCCACCGGGAGGGGTGTCGCCCGGCTACTTGTGGAACCGGAAAAACGACTCCTTCTCGATCAACAAGATCAAGGTCACGCTCGCCAGTCCAGGTGCCGAACGGAGCGGCGACAAATTCGATGCCGCCTATCGGGTCTCATTGATGTTTGGCCAGGACGCGCCCATTGTGAATTCCGGTGCCGCCGGGATCGGCTTTCAAAATCTGCGGGAAGCCTACGTGGAAATGAATATTCCCATCGGCGAAGGCCTCAATGTCAAAGCGGGCGAGCTAATCTCGCTGCTCAACTATGAGTCCGGCGACGGCGGGGCCGCGAATGACAACTTCTCGCAAGGTTACCAGTGGTTCTTCACCGGCAATGGTCCCTCGACGGGCGTGCAACTGGGCTACACCTTCACCGATTGGTTTGGCATGAAGGTGCGGGCGCAGAACGGGTTGTATGCCGGTCCGGTGGACAACAACTCGAGCAAGACGGGCCTCATTTCGTTCGATGTCAAACCCACGGAAAAGGTCTGGTTCAGCTTGATCGGTTTTGCCGGGCGTGAAGATTCCTTCACCAAGCTCGTGCAAGGCGGATCCCTGCTCGCCGGCTGGCAGATCGACGAAAAATTCCATGTGGGCATGGAACTGGATTACTTCAACTTCCAGAACGGCGGGAAAGGTTCACGCGTCTGGTCGGCAGGGGGCTGGTTGTCCTATGCGCTCACGGAAAAAATCACCCCGGCGGTACGACTCGAATATTTGAGCGACAAGGACGGGGTGGACGCCTCCGGCGGCGCACTGGGTTTTACCAACCCGGTCGGCGTGGGGCAGAACATTTCCAGCGTCGCCTTGACGCTCAACATCAAACCGATGCCGAATGTTAAGATTCAACCGGAGGTGCGCTACGACCACACCTCCTTTGCGAACGGCTTCGGCACCCAGAAAAACCGCCTCCTGATGGGCGCGGGCGTCAGTTACCTGTTCTAACAACGGGCTCGGCTCCATTCACAAACCAACCACTCACAACTTAAATATAAATAGAAACTTGATATGAAACCTTA
>JAYVTS010000202.1:0-4081 GCA_043788645.1 Verrucomicrobiota bacterium
TCCCGATTGCGAGAGAGGTGGCTTGATCTTCGCCATGCCACCGGGCCGCCGCCCAACACGCTACACCCTTTCCGAGACAGGCCGCCACTAGCACGATGAGGGCCACGAGCCATAGCCACCCTTCGTTCACCAAATCCAAGCGTGTGTTAAGCCCGGAATAAATGAAGAACATGGGCAACAAAAACACCACCGTCATCGGTTCCACTTGGCGTTGCAACTCCCGCGCAAAAAGCCCCCGCGGCATCGCACACCCTAAAATAAATGCGCCAAATACTGCGTATATCCCCAAGGCATCCGTCATCCACGAGGCCAACATCACGCAGGTCAGCGTAAACCCAAGCAACTCCGGCGTCAGCGCCCCCGCTCGGTCCGTCGCCGTTCCAAGCCGCGCCAATAGCTTTCGACCCACCGTCAACATGAGTCCCGCGTAGAGGATTCCACCGCCAATGGCCTTGATCGCTGTGCTCCAGTTGCTGCTAAACGTGGACAATACGACGGCCAACACACACCACGCCGCGGCATCATCCATCGCTCCCGCCGCCAAGGCGAGGGTTCCCAACGAGGTCCCACTCAAACCCCGTTCGTAAATAATACGCGCCAACATCGGAAACGCGGTGATACACATCGAAGCTCCGAGGAACAAAATCGCTTCGTAACGGGTGGCTTTCGGCGAGAAGAATCCCCCGTGCGTATGCATCCACCAACCGATCAAGCCGCCCAACAAAAAGGGAAGCAACATTCCTGCGAGCGACACCGAGGCGGCGGAACGAACCCGTCCCAGAAACAAATCGGTACGGAATTCCACTCCAATCAAAAACATGTAAACCGAAAGACCTATTTGACAAACCGAGAACAAAACCGGTCGAGATTCCTTGGGAAACAACTGCGCTTGCCAATCGGCCGGAAGCACGCCGACCGCGTGGAGCTGATGGGAAATCAAACCGAGCAACGACGGTCCCAAGACAACTCCCGCGATCATTTCACCCACGACCTGCGGTTGTCCGAAGCGCCGCCCCAGCGCCCCGACGAGTCGGCACGCCAACAAGATCACGGCGAACTGGAGAAAAAAAAGGACCGAAATCTGAAACGGCGACATTCGCCACCCACCGTCGAGACTGGACTCGCTGAGTCAATCGACGTTCGCTTTGCGAACTGCCGCTCGCCCCAAAAATCCGTCCACTGAACCCATCGCCACCAACTTTACCGGGATAGGTCATTCAAGTTGCGGCGGGAAAATCGAAGATCGGGACATTGATCCCGTCTTCTTGGGTATGCTGAAACGTCCCGGCCGCACCTTCTGGTTGTCAGAGTTTTTAATTTCGCTCTCCTTGGGCTTCTTGATCCTCACCGGCGGGCGGATCGACGCGGCCGATTCGACTCCGCGATACCACTGGTTATTCCCAGAAACACCACAGAAAAAAGGGCTCCAAGTGCAGATGGTCGATGATGCCATCGCGCTCGGGGTCAAACATGCCGGGATCAATCTAAACCTCACCCAACTCGTTGACCTGACCCAGGACGCGCATAATCCCGCGTGGTGGTCGGGGGAAAGAATCTTCCATTTTCATCGAGCCTATGTCGAAAGCCTGGACCACCAAGTGAAACGCCTGACGGAAGCAGGGGCCATTGTGACGGCCATCGTGCTCGCCTATTCCAGCGGCCAGCCGGATTTGGATGCCGTGATGTTGCACCCGAATTTTAACACCAATTGTCCCAACCACCTGGGTGCCTTCAACTCTCGCACTGCGGAAGGTCGGGCGTGGTTCACCGCCAGCCTGGAATTCCTCGCCGAAAGATGGTCGCGACCCGATCTGACCTACGGGCGGGTGCCCAATTGGGTTCTGGGCAATGAGGTCAATTCTCATTGGTTTTGGGCTAATTGCGGACGGGTCACGCTGGAACAATTTACCGACGACTACGTGGAAGTCATGCGCCTGGCACACGATGCAATTCATCGGGAGTCAGCCAATTCGCGCGTCTACATTTCGTTGGAACACCATTGGAACATTCACTATCCCGGCGGGGACGATCTTCAGACTTTTGCGGCTAGGCCATTCTTGGATCGTTTTGCCGCCCGAGCCAGGGCTGGGGGCGATTTTGCTTGGCAGGTGGCCTTTCATCCGTACCCGGAAAACCTTTTTGAACCGCGAACTTGGAACGACAAATCCGCAACGACCAACGTGATGACCACGCCGCGAATCACGTTCAAGAACCTGGAACTTTTGCCCGCCTATTTGCGCCGCCCTGAATTCCTCTATGCCGGCCAACTACGACGCATCATTTTGAGCGAGCAAGGCTTTCACACTCCCGACGGTCCCGAAGGGGAAACCCTCCAGGCGGCCGCCTACTGTTACGCCATGCGGAAAATTGCCGGGCTCGATACCGTGGATTCCATGATCATGAATCGCCATGTGGACCACCGCCTGGAAGGGGGCCTTCGGCTGGGTATTTGGCGCCGAAACGAAACCAGCACCGATCCCGCTCTCCCAGCTCAAAAGAAACTTCTTTACGACGTTTTCAAAGCCACTGAGACCGCCGCCTGGGAGAACGCCTACGCCTTTGCCTTGCCCGTGATCGGGATCACCCGCTGGGCCGAACTCCAGGCAAAGCGCTAGCCCGGAGAGTTGACCCGGAGGGCTTCTCCCCCAGGTTGGCGGCCGCATGACACAGGAAGCAGTCCTCGCGGTTCTTCGCACCGTTAAATATCCCGGGTACAGCCGGGATATTGTATCGTTTGGCCTCGTGAAAGGGATCCAGATAGACGGCGACGCCGTCGGTATCCTCATCGAACTCACGACCGCCAACGCCTCGCTCGGCGAACAAATCGCGGATGCCGCCCGATTGGCCTTGCGAGATCAACTACCGGGTCTTGCCGATGCCCACATCGAACTCCGGGTTCCGACGGCCCAACAAGCCGCGGCGGTTCCGAGCGGGCTCGCGCAAAAACAAAAGATCCCCGGTCTCGCCCGGATCGTTGCGGTGGCCTCCGGCAAAGGTGGCGTCGGGAAATCAACGTGCGCCGTCAATTTCGCGGTCGCCTTCCGGCAACTCGGCTACCGGGTCGGACTCCTCGACTGCGATATTTATGGACCCAGCATTCCGCTCATGATGGGCAAACGCGAGAAGCCCACCATCAACGACCTAGAAAAACTCGTTCCACCGGAAGCCCACGGCGTGAAATTGATGAGCATGGGCTTTCTGCTTCCGAATGATGATCAACCGGTGATTTGGCGCGGACCGATGATTCAAAAAACCATTACTCAATTCGTCCACGACGTCGCCTGGGGAGACCTGGACGTTTTGCTGGTCGATCTCCCACCGGGTACGGGAGACGCCCAACTTTCGCTCTGCCAGACGGTGCCGCTTGATGGCGGAGTGATTATCACGACTCCACAAGAAGCGTCCTTGGGGGTGGTTCGCAAAGGCGTCGCCATGTTTGAAAAAGTGAACGTGCCGATCCTTGGAATGGTTGAGAACATGAGTTATTTCACAACGCCGGAGGGAACTCGGCTCGAACTATTCGGCCACGGCGGTGGACGTAGCGAAGCAACCCGAAAAGGCATCCGATTCCTCGGCGAGATCCCCCTCTTCCAGGCGATCCGTGAAGGCGGCGATGCCGGCATCCCGGTCGTGGTCGGTCAACCCATGAGTGACCCTGCAAAGGCGTTCATGGCGGTGGCCCAGACCTTAAAATCAATCCTGGCTCTCTAAACGCCCGAGGGCACGGGACCGTTCTCAATCAACCGTAGTTTTTCACGACCACCTCCGCGAGGATCAGTCTCGCCTTCGTGTGGTCAGTTACCACCAGACTCACCAGGGATGCCGTCGCGTCCCGTCGTAAAATGTGCATCGAACGGACGTCGACGTCGGCATCTCGAAGTTTCTTCGCGACCGTAGCGAGCGCGCCCGGCTTATCCTCAATCCGGATCACTAGCACATCCTGAGCAATCGCCCGGAGCCCGTTATCAGCCAGCACGCGGAGGGCGGCATCGTAACGATCCACCGACAGGACAATGAGACCGGTTTCCTCGAGGTGCTCGGCGTCTATCTCCTCAATATTGACTCCTGCATCGCCCAAAAT
>JAYVTS010000203.1:0-1776 GCA_043788645.1 Verrucomicrobiota bacterium
TCATTCTCGGCGGAGGGTGGAACCAGCAGGCGTACATCTTCAATCAGTGGGAGGCGATCGACCCGTTTGATCGCGCGCCAATCAACGGCGTGCGAAGTGCGTTGATTGCGGAGGACTCGACCAGAGCCGTTGCGGCCAGGCCGGTCCCCGTGACCTCCCGCGACTTTGCAACGGAGGTCCCGGCCACTGACCTCCAATTTGCGGCCTATCGTCGGTTCTATGACTATGACCAGACGCCGCTCAAGGCGAAACTCGAAAGTCGAGACACCAGTAATCAGGCCTACGACCGGGAAAAGATCAGCTACGATGCCGCGTACGCCGGCGAACGGACGACCGCGTATCTCTTCCTTCCGAAGCGGCCCCACAGGCCTTTCCAGACCGTTGTCTATTTTCCTTCGGTCGTCTCAGTGGTCAACCGCTCGTCGGCCGACCTCGACCCGGAGTTTGCCGACTTCGTCGTGAAGGATGGGAGAGCCGTCTTGTATCCCATTTACAAGGGGACCTTCGAGCGGGGTGACGGGCGTGGGGCAGCGCCCGACGAAACGGTGTTCTATCGCGACCTGGTCGTCATGCAGGGGAAAGACTTCCGTCGGGCGATCGACTATCTGGCCTCCCGTACGGACGTCGACACCAGCCGGATCGGGTATTTCGGATATAGCCTGGGCGCCAACGCCGCCGCGATCATGCTCGCAATCGAGCCGCGGATCAAGGCAGCCGTCCTGGTGGTGGCCGGCCTCGAGATGCAGCGGATGAGGCCTGAGGTGGACCCGTTCAATTTCCTGCCCCGCGTTACCACCCCGGTCCTGATGTTGAACGGCCAGTTCGACAACACCTACCCGATGAAGGCGTCGCAGGACGCGTTCTACCGACTTCTCGGCGTACCCGGCGGTAGCAAGCAACGTGTCGTCTATCAGGACAACCACAGCGTACCGAAGATCCCGATGATCAAGGAGTCGCTCCGTTGGTACGACACCTATCTCGGGCGATGAAGCCGGCGAGTTGGGCGACCTTCACTCCACCACGAACTCAGGAGCCGCCCAGAAACCCCGACAGCAAGCCACCAGCAAATCCGGCTCGAGCTCTGCGGAACCAATCATGCAACGATCCCGGAGCCCTATCACCTCGGTTGGGCGTGAGGTGGTCACTCAGAGCCCTCCGGGAACCGGCGGGGCCGGGTTCCGGCCGCGTCCGTCAATTTCGACCAAACACCGCCGGTAGTTCCGCTACGCGCCAAGGACCTTGCCACTGCCTTGTCTTGGTTCCGATTGTCACACTGCCCTGTTATGCATTAGATGTCATGGCCCCGGTCGAACCAGCACCGGTCTTGGGCGTGCCTTGTCGGCAAAGACGCCGAGCGCCATGGCCCGGGCCTACTCCTCTCGCTCCTCCACCGGCTCGAGAATTCGCGCTTCCGGGCGCCCGATGATCTGGCCTTCGACCCGGCCCCACAGCTTTTCCAGCGCGCCCCGGAGCGCCTCCGCCTCGGCGAGGGTGCCGAGTTCCAGGTCCACCGTGACGAACTTGGCGTCGCTGGTGCGCAGAATCCGGTATCGGCGCACACCCGCGCGGCCACGGCCCAACGGGTCGGCGTCGAACGCCCGTTTCCAGGCGGCGAAGTCGGGGACCGGGTGTTCGATGCGCAGGATGATCATGGGTCGGGTCCGGACCGGGTGAGGGACTTCGTCGATCTTAGCTCAGGGCGTCACCCTTCGCGATAGGACGGGTATAGTCCGTATCACACCCTCGACCAGGTAGCAGGCCGTTTGGGACTCCATG
>JAYVTS010000204.1:0-7334 GCA_043788645.1 Verrucomicrobiota bacterium
ACCATGGTGCAAATGGTCACGGAAGTCTTGCGGGCCGACGGGCATGAAGTCTTTCCATTTACCAACGCCAACGGAGTGTCGGAAGCTCTGAGCGAGAAACATCCGGATCTGGTGATTACGGATCTGTACCTCGACAAGACCAAACCGCATGGATTGGAGATTATTCGCAAGGCTCGAGCGCTCACGCCACCGGCAGTGGTCGTGATGATCACCGGATTTGGCACCGTGGAGAGCGCGGTGGAGGCCATGCGGTTAGGGGCGTACGATTTCCTGGAGAAACCCTTCAAATTGGACGAGCTGAAATTATGTGTCAGCCGTGCCCTCTCGTATACGGAAGCGATTCACGAAAACGGCCTGCTAAAACGGGAACTGAAGCGCAAGTACGGCTTCCATCAGATCATTGGCGCGAGTGAGCGCATGCAGGCCGTCTTCAAAATGGTGGAACGGGTGGCCGCCACGGATTCCACCGTTTTGATCTTGGGTGAGAGCGGGACCGGCAAAGAACTGATTGCGCGAGCCCTCCACTACAATTCGCCGAGGGCCACGAGGCCTTTCATTCCCATCAACTGTTCGGCGTTGCCCGAGAATCTGCTGGAATCGGAATTATTCGGACATCGCAAAGGCGCTTTTACCGGGGCGCTTAACGATAAGGAAGGCCTCTTCCATGAGGCCGACGGGGGCACGATGTTGCTCGATGAAATCGGGACGATGCCGGCTCAACTGCAGAGCCGTTTATTGCGGGTGTTACAAGAAAAAGAAGTGCGGCGAGTGGGCGATAACACCGCGACGCAGGTGGATGTCCGGGTGCTCGCCGCGACCAATGAAAATTTAGAGGAATTGGTGAGGACCGGTAAATTTCGAGAAGATCTGTTCTATCGATTGAACGTGGTGCCCATCCAAATGCCGGCCCTGCGTGAGCGCCGTGACGATATCGGCATGTTGGTCGCCCATTTTTTGAAGGACAAAGTTCACGCTCGGAGCGGTCAGCCGTTTCGCATCACACGCCGGGCGGTGGCGGCGCTCACCGCGCACGATTGGCCCGGAAACGTTCGGGAACTTGAAAACGCGTTGGAACGGGCCGGAGTCCTGTCCGATGCCCCGCTATTGCGGGTAGCCGATTTGCCGGCCGTGATCCAAAAGCGGGCTCCCGCGGAGGATGGTTCTGAGGATAAGCAGGCGGCGGAATACGTTTCGCCGTTGGGCGCAATCATTGGCAATGCTCCGGCGACGAGTCTGCCCGGCGCCGTGGGTCCAGCAGGAGTTGGCCCTCCCACCGTGCGTCCCGGAGTGCCGTTGCCGCGGGGCGTTACCAGCTTGAAACGCTACCTCCGCGATCAAGAGTTGGCTTATCTCCAACACGTCCTGGCGTTAACGAATCAAAACAAAGAAGAAACGGCGCATCTGTTGGAAATCAGCCTCGCCACACTCTATCGGAAGTTGGCCGGGGAAGGGGAGTGACCTGCAATTCGCGTCGGCTCCTACCCTCCGATACAACTCATGGTTCGTGCGGGTTGGACGAAATCCGCGTGACCGATCCGATGCCCCGCCTCTTTCCCTCGCACAATTTCAATGAGGCGTGCCGCTAGGTCATCGTCGGTGGCTCCGCCACGCAGCATGGGTTTCAGGTCAGGTTCCTCGAGACTGAAGAGGCAAGTGCGAATCTTGCCGTCCGCGGTAATTCGCAGCCGATTGCAGTGCCCACAAAACGGTTCGGTGACCGGCGCGATGACACCCACCTCACCTCGGCCGTCCGCAAAGGCCCAACGGCGGCTGGTTTCCGCCAGGTTGGACGATTGATCGACCGGCACCAGGTCAAAGCGATTCCGGAGTCGGGCCACAATTTCGCGCCCTGGTACGACCAGGTCTTTTTGCCACGCTCGACTCGAATCCAGTGGCATGAATTCGATGAAGCGCAAACTCAGGGAGCGTTCACGGGCGAATTGGGCTAATCCGTCCACTTCGTGATCATTTAAGCCCCGAATAACCACTGCGTTCACTTTAACCGGCGAGAATCCGAGCCGTTGCGCTTGATCAATTGCGGCGAGGACCTCGCTCAATCCGTCGCGGCCCGTGAGTTTGCGGAAATTGGTGGCGTCTAACGAATCCAGGCTAAAGCTGACCCGATGCAGTCCGGCATTGCGGAGAGCCTCGCCTTGTCGGGCGAAGAGGAAACCATTGGTCGTCAGGGCCAAATCTTCGATCCCAACAATTTCTCTGAGGCTGCGAACCAACACCGGCACGGCTTTGCGCAGGAGGGGTTCACCGCCCGTCAATCGGATTTTTCGGACCCCGAGTTCGACGGCAATCCGCACCACCCGATGAATTTCCTCAAAACTGAGGAGTGCAGATTTGGGTTTCCAATCGTATTGAATTGGGGTCAGACTGGGTGCTGCGGGAACGGGATTGCGGAGGGCATCCCATTTGGACCGGTAAAAATCAGCGGCTTCCTCCGTTTCGGGAAGGCAATACAGGCAGCGAAAATTGCAGCGGTCAGTTAGGCTGACCCGAAGGTCGCGCATGACTCGGCCGTAATCGTCCTGAAGTTTACCCTGCATGACCGATCATACTAGCCGCGTTCTCGTCGCGACCAAACGCGAACTGAAGCCGGGGAAAGAAAACCGCGGATGAACACCGATGAACGCGGATAAGAAAAAATCCAAAATTTTCCCCATCCGCGTGAATCCGTGTTCATCCGCGGTTCACTGCTTCCGCGTCTGAATCGGTGGGCGTCCACCTCTTTCAGCGCGTTGTGTTATCACAGCGCACCGGTCGTACTCGGGTTACCTCTCCTCGGAGGAAAGGGCAGGTTGACCAGAACCGCCGATGAACACCGATGAACGCGGATAAGAAAAACTCCAAAATTTTCCCCATCCGCGTGAATCCGTGTTCATCCGCGGTTCAATGCGTCCAATTCAGAACCGTCAAAAACTAGGGACAAGCAGATTGGAGAAGCGAGTTTTCCCTCATAACTATCCAGTCTATTTGTATCGGCGATTCAATTGATCAAGTCGCTTGTCCCTTTATTTGAGCGGTCGGATCCAGGTATCGATCAAACCAACGCGCGAATTGTCGAATGTCCCAAACCAGCGCCTACAAAACCATGGCGATACGACTCCAACCGTGCCCTAATGCAGGATGCACAGCAGTGAACGACGGCGGGCGGTCGCGGTTGCAATCGTCGCGTCTCGTGGCCGCCGTGGCTAAGCTTTGTCGTTGGGCAACCACCTATTTATGAGCGCAGATCGGGATTCTAAGGTCATTGGCTATTACGCGTTGGCGTCCATCAATGACATTGTGTGCAGTGGAGATGGGTGTGTCATTGCGGGTTCCGAGGTGTCGATGCAAGCATTTGTCGAGGGGTTCGATGCCGACACGGCACGTACCTGTACGATTCACAAAGCTCGCTTTGGAGAGATTGTCGCAGCTTTGAAGCGGGGGGCACCCTATGCCTTCGAGGAGGCCTCCTATGCACGGTTCTTTCCGTTGGCAGTCGAGGCGGGACTACCCGTCGCCGCGATGGACTTCGCCGAGGCTCGAGCTCGAGGTGAACGTTTCCTCACTTTTCAACTTCTGAAAGCCTAGTCAACAGCGCTCAAATCACAATTCTTTACCCTGAAAAGCAAGGAATAGGTCGATTGAACACGGATCGCCGCGGAGGGGAAACGGAGATTCTCTGATCCGGGTCGATCTGGGTCGGCGACGGCCCAGCGCGAAATTGCTTCCGCAGCCGGGGGTCGTCGGTGAATCTTGGCGTTATGATTGGGTGGCGAACTTTGCAACCGTGGGTGCTGTGGGTCGGATGGGTCGGACTGACGCAAGCCGTTTCTGCCGCACCAACCTCTCTTCGTGATTCCGGCCCTGGCATCGCGAAACGTTCGTTTGCCGAATGGAGAGCAGCCTGCCTCAAAGTACCCTCCAATCGTGCGCTCAAAGGAAATTTGATTCCGGCGGGATCGCTGCCACTCCCCCGTTTCCAGGAATTGGGCGACTTAATTGCAGAATTTTTTGATCAATGTCAGACGGGAGCGCTGGGGCAAACGAACCGTTGGGTGGGCGAGCTGCCGACCTCCCAGGGCTTTCTCAATCCGGACGTGGCGTATTTTCTCGCGCCCGAAGCTCCGACGTCGGCTCTGATTCAAGGTTTTTTAGCTGGGGCAAGGCCCTCTCACGGTGCCGTATCGGTGCCCTTTCAACCGTTTGCCCAGAAAGTCGAGGTGCCCGCGGGAGCCGAGGTGTTTTTCCATGCGGACTACCATGGCGACATCCGTTCGCTATTGGCGGAATTATCTTGGCTCAATGAAAAGGGTTATTTACAGGATTTCACCGTGAAGCGCCCCGACTTTTACCTCGTCTTTTTTGGGGATTATGCCGACCGCGGCAGTTTTGGCATTGAAGTGCTTTACACCTTGTTTCGCCTCAAAGTGGCAAATCCGAATCGAGTTTTTCTCGGTCGCGGCAATCATGAGGAAATATCGCTCGCCGCCCGGTACGGCTTTTTGAGTGAGGGACGTGTCAAGTATGGAGCGGCATTCGAGGCGAAGAAAATAGTGCGGGCGTTTGATTTTTTGCCGGTCGTGACGTATGTCGGTTCGGCGGGAAATTATATCCAGTGCAATCACGGTGGGTTGGAGTCTGGCTTTGATCCCCGACCTTTACTGGAGGCGCCGAGTGAAGGGTGTTTCCGATTTCTTGGGACGTTGAATCAACGACAGTTTTTTTTGACCCATCCCGAATGGTTAGCGCGGTCGGATTCGGCATCCCAGGATGCGATGGCTCGGATGGCCCGCGATTTTCGCCCCGAAGACCCGATCAACCCGACGACGCTCGGCTTCATGTGGAATGATTTCTCGTTGGTCGCGGATGAACCCGACTTTGCCGTGGACCCGGGCCGGGCCTGGGTTTACGGCCAACGAGCAACTCAATTTGTGCTCAATCAAACCCGGACGCCCGCGGGAGTCGTGCAAGCGGTGTTTCGCGGGCACCAGCAATCCCAAAGTTTGAATCCGATCATGCGCCGACTGCTGGTAAGTCGAGGCATTTTTCGCCACTGGCAGGCCGGAGATTCGATTGCAAAAATGGGCGCTGACAGTCGGGAACTCGCCACATTTCTTGAGCGGAACGACGAGCGATCGATTCCGCCAGGGTCCGTATGGACTTTTAATATCGGGCCAGATGGTGCTTACGGACAAGTCTGCGGCTACACGTTTGACTCATTCGGAATCATGAAAACAGCGCCCCACTTTGCGGACTGGCGGCTTCAAGTGATCAACGTGGAGGTGGGAATGTGAGCAGTAGACGAGTTCCAATTTTGTGCCGATCTATGGCTCGTATCCCTTGAGGTATCCTATGAAATTCTCTTTTTTCTCTGCGAAGAGGTGGCGGCGGCAAGACGTGTGGAAACGGGCCTGGTTCGGCCTGGCGCTCGCCGCCTCATTGCGCACCTTCGGGGCGGACTCGCCGAAGATCAGTGCGATTCGATCTGAGGGAATGTCGGCGGAGGTTCACCACACCCCTCAGCAACCGCGGACTGGGCAGACTGTTTTGATGACGGCAAAACTCGCACCACCCGTGACGGCGAAGGAGGTCGCGCTTTTGTATCAGCTCGTCGAACCTGGACATTATATTGCGTGGGCGGACGCGGCGTTCAAGAGCCAATGGATTCAAGTGCCGATGCATGATGACGGCCAACAGGGTGACGCCGTGGCGGGCGATGGAATCTACAGTGTCGAACTACCGGGAACGCTCCAGATCCATCGGCGGTTGGTGCGCTATCGGCTCCAGCTGACGGACGCAAGTGGTCACTCGATCCGTGTGGCTGATCGCGGAGAAAAGGGGTCTAACGATGCCTACTACGTTTACGATGGGGTGCCGGCCTGGAAGGCTTCAATCAATCCGAAGAGCCGCAACTCCAAGCAAAGCGAACCCGTTAGTTTTAGTGCCGCGGCGATGCGTCGAGTACAGGTATATCAACTCATTGCGAAAGATCCAGACGTTAAGGCGGCCACTTGGTATCAGCCTGGCAATTCTAAAGAATATGCTTACACGGGAACCTTGGTTGCCGATGGTCAAGTGTACGATCACGTCGGATTCCGGGCTCGGGGCGGAGGCTGGCGTCATGCGATGGGAAAAAACATGTGGAAATTTAAGTTCAACTCAGGTCAAGTCTTGCGACCTAAGGACGATTTTGGCCAGGCTTATCCGGCAAAATGGTCTAAGTTGAACCTGCGCGCCTGTATTCAGCAGGGAGACTACGGTGAACGCGGCGAGCAAGGGATGTTTGAATCCGTCGGGTTTCGGTTGTTTAATCTAGCCGGGACGGAATCACCCTTCACGCATTGGATCCAATTGCGTATTGTGAGCGGTGAGGCAGAAGCACCCAGCAATCAATACGAGGGAGATTTTTGGGGGCTGTATTTGGCGATTGAAAATGAGGATGGCAATTTCCTAAAGAATCATTCTCTACCCGACGGGAACGTCTACAAGATGATGTTCGGAGAGGGGCAACTATCTCACCAAGGGTCTCGTTCCGTGACGAATGCGTCCGATATTCGCGGGTTGATTGGAGGATTCTTTCGGACTCAGTCGGATGCGTGGTGGAAAAAAGGAGTGGCACTGGATCGGTATTATTCCTATCGCGCAATCATCGAGTCGATCCATCACTACGACGTGGTGGGTGGAAAAAACTATACTTTCTACTTCAATCCGGAAACGAAGCGGGCTCAGGTCATTCCCTGGGATATTGACCTCACCTGGGCGATTCATATGTATGGTGATGGAGAGGAGCCATTTCATCGCCCCGTTTTGTCGCGCCCCGAATTCCAACTCGAATATCAAAACCGCTTGCGGGAGATTCGTGATCTTTTGTTTAACCCGGAGCAAACCGGGCGGCTGATTGACGAATGTGCCGCCGTGATCTGGGACTCGACCCAAGGGGCGAACCTTGTGGAGGCGGATCGCATGAAATGGGACTATCATCCGATCATGGTTTCGCGCTCTGTCGATTCGTCGAAGGCGGGGCAGGGGAAGTTTTACGAGGCGTCTCCGACGCGAGACTTCAAGGGGATGGTTCAGGTGATGAAAGACTGGGTGCAGAGCCGGACGCAGTGGATTGATTCGAATCTGTTGACCGACCGGCCTATTCCCGAGACTCCGAAGTTGGACCCTCTGGTGGCTCGGGAACTAGGTCCCAGCCAGTGGACGTTCCGCTGTTCGGACTACCGCTGGAAAACTCCCTTCGGCGCCCAGCAATGGCGGGTCGGCGAGGTGGAACCGCCGAAGCTTGCCCCGGTTCATTTGCGAGCCCCTGGACGGTATGAGATCACCCCGGTCTGGGA
>JAYVTS010000205.1:0-8799 GCA_043788645.1 Verrucomicrobiota bacterium
TATCTTGAAACGGTTCAAATCCGGCGCCATGAGCTATGGGTCCATTTCCAAGGAAGCCCATGAAACGCTGGCGATTGCCATGAATCGGATTGGCGGCCGGAGTAATACCGGAGAAGGCGGCGAAGACCCAGAACGTTATCATTGGACCAATGCGCAGGGCGACTCCAAGAACAGCGCGATCAAGCAGGTTGCGTCGGGCCGGTTTGGGGTGACCAGCGATTACCTGACCAACGCCCGGGAACTCCAGATCAAAATGGCGCAGGGCGCCAAGCCGGGGGAGGGCGGGCAGCTACCGGGCACGAAAGTGTATCCGTGGATTGCGAAAGTTCGACATTCAACTCCGGGAGTCGGGCTGATTTCACCCCCACCGCACCACGATATTTACTCGATTGAGGACCTCGCGGAACTCATTCATGACCTCAAGAATTCCAACCGGACGGCCCGCATTAGCGTCAAGCTGGTGGCCGAGGTGGGCGTGGGGACCATCGCGGCGGGCGTCGCGAAGGCACACGCCGACGTGGTCTTAATCTCGGGCTACGATGGGGGCACCGGTGCGTCGCCTCAATCAAGTATCAAACACGCGGGGATACCTTGGGAACTCGGTCTCGCCGAGACCCATCAGACCCTGCTCCTCAATAATCTGCGTTCGCGGATCGTCGTGGAGACGGACGGTCAGTTGAAGACGGGCCGGGACGTGGTGATTGCCGCGTTGTTGGGCGCTGAGGAATTTGGTTTTGCGACCGCCCCGCTGGTTTCGTTGGGTTGTATTATGATGCGGGTTTGCCACCTGAATACCTGCCCCGTGGGTGTGGCCACTCAGGACCCAAAACTACGCGCCAAATTTACTGGCGATCCGGTCCATGTGGTTAGTTTTATGCGGTTCATCGGCATGGAACTCCGCGAATGGATGGCCAAGCTGGGATTCCGTTCCGTGACCGAAATGGTGGGCCGGGTGGACCTTCTTGAAGCCCGCAAAGCCGTCGAGCATTGGAAAGCCAAGGGGATCAACCTCAGTAGCATTCTCCATCAGCCGGAATTGGCCGAGGGCGTCGCTCAGTTCTGTCAGATGCCCCAGGACCATGGCCTTGAGAAATCACTCGACTTGACCATTTTACTCGATCTCGCTCGACCCGCCTTGGAGTGGAAGGAAAGGGTGATTGTCGAATTGCCGATCCGGAATACCAACCGGGTTGTGGGTACGATTTTGGGTAACGAGGTCACCAAGAAATATGGCGCGGAAGGGTTGCCGGAAGACACCATCCAATTGCGGTTCAAAGGTTCGGCTGGGCAAAGTCTGGCGGCGTTTGTGCCCAAAGGGATCACGATCCGGCTTGAGGGCGATGCCAACGACTACTGCGGCAAAGGTCTCTCGGGCGGCAAGCTCATCATTACCCCGCCTACCGACGCCACCTTCAAAGCGCATGAAAATATCATCATCGGCAACGTTGCCCTTTACGGTGCGACGGCGGGTGAAGCCTATTTCCGGGGCATGGCAGGCGAACGCTTCGCGGTTCGGAATTCCGGTGCCAATACCGTCGTCGAAGGTGTGGGTGACCACGCCTGCGAATACATGACCGGCGGGACCGTCGTGGTGCTCGGCGCGACCGGGCGCAACTTCGCGGCGGGGATGTCTGGTGGAGTGGCTTATGTGCTGAATGATGTCGGCGATTTCGCCCAACGCTGCAACGGGCAAATGGTGGGTCTGGAGAAGATCGAGACCGATCAAGAAGCGTCTGAACTCCGTCTGATGATTGAGCGGCATATCGAGTTTACCGGCAGCGAAAGAGCCCGAGAAATTCTGGCGGACTGGGGCCATGTTCGAAACCGGTTTGTCAAAGTCATGCCGAAAGATTACAAACGCGTCCTCACCTCGCTGCAAATGGCGCGCGACGCCGGGTTGAGTGGCGAGGACGCCGTTAACGCTGCTTTCGAGCAAAACTCCAAAGACGCCGCACGCGTTGGCGGTGGCTAAACCGAATCGCTCAGCGGCTCCGCTCCGAACACCGGAAGCAGGGCCGCTGAGCACCAATCTTATTTAATTTCAGAAGCGAGTTATTCACATGGGTAAACCGACCGGCTTTTTAGAATTCATCCGCGAGCTGCCGCTGGATCGCAGTGCTGTGAAACGCATTCAGGATTGGAACGAGTTTCACGAACACTTATCCGAAGGAACGCTCCAAGATCAGGCAGCTCGCTGCATGGATTGTGGGGTACCATTTTGTCACTCGGGTCAATTGATCTCAGGCATGGCCAGTGGCTGCCCGATCAACAACCTGATTCCTGAATGGAACGATTTGGTCTATCGGGGCCTTTGGAAAGAGGCCCTGCACCGCTTGCATAAGACGAATAATTTCCCCGAGTTTACAGGACGAGTCTGCCCAGCTCCCTGCGAAGGCTCTTGTGTTCTGGGGATCAATGCCCCGCCGGTCACCATCAAAAATATCGAGTGTACGATCATCGATAAAGGCTGGGAAGAAGGCTGGGTCACTCCCGAGACCCCGGCTAAGAGAACTGGGAAAAAGGTCGCGGTGATCGGCTCCGGTCCCGCGGGACTTTCCTGTGCCGCTCAATTGAATAAGGCGGGCCATTGGGTGACGGTCTATGAGCGGGCAGATCGGCCCGGAGGCTTGCTCATGTACGGCATTCCCAATATGAAGCTCAACAAACGCGAGGTCGTTGAACGTCGCCTCAAGTTGATGGAAGCCGAAGGGGTCAAGTTCGAATGCAAAACCGAGGTTGGAAAAACGGTGACCGCGGCCCAATTGCGCCAGAATTTTGATGCGATCGTCGTCTGCACGGGAGCCACCAAACCGCGCGACTTGCCGATTGAGGGCCGCAACCTCAAGGGCGTTCATTTTGCCATGGAATTCCTGACCGCTAACACGAAGGCGGTGGTTTCAGGTCATCGCAACGGCGAGTTCATTTCTGGGGAAGGCCAGGACGTGATCGTCATTGGTGGCGGGGATACCGGCACAGATTGTGTTGGGACTTCGATGCGCCACGGCTGCAAATCGCTCGTCCAGGTGGAGATTCTACCTCGCCCACCGGAGAATCGTGCGACCGATAATCCGTGGCCTGAATGGCCCAAAACCTACAAATTGGACTACGGCCAGGAGGAGGCTGCGGCGAAATTTGGCGCCGATCCGCGGGTTTATCTCACCACGGCCAAACGATTTATTGGCGATGCTGCCGGTCAGGTATCGGGGATCGAATTGGTGACCATCACCTGGTCGAAAAACGAGAAGGGGCAATTCGTGCCGCAGGATGTTCCGGGAACCGCCCGGGTGGTTCCGGCGCAATTGGTCTTGTTAGCCATGGGTTTCCTTGGACCCGAGCAACCGTTGTTGGAACAACTGGGAGTCGAACGGGATCCTCGTTCAAATATTAAAGCTGAACACGGCAATTATACGACGAGCCTTCCGGGAATCTTTGCTGCGGGTGATTGTCGGCGCGGTCAGAGCTTGGTGGTTTGGGCCTTTAACGAAGGGCGTGGGGCCGCCCGTGAATGTGACCGTTATCTCATGGGTCAGACCGATCTCGCGTAGCTCGAATAGTTCGCTTTGCACGGAGGCTGGTTTTGCGGCAGGGTGGTCGAGTTGTGACGCATCCGTGGGCTCATGAGCCGGAACGCCGTTGGTGGCAGTCGCCGGTCATTTGGGCCTTGGCACTGTCAGCGGGAATCCATGTGGGGGTCACGGTGGGTTGGCTGGCGACGGTGATGCTCGTTCGGGCGCACCCGGAATGGTTTCCGCGCTGGCTCCCACAGGCCGTATTGCCGCCGACTCAAGCCGCCGCCACGCCGCTGCCGCCGGAGACGGCTGAATACCGTCCGCGCCCCGAAGAATACGAAATTCCGCTCAGCTTTATCGAGGTCGATCCGGCACTCGTGGTGGCGGATTCTCCCAAAAATCCTCAGTTTCAAAGCACCGCGAATACCTGGGCGCAGAATATTGCGGCACCGAATCCACAACTCAATCAACCCTTCGTTGGGGGCACCCAGGAAAAGTACGCGAAGACCTTTGAAACGGAACGAGTGCAACCGAAATTCGAACCGAAACCGGAGGTGCCTCCCGACGTGGAGTTAGCCGACGTGGACCGAACAAAACAGGAGTCGAAGCCCGCCCAGTTGCAACAAGTGCCGGTCCTCCCGCAACCCGCCGCCACACCGCCCAAAGGAGAAGTCCTCCAATTGGCTTTGGCACCGACGAGTCCACCGCAACCCGCTGAAAAACACCCCGTCGCCCCCCGCCCCCCCGCGGAGGCGCAACCCCCGCAGGAGCCGCAACGGCCAAGTCGGCGCCAGGCAAAGAAGAGTCTTGCCGAAGTTCGGCAGACGAAGGGTATTATTGTCGGTGAACCGATGAAGCAAGACGGTGGCGTCGATCGCCGAGGTATCCCGGCATTTAATGTGACCCGCGGGCCGATGGGTGAATACGGCCAACGCATGTGGGCGGCGGTGCAGCAAAAATGGTACTCGATTCTAGACGAACGCCGATTCGCAGGTGAGCATATAGGTAAAGTAGTGGTTACTTTCCGATTGGCACCCGACGGAACCGTGATGGATGTCAAAGCGATCGAGGATTCGGCCGGCGAAGCAATTTTTTGTGAGACGGCCATTATGGTGGCGGCCAGTTTTGGCAATTGGTCGAACGAAATGCGCAGTACCTATGGACCCAAGCCATTGGATTGCACCTGTGTTTTTTGGTACTGAACGCACCCCGCAAGACATTCCTAAATTTTTAACCTGACGGCTCCTATTATTTCATGACCTGGTTATCTGATGCTGGTTTTTTTGGTTCGGCTTTACTGGTGCTTTCGGTGGTGGCGCTGGCTCTCGTGCTGGAACGTTTTTGGGCCTTGCGCCGTTCCGTGGTCGTGCCACCCGAATTGGTGCGACAATTAGCGGCGGAGGACACCGTTCTGCAGGGCGCTTGCATGGCGAAACCGTCCCCTTTGGCCCGCTTAGTCGTGTTGATCCTCGAACACTTGCCGTACCGGCGCGAGGATAACGCCGCTGCGGTGGCGGTAGCAGCTCGACGAGAGATATTGGCGCTTGAACGCGGCTTGGTGGTGCTCGAAATCATCGTGGGCACGGCTCCGCTGCTCGGACTGGTCGGGACGATCTACGGCATTATTCCGCTGTTTGGAGATTTTGGAAAAGCGGTTGCGGGCGACAATACCCTGTTGGCAAAGGGTATCGGCGCCGCGTTGAACAAAACTTTGCTCGGGCTCATGGTCGCTATTCCGTCGTTGGCCGCGTGGAGCCTTCTCAATAAGAGGGTTGAGGCGCTCGCCTTAGAACTCGAGAGCTATTGTGATGAACTGTTGCGCCAACATTATCTGATTCGACCCGCCGCCGAATCTAAACTCCCCGCGAGACCGGAGGTGCAGCGATGAGTTTCTATCCCCGTCGAAAGCGGAATGCCCCTGGCATCATTATTATTTCGCTGATCGATGTGCTCATCGTCATGCTGGTGTTTCTCCTGGTGACTTCGACCTTTCGGAATCAGCCCGCGGTCAAGTTGACACTCCCTGATGTTGGGGACGGGCTGAAAGCCGGCGCGTCGGAGGCAAAGCCCCCAGTGGTGGTGACGATTGCGCGGACATCGGCCACCGAGCCGACCTATTTCATTGGGGATCGTCCGGTCAGTGCGGACACCCTGCTCACGGAACTTAAATCCGCGGGTGAAAAAGATTCCGCTACGAAGCTGGTTTTGCGAGCGGATCGGGATGCGAGTTGGGAAGCGGTGGCGCGTGCGATGCAATTTGCCAAGAAGGCGAATATTGCCTCCGTCCGAGCGTTTACGAAACCGGCGCCTTAAGGCGTCATTCAATGAACGGTAGGTCTCGTTGGGTTTTCGGACCGTGCGCTTCGATGATCATCCATTGTAGATCCCCGATGATAGGCGATTCAGTCGTGCCTCGCCCAGGTTCGAAATTCCGGCGCGAAGGCGGCGGGACTTCGGGGAGCGGCGGTAGATGCGGATTCCGATGCGACCCATGTACCGCCATCGAGACGCGCTCCCTTCGTCGCGCGCGGGTGCCGGGGCGCGGCACCCGCCCCGGGGGATCTCGGACCGGCCGGCGCCTTCGCTGGCCGCCCGGCGCGAAGGCGCCGGGTCTTTGGTGAGCGGCAGCAGGTGCGGACTCCGATGCGAACCGCGTACCGCCGTCGAGACGCGCTCCCTTCGTCGCGCGCGGGTGCCGGGGCGGCACCCGCCCCGGGGGATCTCGGACCGGCCGACGCCTTCGCTGGCCGCCCGGCGCGAAGGCGCCGGGACTTCGGGGAGCGGCGGACTTACCTCAGATTCCAATGCAATAAATACACCGGTGCAGACTTATCTTCATTTACATTGATCGAGCAAAGGGACTCATCTGCGCCCCGACAATCTTCCAATTTAGTTGCAATTTGCATCGATTGGTTAGAAAATTACCCAAACTATTTTGTGGGTTGCAACCGACAAGCCTTGTAAAACGTTCCGACCCGACTCCGCGTCGGATGGCCCGCGGGTCAAAGAGTCCAAGGGTCGGTGGCCACGCAGTGTGAACCTCGTGATTCGAGTGCTTGGATGGAACTGCCCCGAGCAGGTGATCCTGTCCTCTCCCTCGACGAGAGGGGGTCTTATCCGCGGTTCTCTTCGATTGCAGTGAGGAAACGGATTTACGGGATGAAAGTGCGTGAACTCTTGGTGTTCCAATGCTTCTTTGTTTGGCGATGAAATCATCCTCTGGGCTGTATGGCCGAATTACCGTGCTTGCGATGGGCTTGGTTTGGCTCGTGAGCGAGTTCGGCTCGGCCAAAGCGGATCGTCTCGGGCGGCCATTGGTCCGATCTGACCGTTTATTGGAGCATATCCGAATCCTCTCCAGTGATGCGTTCGAGGGGCGGGCGCCGGGTTCAATCGGGGAGGGGAAGACGGTGGAGTATTTGGTGAACCAGTTTCAGCGCTCGGGCCTGACACCCGCCGGAGCGAATGGATCCTGGACGCAAGAGGTGCCTATTGTGGGCGTCAAATCTGACGTTACGGGCAATCTGACTGAATTCGGTTCGACCTCGGCACTGACCTTTCCACAGGATTTTGTCGCTTGGTCGCCTCGGCTGGAAGCGACCGTGGAGGTGCGGGATTCCGAGGTTGTTTTTGTCGGCTACGGGGTTACGGCGCCGGAATACGGTTGGGACGATTATCGTGGCCTAGATGTGCGCGGCAAAACCGTCGTCATCCTGATCAATGATCCGCCAGTGCCTGATTCGAAGCATCCCAATCAATTGGATGATCAGGTCTTTAAGGGCAAGGCGATGACTTACTACGGGCGTTGGACCTATAAATTTGAGGAAGCAGGCCGGCGTGGGGCTGCGGCCGCACTCATTATTCATGAAACGAAACCGGCGGCGTATCCCTGGTTTGTCGTTGTCAATTCGTGGGGGCGTGAGCGCTTCGATCTTGCCGGGTCGATCGGGCCAAAGGTGGCGATCGCGGCGTGGATCAGCCATGAAAGGGCGCAGCAACTTTTCGCGGCGAACGGCACCACTTACGAAAACGCCAAAGCCGCGGCAGTTCGCCGAGATTTTAAGGCGATGACCTTCCGCGAACGGGCGACGTTCTCAGCCCACAATACGACTCGCTCTTTGAGCTCAAAAAACGTCCTCGCATTGCTCCCGGGCGAATCGGCGAAGCTTCGCGATGAGTGGCTGATTTACACGGCGCACTGGGATCATTTGGGACGCGATCCCAAATTGGACGGAGACCAGATATTTAATGGTGCGCTCGATAACGCCTCAGGCACCGCGGGTTTACTTGAGTTGGCTCGAGTCTTTGCTCAAACCCGACCGCGACCCAAGAGAAGTGTGCTGTTTCTGGCGGTTACTGCGGAAGAACAAGGCTTATTGGGCTCGGCTTATTATGCAGCGCATCCCGTTCATCCTTTGAGTCGGACATTGGCGAATATTAATATGGACGGTGTCAATCAATGGGGCCGAACCCGTGATGTCCGAATTGTGGGTGCGGGCAGCTCGACGTTGGAAGACACCTTGGCTCAGCAAGCACGGTTGCAGGGCAGGGTGACCCAACCGGAAGCCCACCCGGAGCGCGGCACGTTTTATCGCAGTGATCATTTCGAATTTATGAAACAAGGGCTACCGGCGCTCTATGCAAAATCGGGAGACGACTACATTGGGCGCCCGGCCGGGTATGGTGAAGCCAAGGTCAATGAGTTTATCGACCATGACTATCATAAGGTGAGCGACGAGATAAAACCCGATTGGGACTTGAGTGGAGCGGTGGAAGATCTGGAACTGATGCGGGCGGTTGGGATTCAAGTCGCGAATGGGCGACTTTGGCCGCAATGGCGGGCGGGTGCAGAGTTCAAAGCGATACGAGATCAGGCGCTTGGAAAGAAATAAATCCTACAAATGAGTAAACTCCGGGCTTCCCGCTTACCGCAATCCGTGGTTAGATAGGGAAATCTCGTTGTTCTCGTTCCAAAGTTATGCTTCCCAAGTCGCTTCCCGAGGCCGTTCAGATCAATGGCCGTGCCCTCAAGTGCGTGATTTGCGCCCACGAATCCTTCCATAAACGGAAGACCCACTTCGATACTGCCATCATTCGATCATTAAATCCAGAGTGGGTAGAAAGCTCAGGCTACTGTCTCATTTGCCATCAATGCGGCTTCATCCACTCGTTCGTTGAGTCCTGACCTGGCCGGACCCGTGCGAATTCGAACGGGTGTGCGCCGCTCCAATTTTAGGAACTCTGGAGCGCCCGTTTGGCTCGGCGCATCCAAATGCGATCTCGGCCCCGC
>JAYVTS010000206.1:0-19041 GCA_043788645.1 Verrucomicrobiota bacterium
CAGCAGGTCTTTGGTGTTTTCGGCCGTCGGATCCATGAGAAGATGTTCGCCTTTCTTTAGTTCTACGCCGACGATGGCGTGGTTAAAGAAGGGTTCGGGAACGTCCGTATCTTTTTTTGAGCCGACACTGACCAAGACAGGATAGGATTGCAGTCCGGCCGCTTTCAACATGGCCACGAGCAGCGCCGCTTTGTCTCGACAGACTCCATATTTATTGGCGAACGTTAGTTTGACGTCATGGGGTTCAAACCCGGGTCGATCTTTCTCGGGTGTGAGGCCCATATAACGAATCTTTTGGGCGACGTAATAGAAAACGGCCTTGGCCTTCTCCAGATCGGTTTTGGCTCCAACAATCAGTTCGTTGACCTGCGTCTGCAGGTCGGGTGTGGTGGCTTCCAAATGGGGTCGGCAAACGGTCCAATACCATTTCGACACCGTTTGCCAGTCCGGAGTGGTGCTCAGGAGCAAGCGTTGAAGGACCGTTTCATACGCCGGCATTGAAGGTTCGCCAAACGTGCGCGGTACGTTGCTCACTTCCCAGCGGTGAATGGTGCCTTGATTGGCCCAAACCTGGGTCGAGTGCCGGACGGTGCCTGGCACCTCATCCCGCAAGACCACCCGGCTTAGGGGCTTGTCGCTCGGCTCATAGACTTCGTAGGTAAGGTGCTGGAGGTAGCTGGAGCCTTCAAAGACGTTTTCATCGGCAAACTCTCCTGGAATAATGGAACGTTTGGTAGTGGTGCGAGTGATGGAGTGAACGACATCGCCTACTTCCACTTGGGGAATATTGACGCGGAGGATCTTGCTGTTGGGATCGTAAATATTCATGCCCATTTGACTGTCGTCGATCATCTCCTTCGAGTTCGTGACGAGGTCGACAGGGACGGTGTTGCCATTAGGTTTGAGGACCTCCACTTGGACCACTTCAGCGGTGGAATAGGGCAGCATGTAGAAAAGACTGAGGCTGCGGTTTCCGCGCTTGCCTTTTTCGGTCAACACCTTGACAAATGCTTCATCCTGACTTTCGCCCGTGCCATCGGCGCGGTAGAGGCGGATCATTTTCTTTTCCACGATGGCCTCGTCGGAATCGGGATACTTGGCGACGGTGATTTCGCCCGCTGCCTTGAGGACTGTGGGTGTGTCAAGGAAGGTCCATTTTGCGTCGTTGTACCCGGGCTCACCGGCTGCGGCGTGTATCAGGCAGGCGACGAGGATCCCCCAAAAAGCGAACCATTTTCTAATCATACAAAAGCGAATCAGATTGAGCGTCGTCGATGATTGAGTGATTGATTGAACGAACCCCGAAACCTGTTCGTGGGGGCAAACGAATCAAGCCACCGAAGGGCGAATACCCTTCCGGCAAAGACCGCTACCGATGACAAACTGCCAGAGGTGATCCTCCAATTCAAGAGGCGTTCCTTTGCGCCGATCCGGTTAGGGATCACTGAGGGCGAGCAGACGTTTCCTTGGGTTCTTCGTCTCCCACCGCATTCCATAGTTCCCATTGGCTCCGATTATGGTCTCCAATCGCGCGGAGGTGTTCGGTCTGGGCGCGAGTGAGTTCGCGTTCGGCCTCGACGGCTTCAAGAACTTCGCCGACCCCAAATTCACGACGGGATTGAGTTAATTCAAGCAAACGACGTGCGGTCATCAGGGTTCGACTGGCCACGGCTAACTGAGCGGTGGCGGTTTCCGTTCGCGTTCGTGCTACAATCACCTCCCGTGCGATTTCATCACGCGCTTGCTCACGGCCGAGCTCGGCCTGGCGAAGACGGGATTCCGCGGTGCGAATTCGGGCGCGATCACCCAAGCCACCCGGCCCCAGACGCCAAGCGAGGGAGAAGCTGTAGTCCTGAAAATCATCCCCGTGGTGGAAGTCGCCATTTCGGCCGCCCGCCAAACCACCCAGGGCCGCTTGGGCACCCACCGTAGGCATCCACGGACCTTGGGTTACTCCGTCACGTTTCGCCCGAGCCGCTGCCAATAACGCGTCGTTTTGGGTCAATTCTGGGCGTCGAGCCAGTGCGGTCGCCATGAGCGAATCTAACGCACGGTTAGAATCGATCAAAACCACGGGCACGAACTCGCTGAGAGTCGGCTCTAATTCAAGGGTGAGCGGTAGCCGAAGAAGTTGTGCCAATCGGACGGAGGCCAGCCGAATCTCTTCGCGTGCTCGAAGGCGGAGGGATTCATTGTGGTCCCGTTGCACTTCGGCCCGCGGCGCATCTCCCGCAAAGGCAATACCGGCATCAACGGCCTCCTTGATTTGGCGCAGGAATTCGTCGGCAATTCGTACCGATTCGTCGGCCGCTAAGAGGGCGGCCGCGGCACGAGACAGTTCGGTATAAGCGGTGGCGGCTTGCCTCAATAGGTCGCGGTGCTGGCCCGCTTCACTCGCTTCGCTAGCCCGGACCACCTGTCGAGCAACGAGTATCCGGTAGATGGAATCGCCCAGATCGAGTTGTCCTTGAAGAGTTAGCGCGGCGGTGCCGGACTGTTTAGAGGCGTCGAACACGTTCCCAACAACATCCTGCAAATTACCGTCGTGTCGTTTATAGCCGATTCCCGGGGCCACCCAAGGGAAGAGTGTTTGGCGATCTTGTTGGAGGAGATTTCGGGCTTCGTGGATGCGCTCGCGAGCCAGGGCGAGCGAAAGGTTTTGAGCCCCCGCGAGCCGCAAGGTCGTCGCTAAGGTAATGGGTTGAGATTCTGCCCGAACGATCCAATAGGCGGTAGCCAATCCAAGGATGGCGAGGAAAATTCTCGCCTTCATTTGGATTCCTTGGTGCGCACCGCTGCACCTTCAGCCGGAGCGGTTTTTCCTGGGATAATGACGACCGCATCCTCCGCCAACCCGGATATAATTTCGGTCGTTGGGCCGTCTTGAAATCCCAATTTAACGGGGGTTTTTCGGCTCTGCCCGTGGTCTACCCGATAAACAAAGCCCGCTATCTTCTCCATTACAATCGCCTCCGTCGGAATCAACCACGCGTCGGTGTGTCGTTCAACGCCGAGACGAATGTTGGCATACATTCCGGGGCGAAGGATCCCGGTGCTATTGGGGAGATCCGCTTCGACCAGGAGGGTTCGGCTCGTTTCATCGAGCACACCCGAGTGGCGACTGATGGTTGCGGTGAAGGTTTCTTGGGCCAGTCCCTCGACGGAAATTCGCACGGGCTGGCCCGTTTTGACGAGGATGGCTTCCGCTTCCGGCACGAGGACTTGTGCCCGCAGCACTTTTGTATCGGCCAGGGTTACAACCGCCGACGCGCCGCCCGGAGCGCCAGCGGGAACAAAGGCGCCCGGATCAACAAACCGCGCCGTAATGATGCCGGCGAAGGGTGCCGTGAGGTTGGCATAACGGAGTAATGTCTCCGTTTTCTCCAGTTCAGCGCGCATCACTTCCTGTCGGCCGTTGGCGGCATCGAGCGATTGCGGGGTGACCAGGTCATTTGCTTTTTGTCGCGCTGTGTCTAAGCGTTTGACTTCTAATTCGGCGACCTTGACCTCGGCTCGTTGCTTCGTGCGATCGACCAGGAGTTCCGGGACTTCGATTTCGGCGAGGATTTGTCCGGCCTGGACTGCATCGCCGCGATCGACCTCGATGGATTTCACGAAGCCTGCGACGCGTGCCTGCAGAGTGACTTGCTGATTGGCTCGAAGGGAGCCTGGCAGAGCGATATAGCGAACGATCAGACCGCGGATTGGCCGAGCGGTGGTGACCTCCACCGCTTCCGCGGCGACCCCGGCGTGGATGCAGGCGGCCCAGGTGAATAGTCCGAAAGCAATTTTGGATCCGGGCCGGGGCCGCGGGGGTGAACGATCAACGGTCATAGCGAAATCTCTTTCTCAAAGTGGATACTGTTGGGGTCTTCTGGATCCAGTGACGCCGAACGAAGACTTGGGGGTGCCAGGAGGGCAAATACGGCGGGCAAAACAAAGAGAGTCGCGACGGTGACCACGAGCAAACCACCGGCGACAGCCCGTCCTAACGGGGCGGTTTGTGGTCCGCTTTCGCCCAAACCCAGCGCCAGGGGAATCATACCCGCAATCATGGCAGCACTGGTCATGAGAATGGGGCGCAGACGTGAGGCAGCGCCTTCTACCGCCGCGTTGATCGGGGTCGCGCCCGCTTGCCGCGCCTGTTCCGCGAACGTGACGAGAAGGATTGCGTTGGCCACGGCGACACCCACGGCCATGATCGCCCCGATCGCCGACTGCAGGTTTAGCGTGGTATCCGTGAGCCACAACAGGAGGACGACGCCGGTGAGGACTGCCGGGACGGTGGAGATCACCGTGAGCGCGAGGCGGAGGCTCTGGAAATTGGCCAACAACATCAGGAAAACGACAGCGATCGCGACGCCGAGGCCGGCTTGGAATCCTTCCACTAATTGGCGGAGTGGTATCGCTTGACCCCGCACATCTACCCGGGTGCGCGTCGGCCATAATTTGGGATCTGATATTTCCGGGATCGCTGCGAGTTCACGGAGTGCGCGGCCCAGATCGGTGCGGTGAAGGTTTGCGGTGATACTGACCACTCGGGACATATTATATCGTTCATACTCTCCGATGGTCGTTCCGGGAGCGACGGAAGCGATGTTGCGCAAGAGCACGCTTCGATTGGGCCCGGCGGCGACCGGCAAATTGCGAACGTCCTCCAAAGAGCGCGTCTCGGTTTGGGGCACTTGCACTTGGACGCTGTAGCTGACGCCGGTGTTGGGGTCGGCCCAGAAATTCGGGACGGTGAACCGGCTCGAAGTCGTGGCGGCCACGAGCGAACGGGTGAGGTCACCAACCTTGACGCCCATCAGGCCAGCGCGTTCGCGGTTCATCGTTACCTCAACACTGGGGAAATCGAGGGATTGCGCGATTTGAACGTCGCACAACGAAGGCATGGCGGAGAGTTTTGCGAGGAGGCGTTCAGCGTAGTCGCGGCTGGTAGCGAGGTTGGGACCGCTCACAGCGACTTCGATGGGCGTGGGTGAACCAAAGCTCATGACGCGACTGACGAGGTCGCTCGGCTCGAACGAAACCCGAACCTCAGAAAGCTCGGTGGCGAATGCGCGACGAAGTCGCTCTTTGAGGGCAGGAATTTTGAGACCACTCGTGGGCCGAAGCTGTACGGAAAAATGGGCTTCTTCGGGTCCACTGTTCCAGAGATGGATGAGGTTGACCGGATAATTGGCCGCGTGAACGCCGACGAGCCCAATGGTCAGGCTGACATGGGTGCCACCCGCTTCGCGATGAATTAGTTCCAGGGCCTTGAGGGCGAGCTGTTCGGTAACGTCCAGGCGCGTGCCTGCCGGAGCCCGCAGTCGTACCGCGAATTGGTCGACCTCCACGGTGGGAAAGATTTCAAGGCCGAGTTTTCTCCCGATCAGAACCACCAGGGAGAGGGTCGCTACGAGATAGACCCCGACGACCCACCAGCGGGCTTGCAGAATGAGTTTCAGGAGTGCGCGGTAAGACCGCTGCGCGGTGAGCAACCCATCGGGTTCGGTGAATTGCTCGCTGGATTTCAAGAACCACACGCACAGGATTGGGACCAAGGTGCTCGAAAGAAAAAACGACGCGGCCATTGAAAATCCAACGGCCAGAGCGAGTGGGGTGAATAATGCCCGAGCGGCGCCCTCCATAAAAAACGCCGGCAAAAACACCGCAATAATACAAAGCATCGCCAGCAGCCGCGGCCAAGCGGTTTCCCGCGTGGCCTTCAGCGCCGCCCGAGCCCGAGGTTCGCCGCGGGCGAGATGAACATGAAGATTTTCGACCGCCACCGTGGCTTCATCCACGAGAATTCCCACCGCGAGAGCCAGACCGCCGAGGGTCATTAGATTTATGGTTTGTCCCGTGAGCCAAAGTGCCATGGATGCGGCGAGCAACGCGATCGGAATGTTTATGACGACGACCCACGAACTACGCCAATCTCGGAGAAAGATCAGCACCATCAGCCCGGTCAATACGGCTCCAAGCGCGCCTTCTTTGATTAAATCCCCGATGGCGTGCGTGACGACGGGAGATTGATCGAGTTCGTAGCTGACGTGGATATCATCCGCGACGGCGGCCCGAAACTTTGGCAAACTCTTCTTAACGAGATCGACCACCGTGAGGGTTGACGCGTCGGCGCGCTTGGTGACCGGCATGTAGACGGTCCTTCGACCGTTCACGAGGGCATAGCTCGTTACCAAATCGCTGGCGTCCTGCACCGTGGCCACGTCGCGAATGAACACGGCGCCACTGGCCTGCACCCGGATGGGCACGCTTTCAAGATCACGGATGTTTCGCACCTGGGCATTGACCGGTACAATGGGATACTGATCCCCTATATTGATATTCCCTGATGGACTGATCGTATTGGCTTGGGCGAGTGCTTGGACAATCTCGTCTGGGGAGAGCCCGTAGGCTCGCATTCGGTCAGGCTTCACGTTCACCGTGATCGTGCGGGCACTGCCCCCGAATGGCGGCGGCGCGGACACGCCGGGCAGGGTGGCGAACAGGGGGCGAACCTGATTGAGCGCCGCGTCTTGCATCTGACCGACCGTTCGGTTTGGATTTTCGGTTGAAAACACCAATTGCCCGACGGGCACGCTCCCGGCATCGAACCGCGTTATAAATGGCCCCGGCGTACCCGCGGGCATAAACGCACGGGCGCGATTGACGTAGGCAACGGTTTCCGCCATCGCGGCGGCCATGTCTGTGCCGGGATGGAATTGGAGCTTCATGAGCGAAGCGCCTTGGATATTCTTAGATTCGATGTGCTCGATACCGGTTAGGTAAAGAAAGTGGTACTCGTAATAATAGGTCAGCGCACCCTCCATTTGGGCTGGATCCATGCCACCGAAGGGCTGAGCCACGTAGAGGGTTGGAATGCCGAGTGGCGGAAAAACGTCGCGGGCCATCCGACTCAAGGCCAGGACACCGCCGAGGCAAATCGCAAGGACCATCACCAAGACCGTGACGGGTCTGCGAAGGGAGGCGTTCAACGGTGACATTTCGCAGAAAATGAGGACGAAGTGAAGCAGAACTATAAGGCATCCGTCTATCTAAGCCAGCTTTGTTTTTGGAAGTCAAAGGATCAAAGGATCCCTTCACCAGCAAGCTTCTCAACCACCCGGTTCATTTTCGGGGGCGACGAGGCAATTTCTTCGGCCGATCAGGCTCCCATAATATCCTCTTTCGACTGACGTGTCCGACTTTTGCTTGTCCAAACTTCCACGTACTTGGGCGCAATATTCCTTTCCCTCGGCGTCAACGGCAGAAGCCACCCGATCACAAAGCGCGGTCCAATCTGCCAGCGGACGTCCCATCAGACGGTAATAGTCTTGGGTCGTATCCAGGACCTCAAAAAATTGCGGCACACCGCGGATGCCCCAGGTGTGGGCATCCGTCGAATGATGATGGGTATAGAAGCCGATCAGTTGTCGCTCAAGGAGGTCCAGGCCTACGGGATCACAGGCACCGGCGTCTCGCAGTGTTTGGGCAAAAATCAGTTTCTTTTGAAAAAACGTCGATGTCTCGGAGGCTTCGGGATGCGCGTAGCTGAGCTCGAACACCTTCTGCCACGTTTGCAGGCCGCCCGCGGGATAACCCATCTTCACTTGAGCCATGGCGACGTTAAACCAGTCCTCCGGCACTTCGCTTCCTTGCGCCGCCACCGTAAAATAACCGAACGCTTCCGCCCACTCCTGATTAAAATAGAAGGCGAGCCCGGCATAATGATAGGCCTTGGGGTGAAACTCAATCGGTAGCTCGGCCAAACTGGCCATGAGTTGGTCCACCGCAGCGCGGTACTCGCCGGTGCGAATCAATTCGCGGGCGGCAATCAAGAGGTCGGGCTCTGTCATATCAGAATTGGGTGCTTTTGAAGGTTCGTTTTGACCTTCAGTCTTTCCCTTAATTTAGAATCGTCAATAAGTTCACGGGTTACAAATTTCAGATTCGGATGAGTTCGGCATGATCCGGGTTGCGACCCTGGTCACGACGAGGAAGGCTCTCCGCGTGCTTGTCTCGACCATTGAACCATTGCTCGCTCCCGCTGCCGTTTATTGGGAAGCACGCTACCGCATCGCGGACACCCCGTGGAACAAGGGCGAGGCCGTTCCCGCCCTCGTTGATTTTCTGGCCGCGCACCCCGAGTTGCCCCGAGGGACGGTCGCTATTCCGGGTTGCGGGTTCGGTCATGACGTCCGGGTCTGGGCGGAAGCGGGGTTTACCGCCACGGGCTTTGATCTGTCGGCGAGCGCGGTAACGGCCGCACGCAGCGCCGCGCCAGCCCAAACCACCGCTACCTTTGCGGAGGCTGATTTCCTCCAGGATTCGCCACCGGTACCATTCGATTGGTTGTTCGAGCATACCCTCTATTGCGCGATCAATCCGGACCGCCGCAACGACTATGCGGCCGCCGCTGCACGATGGTTGTCGCCCGGCGGACACTTCCTCGCGGTGCATTATCTACTTCCCCCGAATGAGCCCGATGGCCCGCCTTTCGGTTGCTCTCGCGACGAGATCCTCTCACGATTTGCCGCGGATTTTGAGCTCCAAACGGAGTGGCGACCTCGTTCTTGGCCAAATCGCGAGGGCTTAGAGCGTTGTTTTTGGTGGCGCCGTAAGGAGTCGCCCAGGAGTTCCTCGCTTTAGAAGGCGGGCTTAAGGCCGAAGGAACGATCCAAGAGTTCGAGTAGCTTGGCGGTCGAAGAAATCGTGCCGGTCACCACATTGGTGCCGGCCACCAACATCGGCATCGCGCCACTTCTCACAGTGATTGAATTCGAGCGGTAGAGAGCAATCGAGAGTTGCAAGGTACGCGCCACCCAGGGATCCGCGAACGCCTGATTGAGACGCGCTTCACCCACCAATGATCGAGCCCGAGCGAGGGCAACCGGCACCTGGAGTGCCTCTGGCGAGGTCATCATCCAATCATCAAATTCGTGAAATTTCGTTCGATCAGCCTGCCAAAGGGCCAAGGCCAGGGCGGCAAATTGGCAGGCATTGGTATGGGCCAAAGGCGTCTTCCGTATCCATTCGTTGCAGTGCCTATCAATCGGCATGGGTAGACAAACGACGGCCAGTTCATTGGAGAATTGCTGTTGAGCTTCGATGATAGGAGTATGACTATGTCGGCAATGTTCGCAGGTATAGTCGAATTGAGAGATCAATACCTTTGGGGCGGTCACCGAACCCAGGAGCGGCAATTGATAGAGGTCGAGTTGGAAATGGCCGTCGTACAAGGCCAGCACTCGGGAAGGAATTGCCTCCGTGCCGGCACGAGCCGATGGGGTGGAGGAAGGTTCGGACGATGTGCCCGCCGGGGTCCGCTTCAACCCATCGCTCGAATTCGTTCCCCGGCTTGCCGGGGAATCGGTTGCGGCAATTCCCAAATTACTTGGAACCGAGGCCACTCGATAGGTGGTCGGCGTATAGACCAATTGTCCAGCGATCAAGCCTCCTAAGGCCAAGGCAGCCCAATGGATCTGCGAATACCAGGAATCCCCGCCGCCCGCTAACTTGTCCGCAACCTGCGCGGTGGCTTGAATCCGTTTCAGAAGAAGCATTGCTCCCAGAGATCCGGTTAAATGAACGGCAAAACAATACGGGCAAAATTTCCGGAGAACGAAAGCCGAAAGGAGGAAAAACCAGACAGCCGCCCCCAGGACCATCCAAGAGCCCGCCTGTAGACCTAGGCGAGCGAGGCGACGCGGAGCCTTGGTGGCCGGGTCAAATCCGATCAACGACCACCAGACCAATGACAAATAGAGAGCCATGGCCGGCAGGCTAACCGGAATACCCAGCCATTTGCTCCATCGACTATTCAGCACTTCATTGCACCCGTCCTCACCGCCACAACCCACAACGCCACTGCCGGTCAAGGAGGTGTAGGCCAGGTAAAGCGATACCACCGCTGCCACTCCCAATGAGGCCCGGGCCCACCCCAGCGCGATCCGATTCGGCGGATGCAGAGGTGACGGTTCTTTCGACTCCTCCCGACGAGGGTCCGATACCGACCCGGATACCGGTCTTACGCCAGTGTTTTTTTTTCGACTCATGCCTAGGACCGCAGTATCGGCTCCCCCCCAGGTCCGTCAAAGACGTCCCTGGAACTAGAATGCGTGATTACAATTTTCCAGGTTTTATATTTGATATTTGAAACTTGAATCTTCGAGGGGGCTTCATGAATTGACGCTGATTCGACCTATTTCACCCCATTGATCAGCGAAGCAAGGCCTTGGATCCGAACTTCCAACTTGTCCCCGGATTTGATCGGTCCAATTCCACCGGGCGTTCCGGTGAGAATAACGTCACCGGGCAGAAGGGTGAGATGGGTCGAGATGAAGCTCACGAGTCGAAAACAGTCGAAGAGGAGTTGGCGGGTATGGCCGTTTTGTCGCAACTGACCGTTTTGAAAAAGCTGAAGATGGAGATCGTGAGGATTGAGCTTCGTTTCCACCAACGGGCCTAAGGGAGTGAATGTGTCGAAGGACTTGGACCGGGACCACTGGCTTTCGGCCGCTTGTAGGGTTCGGTCGGTGATATCTTGCGCGGGTGTGTATCCGTAAATGTACCGTGCCGCTTCGGCCGGCCCAACGTTTCGAAGCTTTCGGCCAATAATGATCGCCAGTTCCGCTTCGAAGTCGGTGCGGTGCTTGGCAAATGGCACTTCGATCTTGGCTCCGTCGGGAATGAGCGACGTGGTGGCTTTGAACCAAAACAAGGGTTCCTTCGGCGCGGTCATGCCGGTCTCCTGAATGAGATCGGCGTAGTTCAATCCCACGGCGATGATCTTTGAGGGGATCACTGGGATCAGTGTTTTGAGCCCTTTGCGGGCCATGGCTTTCTTCTCGAACGACGGCGAGCCAAACACATCGCCGATAGCCTTAAACACGTCGCCCTCCACCACCTTCGCGAAGAAGATTTCGTCGCCTTTTTGAAAACGACCCATGGCAGCCATGCCGCAAGCGATACCAAAATCGTCGAACCCGAGCAAGCAAGATCAGCGGCTGGCGCTAGACCGGATCGTTCACACCCTCCCTGCTGGAACTCACCGCGAGCCGGTCGGGCGGCGGAAGAGTGGCAAATATCCGGGCCAGCTTGGGAATTGAATACTCGCCGGAGACCCGAGAGGCTCGTCGTCCCGGCGAGCTTTTCTTTCTTGATTGTCCGGCCTATCAACCGCTTATTCGGGCCTAATCTTAAGATGAGACAAACTCTCTAGCTATTTTGCCTGCTGGCGATGTTGTTCGTCCGTCACCGATTCCGGTGGGTAGGCTTCGCTCTGGTGCCTCACCGAAACCAAAATCCGGCGCGATTTGGTCTCATTTTGAAAACGAATTGGAAGTGCTTGATGGGTGACCGGAGGAAAACCTAGGACGCTATGGACTTATTCATAATCTACGTGGTTTGTTTTGGAGCCGGACTGCTGTTCACGGTGGTCAGTGCCTTTTTCGCGCACGCCTTCAGTGGACACGACGGTCATTTGGACCACCTGGGCTCCGGCGGCCACGCCGAAGCTGGCTTTGGCACCAACGATATGCCCGGCTTCGCCGCCCTGAGTCCCACGACGACTGCCTCTTTTGTCACCGCCTTTGGCGGATTCGGTCTAATTTTTTGCAGTCTGGAAGTCACTCGCAACCCCTGGGTAAATGTCCCGCTGTCGTTACTTTCGGGATTGCTCATAGCGGCCGTCGTACTTTGGGTGTTTCGGACTATTTTCCGAAAGACTCAAAGCTCGAGTGAAGGCAGGGTTGCCGATCTCGTGGACCTCGTGGCAACGGTGATAACGCCTGTGCCCGAACGCGGCGTTGGCGAAATCGCGTATGTCCAAGGCGGCACGCGCTATACGGCACCCGCACGGGCTGAGGATGGAAAATCCATTGCCGTCGGCCGTGCCACCAAAATTACCCGCATCGTGAGTTCTCAGTTTTACGTGACCGCGGTTTGATCCATTTCAGATCGACTTAGCCCTCATTTCGTTTCTTATGACTTCCGTTGTTCCTTCTACCTATTCCTTCCTGATGCTCGCTCAACTTTCGCCGGCGGGCTTCGGCTTCGCGGCGCTTGCGATCGTTGGCATCGTCGTCGTGGTCGTTCTATTCGGTCTCGTGTGGGCCAGCCGCTATACCAAGGTTGGCCCCAACGAAGTTCTGGTCGTCTCCGGCCGCCAATATTCCGTGACCGACCCGGGGGGAAAAACCAGCCTGCGTGGCTTCCGCATCGTCAAGGGCGGCGGCACATTTGTCATTCCAGTTCTGGAGAAAGTCGACATTCTCTCGCTCGAACTCCTCACCATTGATGTTCAGACGCCTGAAGTTTATACCAGCAAAGGCGTGCCGGTAAAGGTGGACGGCGTCGCGCAAATTAAAGTCAAGGGCGACGACATTTCGATCGCCACCGCATCCGAGCAGTTTCTCAGTAAACGCGTGGAGGATATTAAGAACATTGCCATGCAGACGATGGAGGGTCATCTCCGTGCGATTCTGGGCACCATGACGGTTGAGGAGATCTATCAAAATCGTGATGCGTTTGCGCAAAAAGTGCAAGAAGTCGCAGCGGGGGACATGGCGAACATGGGGTTGGGCATTGTCAGTTTCACGATTCGCGACATCCGCGACACGCAGGGATATCTCGACGCCCTGGGCAAGCCGCGGATTGCCCAGGTCAAACGCGACGCCGTCATTGCTCAGGCGGAGGCGGACCGCGACGCCATGATTAAATCATCCCAAGCCACCCAAGCGGGACAGGAAGCAAAATTTGCCGCTGACACCAAAATTGCGGAAGCCCAACGCGATTACCAATCGAATGTCGCCCAGTATCAAGCCGCAGTGAACCAAAAAAAGGCGGAGTCCGATCTGGCGTATGACTTGCAAAAATTCAAGACGGGGCAGTTGGTCAAAGCCGAAGAGGTGCAAGTGCAGATCATCGAAAAGCAGAAACAAATTGAACTGCAACAGCAAGAAACCCTCCGCAAGCAGCGTGAGTTGGAGGCGATGGTACAGAAACCGGCGGATGCTGAGCGGTACAAAGTGGAGACGCTGGCCAATGCTCGAAAGTACCAGCTCGAAACCGAGGCGGCTGGTGCGGGTGCCGCGACCAAAGCGACTGGATTTGCCAACGCCGATGTGAATCGAGCAACGGGTATTGCGGATGCCGAAGCGAACAAGGCCAAGGGACTCGCCCAGGCGGATATTATTTTGGCTCAAGGCAAGGCGACCGCCGAAGCCACCCGTTTGAAAGCTGAAGCGTTTCAGCAGTACAACGAAGCGGCGGTCATCGAATTGCTCGTGAAGGTCCTACCCGAAATTGCCGGGCGAATTAGCGAACCGCTGTCAAAGATGGAAAAGATGGTGATTATCAATTCTGGCAATGGCCCTGGAGGCGGTGCGAGTAAGTTGACCGGTGACGTGACCCAGATCATCGCCCAACTCCCTCCTATCCTAGAGAGCCTCACTGGAGTGAAGCTCGATCAACTGTTGGAACGGGTCCCAGGACTCAAAAAAGCGATGAGGAAAGCGGAGGAGAAGGGTGACGAGAAATGAGGCGGTCGAAACCCGACCTGGGCCGCGGTAGTCCTCGACCGCTTTGAAGCGTGTGATTGGCGTCCGACCGTTTGTTTTGTTGCCGGACGTTGTTCAATTGAAAGCCAAAGCGCAGAGGATGGGTGCGGTCTAAGATCTAGTCCGGATAGTTCAAACCCAGTTCTGTGGGTAAAGCGGAGCCTCCTTGCGGGCGGTGATTGAATGGGCGAAGAGGAGAAGATGCCGATTTATGTTTACGAGACAATTCCCACGGTGCCGGATCAGCCCATACGGCGCTTTGAAATGAAGCAGTCGATGAGCGAACCTGCGCTGACCAAGGATCCTCAAACTGGGGCGCCCGTGCAGCGCCTGATTTCTGGGGGCCTTGGATTGATGGTCAAGGGAAGCGGGGCGGCGGATGGAGTGAGTGGGAGTGAGACCACGCCGCGGTCGCATTCCTGCGGTACCGGATGTGGTTGTTTTCCGGGATGAAAAACGCAACGTAAAAATGGACCTGAGGTTTTGCGGTGGCTTGGTGACAGGTTTTTGACTGGGCCGGGAACACGGTTCGCATTTCGCAACGCAACGGGTGAAGAATTGGCAGTCTGAAGAAGGAAACACCGGCCTTTTCATAGCGGTCTGCGAAGCCACCCAGCACGCACACCAGAAAGGCGTCATCCACCGTGATCTTGAGCGATCAAATATTCTTGCCAGCCAATCCACTGATCTTGCCACTCTGAAGATTACCAATTTCGGCATCGCCGAGGCCCGTACCTCAGAGTAGCTCACAACTCCTCACTCACCGCTTGTGATCGGCGTCGAGCCCTGCCCATCGTAGGGGGTGCGTGTTTTGGTAATGAGCGATTTTCACTGGGCGGGGCCTGCGGAACAGGCCCGCTTAGGTCACGAGACTCGGGTGATTAAAAATCCCGCCCTCCGTTGGGCGGCGAGCGGGTGGCGACGCTGGGTCTGGTTGGCCGAGCCGCATCGGCACAACCAACGTGTACAAGCCATTTGTAATCGGGCTGGGCCGGTGGATCGAGTGTTGGCTAATGGCGATTTTACGCTCGACTCAGCCTTTGTCGGGGCGAGTGATCCGGCGGCACTCGCCAGCAGCGCGGAATGTTTGGCTGTTCTGCGTCAGACGTATGGTTCGCGACTGCTCACGACTATTGGCGATCATGATCTGGGCAAGATCAGCCTCTTTGGAGGGGCAGGGGGGTTGCGTCGTCGTAGCCTCGAGCAGTGTGAACTGGAACTAGGCCTTCGCCGGTTTTGGGTGGAGGAAGTTTCGCCGGGATGGTTGTTCGTCGGAGTGACGTCGAGTTTGGTGGCCTGGCCGATGTTCGAGCTTGAATCGCTACCGGACGAGCGGGATTGGTGGCGGCAGCAGCATGCGGAACATCTCGCGGCGATTCGCGGGGTGTTTCAAGGCTTGGGTCCGGGGCAACAAATCGTCCTGTGCTGTCATGATCCAAGTGCCTTGCCATTTCTCTACCGCGAAACGGTCATCCGCGAGCGGCTTGGGCGCGTGGCTTTAACTCTCATTGGGCATTTGCATTCACCAATAATTTTGCGGGCCGCTCGCGGTCTGGCGGGATGCCCGCGGGTTTCGTGGCTGGGAGTAACAGCGCGGCGCTACACGACGGCGCTGCGGGAGGCTCGGTGTTGGCGCGAATTTCGCCTCGATCTCTGCCCGTCTCCGGCCGGAATCCAGTTGCTCAAAGATGGGGGTTGGCTAACGGTCGATCTGGATTGCCCTGGAAGTTTGCCTCGGGTGGCGCGGCACCGGTTGCGTTGGGAGGAGCTGCGGGGCTGAACTTGAACTTACCGTTGCTCCACCGGACCTCACTCCGCACACTCTGCGTCCATTTTTGGACGCATGAAACGCACGCATCATTGCAACGAGCTACGCCCGGCCCACGCCGGCCAGAGCGTCACGCTGGAGGGTTGGGTCCACAGTCGTCGGGACTTGGGCGGTCTTTTGTTTATCGATCTGCGGGATCGCGAAGGTCGCACTCAGACGGTTTTCGATCCGTCTGCCTTCTCCGCTGAATCCTTTGAACGGGCGTCCAAGCTCCACAGTGAATCGGTCATTCGGATTGCCGGTATCGTTCAGCAACGGCCTGCGGGGACGGAGAATACCAAGATCCCAACCGGCCAAGTTGAAGTGGCCGTTCGCGAACTCACCGTGCTCAACGTTGCGGCGGTCCTGCCGTTTCAGGTGGACGACCCTGAAATGGCCAGCAAGGTGAACGAAGAAATCCGACTTCAATACCGGTATCTTGATCTCCGGCGGCCGGAGATGATTCGGAACCTGCGTTTGCGATCTAAGGTCGCGATTGCGACCCGGAGCTACATGGACGAGCAGGGATTTCTTGAGGTCGAAACCCCGACGCTCTTCAAGTCCACCCCGGAAGGTGCCCGTGAGTTTTTGGTCCCGAACCGGCGGGAGCCCGGCACGTTTTACGCGCTCCCGCAATCCCCTCAGCAATTTAAGCAAATCCTGATGGTGGGAGGCGTGGAGCGCTATTTTCAACTCGCCCGCTGTTACCGCGATGAAGATCTTCGCGCAGATCGACAACCTGAATTCACCCAGGTGGATATTGAGATGTCGTTCATTGATCGGGAGGACATCTATTCCCTGATCGAGGGCTTGCTCAAGCGGATTTGGAGAACGGCCTTGAACATCGAGCTGCCGACTCCGTTTAGACGCATTCGTTTCGAGGAAGCCCTCAATCGATGGGGCATCGACAAGCCGGATACGCGGTTTGGCCTCGAACTGGTGGATTTCAGCGAGGAATTCCGGAGCAGCAAATTTGGCGTGTTCGGAAATGCCATCGCTCAAGGGGGGTATGTGAAGGCGATCAATGCCAAGGGATTGGCGGGGGCGACCCAAGGGCAATTGGAAACGATGACCGAGTACGCCAAGAGCTTTGGCGCCAAGGGTCTCGCTTTTATCAAAGTGGAGAATGGCGAATGGAAATCGCCGATCGTGAAGTTTTTCAACGAAGCGGAGAAGGCCGCTCTCAAGACAAAACTGGCGATTGAAGAGGGCGACCTGATTTTGTTCGCGGCGGATCAGTGGCTGAATTCCTGCGAAATCCTGGGAAAAATTCGACTTTATTGTGCGGAAGTGCTCAAGGCTCAGGGAAAATTGGTCCTCCCGGCAGATCGTTTCAATTTTCTCTGGGTAGTCGAGTTTCCCTTGCTCAGTTTCGATAAGGAAATGAATCGTTGGTACTCGAGTCATCATCCCTTTACGGCGCCGGTTGCGGAGGATATTCCGCTGTTGCAAACCGACCCGAAAAAAGTGCGCGGTCAACACTACGATATTGTCGTGAACGGCGTGGAATTGGGTGGCGGCTCCATTCGGATTCACCAACCTGATGTGCAGAAAACAATCTTTGAAAACATCCTCGCCATTCCGCCCGAGGAAACGCAATCACGGTTTGGTTATCTGCTTGAGGCCTTCAGGTACGGGGCGCCGCCCCATGGAGGAATCGCGCTGGGATTCGACCGGCTCTGCGCCATTTTGTGTGGCACGACGAGCATTCGGGACGTCATCGCCTTTCCGAAGACAGCGAAAGGAGTGGATCTGATGACTCAATCGCCGGCCCCGGTTTCCGCACGTCAGCTGAAGGAACTCCATCTCGAGGTGAAGGCTGCGAAGAAGGAGTAGGAGGTTGTCCATGGCGCACGTTCCTTTTCGCCTCGGAGTGTTGGGCTCGGGTCGGGGTTCCAACTTGGTCGCTTTGGCAGACGCGATTGAGGCCGGCAGCCTTCCTGCGGAAATTGTGGTGGTGTTGAGCGATGTGGAGTGCGCTGGTATTCTAGACCGGGCTCGGGAGCGGGGGCTTTTGAATCGGTACATTGCGCCGGGGAAATTTCGGACCAAGCTCGATGAAACCGCCGAGGCGGCCTATCTCTCAGCGTTGCGGAAAGCGGACGTGGATCTCGTCGTGTTGGCGGGCTTCATGCGCATTTTGAAGGGAGAATTTCTTCGGGTTTTTGACGGGCGCGTCGTCAATATTCATCCGTCTCTTTTGCCGGCTTTTCCGGGACTGGAAGCTTGGAAACAGGCGCTCGATTTCGGGGCGAAAATTGCCGGTTGCACGGTTCACTTGGTGGATCAGGGCATTGATACCGGTCCAATCTTGGCGCAAGTCGCTGTGCCCGTGTTGGATGGGGATACGGCGACGACCTTGCATGAGCGGATTCAGATGGCGGAGCGGCGATTATATCCGCAAGTCATCACGGCTCTCGCCGCCGGACAAATGGAGGTTCACGGACGATTGACTCGTGGCTTTCGGGGTGGGGATTCCGTGCTTTGAAGGTGGGCCATTGCTTGCCGAATACCGGCTGACCCGCCAGCCTGATTCCTTAATGCACATACTGCTCGCCTCTAGTGAGCTTCATCCCTGGTCGAAGACGGGCGGTCTCGCCGACGCGGTGGCGGCTCTTGCCGGGGCGATGGCGACCGCGGGGCGGCGGGTGACGGTCGTCACCCCGCTCTATCGGGGCATTCGCGAGCGGGCCTCCAAATCGGGCGCTTGGTCCGAAGCAAATTGGCACTTCGACATTCGTCTGGGCGACCGCTTCGAGTCGGGACGGTTCTGGAAATTGGTTCCTTCGGCGGGGCTTGAAATTTGGTTTGTTGAACACCCTTATTTCTTTGAGCGAGCCGGACTTTATCGGGAAGCGCAGCAGGACTATGTGGACAATGCGGAGCGCTTTCTATTCTTGAGCAAGGCGGCTTTGTTGTTGGCCAGGCATTTGCCGGAACCGCCTGCGATTATTCATGCTCACGATTGGCAGACCGCGTTGTTGCCCACTCTGGTTCGCCAGGCGTCCGTGGAGGGGGCTTGGAACCGGCCACCCAAAACGGTTTTCACGGTCCATAATCTGGCGTTCCAAGGGTCCTTTCCACCGACTGCGTGGGCGTTGACTAACGTTCCCGCGAGTTGGTTTCATTTGGATACTGCGGCGCATTTTGAGTGGTTCAATTTTCTGAAAGCGGGACTGACTTTGGCGGATGCATTGACGACGGTTAGTCCCACTTACGCCCACGAGATTTGTACGCCCGAATATGGCTGTGGCTTGGATGGCTTACTGCGGCGACGAGTGAACGATCTGACGGGAATCCTCAATGGGGTGGACTACGCGGAGTGGAACACAACTCACAACCCCGTTTTGCCAGCGACCTTTGACGCTGGGCATCTACGAGGGAAAGCCGTGGTAAAAGCGGCAGTTCAAAAGGAACTCGGATTGCCGATTCGATCCGACCTACCGTTGCTGACGAATATTACGCGGCTGACCGACCAGAAGGGGTCTGATCTTCTATTATCCGCTTTGGCGACGCTTCTACCTGAGGGCGGATTTCAATTTGCAATGCTAGGATCTGGAGATGCGCTTCTTGAGACAGCTTATCGAGAACTCGCGCTGCGTTATCCGGATCGAATGGCGGTTCGCATTGGATTTGATCCTGGGTTGGCTCATCAGCTGGAGGCGGCGGCGGATTTCTATGTCATGC
>JAYVTS010000207.1:0-2614 GCA_043788645.1 Verrucomicrobiota bacterium
CGGCTACAACCCAAATATCGGCAACGCCAGCGACGTCAGCTTGATCAATCAAGGCACCATCAGTGCGGACGTGGCTGGCGGGACAATTTCGATTGGAGGAAAAGCGTTTGAGAATAATGGCACGATCACGAGCCCAAGAGGCGGGATTGCGGTTTCAAGTTCCTTCGTTCAAGAGACCGGAACTATGGCTTTTGGACTCAGCAGTTCGCAAACTTTTGGAACTATTGCCTTTCAAAACGCGGCCAAAATTGGCGGTACCATCAGTGTGCAACTCAATGGAGGTTACCTGCCAAATGTGGGCGACACATTTTCGCTAATTAATTACACTTCTGGAGCTCCGTCATTCAATACGCTGGATTTCCCTAGAAGCAACTTGTGGGAAACCAAGTCCAAAAACGGTGTCTTTCAATTGGTCGCCAAAGCGGGCCTTCCATTGCAGGTCGTGATTTCGCCGACCAATCAAGTTATTCCCATCGGCGGCGTGGTGCGACTTACTGCGACTGCGACCGGGCCGGAGCCATTTCGATACCACTGGAGGAACAACGGAGTCGAACTGACCTCGGCTACGAACTCGTCCCTCACCATCAGCAACGCACCCGCTACGGCTTCGGGGAGTTACGACGTCATTGTCAGCAATCAGGCCGGAAATACTCCCAGTGACCAGGCTCGGGTCTCAGTCTTAGAGCCACCGAATATTTCCCGTGGACCTCAATCGCAAGTCGTCTCCGTGGGTTCAAACGTCGGTTTTGATCTCACGGTCACCGGTGCTCCGCCACTTTCTTTTCAATGGACTTTAGACGGGGCCAGCCTTGCGGGAGCAACAAACTCCACCCTAATGCTGACCAATATTCTCCGGGAACAAGCCGGAACGTATCGCGTTCAAATCACCAACGCCGTGGGAACTGTCGTCAGCATGCCGGGCGCTCAATTGACGATTTCCGACATGCCTTGTCCGGCCGCCCCCTCTGGTCTTGTCGGTTGGTGGACGGGCGACGACAATTTCAGTGACTACGCGGGCACGAACGACGCGAGGTTTGTCGGCACTCCGGCTTATACTCAAGGCAAAGTGGCGCGGGCTTTTTTGTTCGATGGCTTCTCATCGTTTCTCAGTGTGCCCGATTCTCCGAAGTGGAATTTTGGAATCAATGATTTTTCCATCGAGCTCTGGGCCAACTTTTCCGCATTGAGCTTTTCGGACGTGGCGGGGGATGGCAGCACCGTCTTGGTCGGTCACAACGAGGGCTCGGGGGCGAGAAATAAATGGTTCTTCGGTTTTGGTGGAGATCGCCTCTATTTTTACGTCCGCAGTGCTACGCTGGCACCCAAAGCCTTGGCTCAGGCCGCGTTTTCGCCGGAGACCAACGTTTGGTATCACCTGGCGGTAACGCGGGGTTCTAACGTTTTCCGCATCTATCTAAACGGCCAGGAGATCGCCGCCGAAACGAACAACCTTGTTTTGCCGGCCGCCAATGCCCCCCTCACGATCGGCCAGGCGCAGGGGTTATTTATGCAAGGAGCCCTTGACGAAGTATCCCTTTACAATCAGGCGCTGCGACCTGAAGAGTTGAAGTCGATATTCACCGAGGGAAGCGGCGGCAAATGTGTCAGTGCTGAAGCGCTGAGCTTGTCGGTTGGCGCCGCCGGTCCGGCAGGTATCGGCATCAACATCAACGGTGGGCCGGTGGGGGCAAGTTATCGCTTAGAGATTTCAGCAGACCTTCTTTCGTGGTTCAGTTTAGCGACGATAAATAAAGCGCACGAGCCGGAAGTTTACCTAGATACCGCTGAAATTACTTTAGGAAACCGCTTTTACCGAATTCGAGCCGCTCAATAACCACTCATCATTGGCGAGCGAAGAAACCTCATTCCTCATTTTCTCAAAATGAATTCCTCACAGAACTTGGGCCGACGAAGATTTCCGCTATTTGGCGGTAGAGCCGCAATTGGACCATTCTTGACCCAGGGTTTTGGCCGGGCGCGGTCTCTGGGGAGAATCTCAATCCTCCTGCAGAAGTCGCTATGCTCCGTTCTGTTCTTAGTGACGTGCGTTTTTCAAATTCAGGCGGCGACGGTGACCTGGACTGGAGGCAGCGGTAACTGGACGGACAAGAATCATTGGGCAGGGGGAGTTCTGCCAAGTGAAAACGACGACGTCAAAATTCCGAGCAGCGCACCTGACCTACTCGTTACGATTCCTGCTGGTGAAGTCCGAGTGAACTCAATCACCAGCGAGAGTAAGCTTCAACTCGACTGCACATTGCATATTGCGGGAAAATTGCAGGCCAACGGGAGTGTTTACTTGAACGCGGGCACGATTGCAGGAGGAACGGTACAAACGAAGAACGGGATCGCTTTGGTGGTGGGTATCGGTGGGACGCTGGACGGGGTAACGCTCAATGGGGATCTGGAAGTGGGAAGGAGCGTTAATGGTGGCACGTTGACGGTGTTCAACGGACTGACACTGAACGGAACCGCGCGAGTTGGCAGTGCCAACGGAAGTACTTTTGGGGTGATTAGCTTTGACGGGAATCAGGTATTGGGTGGCACGGGAGCGGTCCTCTTCGGCGCTCATGGCTGCAATACGCTAAAAGTGGCCACTGGAGGCACGACGCTG
>JAYVTS010000208.1:0-7262 GCA_043788645.1 Verrucomicrobiota bacterium
AAGCGAAGCAATTCCCGCCACGACATACGTCCATTTGGTCGCATCTTGCAACGCGGGTCCACTGAGTCCGCTGCGAAGCACTTCTCCGAACCAAGCGACCGCCCCGACGGGGTGCGCGCCGTTTACCTTTGCCCAATCCACCAAGATGAACGTGAACGGCCACGAAGCCAGAATCCATCCGATGGTGCCGCCCATTCGAATCGGTCCGAATTCCTTAGCCGGATCTTTCATGGCGGCGAAAGCGATTGAATTGGTGATCGAAATGGTGGGCACGTAGAGCAGGCAATGCACGAGCATCAGCGCAAAAAAGGGCAAAAAACTCGTCGTAAACCCGCACCCTAGGATCGCCAAACCGCCGACCAAATGGCTAAAGGCTAGAAATTTTTCGCCTGCGAAATTTCGGTCGGCAAATTGGTTACTGAAAAACATGCCCACAATGGCCGCCACGGGGAACGCATTAAGAATCAACGATTGTTCAAGCGCAGTAAATTTCAGGCTCGGAAGGTATCCGAAAATAAGGGGCAACCAGGCGCCCCAGATGAAGAACTCAAGAACCATCATCAGGAACAGTTTGGTGCGGGTAGAAGAATTCATGGGCAAAAATGCGGAGTATGCGGAGTCAATGCAGTGGAGTGAACAAGGTGTGAGACTGATTTTGGGTTATCTTATCGTGTGATTCGGGCTCCCGACAAGCACGGACCGCGAGGAATTCTTCCAAAAGAAATCAATGGAAGGGTGACAGAGTATTGCGCGTTGTGGCTTCGTGGTTGGTTTCGCCCCGCCACCTAAACCACGCTCGCACGCACCATTTTGTCAGAACCATGCCCAGGACGTAGGCCAGGCCTCCGCCGATGACCGCGAAAACCATCCGGCCCATGTGAGGGCGAAGGTCAAGCCAAGAAGTCTGGATTCCCTCCAGTTTTAGCTGAGTCAGAATGGCACGAGCCCATCGCGGTTCAGTCGCGGCGACCCGGCAACCCCACCAAATCCCCGCAAAACTCAAGAAAAAACCGCCAATCGAACCGATCGCGTTTCCCCTCCAATTGGGCAAGACCCAGGTGAGAATCGTCAGAACGATAAAGATAACGACGAGCATTGGAATCCAGAAGCTGGGCACCAAGTCGCCGAACGCTTTAAGAAATTGAGTCATGAGCTAAAATCGGGGCCGAGATAAATGTCTCTTGCCTGAGGATCATTGAGCATTTGAACGGCGGTGCCCGCATAAACCACTCGGCCTTTGTGAATGAGATAAGCACGGTCCACAAGCCTCAATAATTCGCGCGCATGGTGATCCGTAATCAGTACTCCCAAACCTCGGTCGCGCAATCGAGATAGTATTTTTTTAACCTCGTGTACCGCAATCGGATCAATTCCGGCAAAGGGTTCATCGAGCAACAAGAGTTGAGGTGAGGTCACGAGGGCTCGGGTGATCTCAAGTCGCCGCTTTTCCCCCCCGGAAAGCTGATAGGCCGGACTTTTGGCGAGAGCGGTCAGGTCGAGTTCATCCAGCAAGTACTTGAGTCGGACCCGCCGTTCCGTCTTGGGCACCGCCAAGGTTTCCAGGATCGCCAGCAGGTTTTGTTCGACCGTTAATTTGCGGAAAACGCTCGGTTCTTGGGTCAGGTAACCAATTCCGCGCCGAGCCCGTTGGTGCATCGGCAAGGTCGTGATCTCTTCCCCCTTGAATTCCACCAAACCGGCGTCGGGCCGAATTAAACCCACGACCATGTTGAAGCTCGTCGTTTTTCCAGCACCGTTTGGCCCCAATAAACCGATAATCTCACCCGCTTTCACCTCGATCGCCACGCCATTGACAACCGCCCGGCCTTTGAAAGCCTTCACCAAACCGTCCACCCGCAGCAATGGAGGCGTTGTCTCCGGGCTAGAGGACCTAGGCATAAGCAAACTATTTGACCGGCGTCAGCGAATTCGCGGAAGATTTGCTCAGTCGATCCAACAGCTTGAATGACTTCGGATTCGGCACCAACCGGTAGGGTGTGGCCCAGGAACTCCCGGTGGCGACATCGTAATAGATCGTCGTCGCACTTAAGGTTCCCTGCGCACTCTCCACCCGCGGGTTCTCCGTCAAAACAAACAATGAATTGGTGCCCGTATAAACCGCCTTGCCCGCAAACGCCATCAAATCCACGGGCTGATTGGTACCGCGTCGCGGCCGAGCGACGTGCAAGCGTACGTCGCCAGTCGCCACAATGACCACATTGGTGGCGTCCGGAGAGCCGCCGACACTGGAGGTCACCAAATCCGCGCAGTGGAGCGTGAGCAAATCCGGCACGATCAACTTTACATTTCCGATGAGATGCAACACGGCCTTGCCGTCGTACTCTCCGTAATCCGCTGTCAAGGGAGCGTCTACTTCCTCCTCGGCCCAAGCAAACGGACTCAAAACCAGCAGTAACCAGCGAAATAACCAGACTGTTTTGCGAAACGGATTCATGTGAAAGTGCAAGCAATGACGTGAGGTCGAAGAAACGAGCATTGGCGAAATGAGACTCGGTGGTTCAAGGCCGCGAGGCCGCGCGCTTCGGAAATCGAAACGGAAGCAAGGCCTGGAGGTGATTTGAAATGATGAGATTGTGGGTTTCCAAGTTCAGGTAGAACCCCTCGCCTTGCAGCTGAGCCTGGCCGACACCTTGTCGCAGGGTGAAAGATTCAGGTGATGAAATTTCCTTCCCATTATCCCCTACCCTGCAAGCCGACGTCGTCAAGGTGCCCCTTGGCTCGCCGGTCGAAGTGTACAGGTCTACTTTCAATTCGCGAATCGCGAACAGGCCATTCGGCAATGGCTTCGCGCCGGCCCCCGAAAGTTTGGCGACCAAATGACCCTCGGTATTGCGGAACGGTAGACTCCAGCCCAAGAGTTCGCCAGAAGCCACCGTGGGGTTGTTGGTCCGCGCTCCCGGACCCCTGCCAGGGCTAGGGACGGGACCTGCGTTCGTCAGGTTGGAGATCAGTCCCAGGCCCACGCCAACACCGGAGCCCACGAGCATGAGACTACGCCGCCACGAAGGGGATAGCGCGGACCTTCGAGACGAAGCAGCGAGCCGTAGTTTTGGCGGAACCGTCACAGATTCCATGAATCTGCGCGCTTGGGGCCGGTCGGCAACAATGGATTCAGACTCAACCTCATTCCGAACCCGCGCCGATTCCAAAGGGAAGCCCCTGAACCGCCAAGGGACGCGCAGCAACCCGGATCACAACCGAAAAACGGGCGAATAGAGCCTTCTTTCACCCGCCCGGATCGTTCATCCGCGTCAATTCGTGGTCCGCTCACTCTCCTGATAAAGAGGCAACGACGGGCAGGTTTTCGAGGATTCCAACCTTGTCTTAACTCCCTCGATTGTCCTATTCGTTCACTGTCGATTGAACGGACTGTATGTTTTGAGTCCTTGGCCCGCTAGCTTCGTCCGTGCGAAGTGACCGGCGCGAAGCGCGCCCATTCATCGTCGCCCTTCTCTGTATGATTGCACCCTTGATTGCACCCAAGCGGAGTGCTGCGACACCGTCGCGAGCCCGGGCCGACTTGATTGAGACCACGGCCAAGGCAGCGATGTCGCTGGGGTTGCCGAAATCCACGGGGCAGATCTATGGGTTATTATACCTATCACCGCAGCCACTCGCTTTGGAGGAAATTGCCGAGCAACTCTCCATTTCCAAGGCAAGTGTGAGCACGGGTGTCCGGGAACTCGTCGCTCGGCAAGTCCTCCGCCAGGTGTTCGTTCCCGGCGAACGCCGAGATTTCTATGAAGCCCAAGGGGATCTGGTCGAAGTGATCCGAGCGATCTATCAGGATGCCCTGAAACCCAAAATGAGCAGTGCCCAACGCCGACTCAATGGGTTGCTGGCGGCGTTGGAAGAAGATCGAAAGGGTGGAACCATGGATCGTGAGGAATACATTTTTTGCAAAGTGCGATTGGAAAACATTGGCCGATTGCAGGACCGATTGGCCAAATTGCTCCCGCTCGCGGAAAAATTTATCTAGTTCTGAGTGGATCCATTTCAAAACTCAGCCTGAATCCGGCGGGATCCGTCTTCGCCTCTGAGCCAACTGCCAGGATGTCGCTGTAACCATGCTTTGATGCTGAGGATGCCCAGGTGCTTCCGGCGCTCATCAGCCGATTTCACCGGGCAAAGGTCCGAGCTGAAGCTCACGTTGTTTGTTGGGGGACTGGCCGACCCTTCCGCGAATTCCTTCACAGCGATGACTTGGCGCGGGCGCTCGTTTTCCTCATGCGCCACTATTCCGAAGAACAGTTCATTAACGTGGGTTCTGGCGTAGAAATCACCATTAGTGACCTGGCAACCCTGGTGGCACGGATCGTGGGTTGTTCGGGCAAAATCGTCTGGGATCCCACCAAACCGGACGGCAGTCCCCGCAAATTAATCGACAGCTCGCGCATGTTCGCGTTGGGGTGGAAGCCTAAAATCGAGCTGGCCGCGGGGATCGCCCTCACCTATGCCGATTTTCAGCACCCGATCCATCCTTAGAGTTTATCCGAATGTTTCCATCTCTCTTTTAATTCATGTCTAACAAAAAAGCCCTGATCACTGGCATTACTGGCCAGGATGGTTCCTACCTTGCCGAATTGCTTCTCAGCAAGGACTACGAAGTACACGGTATCATCCGTCGCGCCTCCACCTTTAACACTTCGAGGCTCGAAACGATTTATACCGATCCGCACCTCCCCAAAAGCCGACTCTTCTTGCACCACGGAGATTTGGCCGATGCTAGCAATCTCTCCCGACTGATCAGCAAGATTCAACCCGATGAGGTCTATAATTTAGCCGCTCAAAGTCATGTTCGAGTCAGTTTTGATGCACCGGAATACACCACCGATATCACGGCTACCGGCACCATTCGATTACTCGAGACGATTCGCGAGACCGGCATTAAGCCCAGGTTTTATCAAGCGTCGTCCAGCGAAATGTTTGGATTGGTACAGGAAGTTCCGCAAAAAGAGTCCACTCCCTTCTATCCCCGAAGCCCCTATGGCTGCGCGAAACTCTATGCTTTTTGGATTACGGTTAACTACCGCGAATCCTATGGGATGCACGCCAGCAATGGGATTCTCTTCAACCACGAATCGCCACGTCGTGGTGAAACATTTGTTACCCGCAAAATCACCCGGGCCGCTGCGCATATTAAACTGGGGCTTCAAAATAAGCTTTTCATGGGCAACCTCGATTCCAAGCGTGATTGGGGCTATGCCAAAGAGTACGTCGAAGCCATGTGGCTCATGCTCCAACAGCCCGAAGGCGATGATTACGTCATTGCGACCAATGAAACCCATACCATCCGCGAATGCCTGGAGGTCGCCTTCGGTCGTCTGGAATTGGATTGGCGCAAGTATGTCGAAATCGACCCGCGCTACTATCGTCCGGCCGAAGTGGACCTACTCATCGGGGATGGCTCCAAGGCCAAGGCGAAGCTCGGCTGGGAGCCCAAGACCAAGTTCAAAGAACTTATCGAGCTGATGACCGACGCGGATCTTAAGCTGCTTCAGGATCAGCTTTCCGGCAAAGTTCGCCGCCAAGATTGATCCCGGTCGAAAGGCGATTTTTCGACCTGGACGCGGCCAGTGGTAAAATGGTATTTCGCACGCTCCTCACTGCATGTCTCAAAAAGTTAAACGTGCCCTAATCACTGGGATTACTGGGCAAGATGGTTCCTACCTGACAGAATTCCTTTTGTCACAGGGCTACGAAGTGCATGGATTGGTGCGGCGTACCAGCACCTTGGAGCGCTCCCGCCTCCGATCCTTGTTTGCCGATCCGGAAATCTATGGACGTCGCCTCTTGCTACACTATTGCGACCTGGAAGATACCACGACCCTTCGCCGAATTCTCGTCCGAATCACGCCCGAAGAACTCTATCATCTCGCCGGTCAAAGCCACGTTGGATTGAGTTTCGAGATTGCTGAATCCACCGTCGACAGTGTCGCCATCGCCACGCTACGTTTACTCGAGATTCTCCGGGACTTAGCGGTTCCCCCGCGACTTTTCCATGCCGCCTCCAGCGAGATCTTTGGCCAACCACAGCAAGTGCCTCAGGATGAGAATTCTCCGATGGTTCCAGTGAATCCGTACGGCGCCGCCAAGGCATTTGCCACCAACTTAATGCGTATCTATCGGGAAAAACATGGACTTTTCCTCGTCAACGGAATCCTCTACAATCACGAATCACCGCGTCGGGGCGAAAACTTTGTGACGCAAAAAATCTGCCGAGCGGCCGCCGCTATAAAGTTGGGGAAACAAGAATTGCTTTCGCTCGGTGACACCTCGGCACAACGAGACTGGGGCGATGCCCGTGATTACGTTCGCGGCATGTGGCTGGCGCTTCAGCATTCCCAGCCGGAAGATTTTATTTTTGCAACGGGAGTCTTGCACACCGTGCAAGATGTCGTCGAAGCGGCCTTTAGCGAGGTGGGGCTTGACTGGAATGCCCATGTACGACGGGACGAGCGTCTACTTCGAAGCCAAGAGCCATTCGCGCTAGTCGGCAACGCCGCCAAGGCCGAACGTCTTCTTAGCTGGCACCCGAGCCGCAGCCTTCAGAAGTTGATTCAATGGATGGTCGACGCGGAGCTAGAACTCCTGGCCGGAGAATCTCTAGCACAGGCCTAACCTATGAAAGTACTCATCTTGGGTGGCGCTGGATTTATTGGATCCAGAACTGCCCTTCGGCTCCTCCAGTCTGGACACAAGGTGGTGGTACTGGACGCGTTTTTGCCTCAAATCCATGGTCGTAACTTCACTCAATCCGGCAGCGCGGCCGGGCTGGTGGGACAGGTCGAGCTCTTTGCAGGCGATATCCAGGAGTTGGCCCACCGAGCGGAGGCGTTGGAAGGCGTCGATGCGATCCTCTATCTCGCCGCCGCGACTGGAACCGGCCAATCGATGTATGATATTCAAGGCTACACCCGCACCAATGTGATGGGCGCCGCCGTCTTGGCGGAACAAATACTCAAACTCAAACGTCAAATCAGTCGAGTCGTCGTCAGTTCAACCCGGGCGGTTTACGGTGAAGGGGCTTGGCTCTGCCCAGAACACAACCGTGTTTTCCCGAGTGCACGATCCTTGGAATCCCTCCGTTCTGGTCAGTTTGAGGCGAACTGCCCGTTCTGTTCAAAGCCGCTCAATCCTGCCGTTTCATTGGAATCCGATGCGACCCATCCCGTTTCGATCTACGGAATTACCAAGCTCGCTCAGGAGCAGATGATCCTCTCCAGCTGTGCGAACGCAGG
>JAYVTS010000209.1:0-2231 GCA_043788645.1 Verrucomicrobiota bacterium
GTGAGTTTAAATGTGTTTGCGCCTTCATCGGACTCGACGGGGCGGGCATTGCCGAATGTCTCTGTTTGAAGATTTCCGGCGAGTTGATCGGTGCCGATGCGGGTAGCGGGGGAGGGTTCCAAATCACTGGCGTGCCGCCGACCGGAGGAGGTGTCGGAGACTGTACCCAAACCGCGGGTGCTTCAGGTAGCGGACGACGCCAGCTAGGTCTGCGCCCGAAACTGGGACTCGACGGCGAGGTTATCGCCCTGGCAGTTCCGGTTCGCGAAGTTTACGCAACGACACCCACCATGGCTCGGGCGCCGCAACCCCTGGTCACGGCTGCTGGCGGGTCCGGAATTTGCGCGCAAGTGGTGCTCCGGTTGGAACAGGAATTCGCTCTGACCCGTAGCGCCTTCCGCGGCACTCTGGAACTCAACAACGGTCAGTCAACACCGTTGACCGCGGTCGGTTTTCACCTGTCGTTTTTCGACGCCGCCGGTCGGCGCGTCGATGATCGTTTCGGTGTCGCACCGCCGAGCTTGAACGGCCTGGATCGGTTCGATGGCTCGGGCCAGCTCCTGGGCGATACCCGTGGCTCGGCGATTTTCTCGATCGTACCATCCGCGGAGGCGGCTCCAAATGGGCCCACACCTTATACAATCGGCGGCGAATTGACCTATACCGACGGCGCCCAAAAGGTAACCGTCACTTTGGCGCCGGTGGCGATTCAGGTGCTGGCCCAACCTCGATTGCTCATCGATTACTATCACCAACGGGACGTTTTTAGTGATGATCCGTTTACCGACGAAATTGAACCGAGCATCCCCTATACGCTCGCCGTGCGAATTCGCAATGTAGGTTTGGGTACGGCCAAAAATGTTCGCATCACCAGCGGCCAACCCCAGATTGTGGAGAATAAAAAAGGATTGCTCATCGACTTCAATGTCGTCGGGACCGAGGTTTTTGGAGCCGATGGAGTACGCGAGCTGACCCCGTCGCTCACCGCTGATTTTGGGACAATAGGGCCTAAGGAAAATTTAGTGGGCCGTTTTCTATTAAAATCAACGCTTCAGGGATTTTTCTTGGATTACAAAGCCACGTTCCAACATCTCGATGCGTTGGGGAATCCAAACCTTTCGTTAATCCCGCCTGACGGGGTGAAGATCCATGAGCTGACTCATTTAATTCGCGATACGCGACCTGGCGCGGACGCTTTGCCTGATTTTCTGGTGAACGAGGACCCGAAAGCGGACCCCGATGATTTGCCGGATACCGTGCATTTGAGCAGTGGTGAGGTCGAACCGGTGAGCGTGGTTCGACAAGGTGAGGTGACCGGAACCTTAACTGCCAATCTCCGTTCGGTGACGGTGGCTTTGGCGGCGGGGGCAGGGTGGACTTACACGCGGATTGCCGACCCGCAGGGTGCGCAGGGTCTTCGACAATTCCAATTAATTGGGGTACGGCGTGCCGATGGCTCGGATTTGCCCGGGGATAATTTTTGGCAGACGGATCGGACTTTCATCGGCTTGGGTCGGCAGCCGATTCATGAAAACGTGTTGCACTTTGTCGATTTTGCTCCGGCAGGAACTTATACGTTGCGCTATGAACCCGTCGGCCCCTTAGACACAACTCCGCCGACGAGTTCGGTGGCCGCGTTGCCGCCGCAGGTGGTGGATCAATTCCCCGTCCGCTGGACGGGAGTGGATGCCGCCGGTGGATCGGTGCGGTTCGATCTCTTTGTCTCAACGGATGATGGACCGTTCGCTGTCTGGCTGCAGGATACGGCACTTCTGGGGGCGTTGTATCCGGGAGAACAAGGGCATCGCTATGCGTTCTATACCGTCGCGACCGATCTCGCGGGGAATCGCGAGTTGGCGCCCACCTCGCCCGATGCCGTGACGTCGTCCGCCTTGGGTAATACGGCTCCGGTGCTCGTATCGTTGCCCGATCAGGCGATTGATGAAGGGACGGAATTCTTGCTCCAACCGCAGGCCACGGACTTAGATCTGCCCCCGCAAACGCTGACCTGGAGCCTCGCACCCGGTGCTCCCAATGGCCTGGTAGTCGATCCCACCACGGGTTCTTTGCGGTGGACGACCGGTGAGGGGAACGGGCCGAGCACCAATCGAATTACGGTCTTGGTTCGGGACAATGGGGTGCCGTCGCACGTGGTGTCGAGCTCGTTCACATTGGTGATCCGAGAAGTCAACCAAGCGCCTAGTTTGAACCCGATCAGTGACGTGGTGATT
>JAYVTS010000210.1:0-10594 GCA_043788645.1 Verrucomicrobiota bacterium
CCGTCTGGCGGCGTTGGCCTCGCGTTCCGAGCCGGACAGTATGTACTCATACAGTCCGGCTCGGAATCGCTTCGGCCGCCTTGCCAGACGGGCTCTCGCAGCGTCTCGCGACGAAAGCGTATGAAATATCCGGGCTAGGCCGGAGGTTGAGCGGTCTCCATTTCCAAAAAAACTTCAAATTTTTGTCTTGGCATGTCGATAGCGGCCATTCACTTGTGGGGGTACGCCCCACACACGGTTTGTTCTATTATGAATTTACAGCTTTCGTCCTCTTCCCGGACGTTCCGCCGGGGTTTTACCCTGATCGAACTATTGGTTGTCATTGCCATCATCGCGATCCTGGCTGGGATGCTGCTCCCCGCGTTGAGCAAGGCGAAATCAAGAGCCATCTCGATAGCTTGCCTTTCCAACGGCAAACAATTGGGTCTTGCTTGGATCATGTACGCCCATGACAATAACGATCAGCTTGTTTACAACTACATCGGAGTCTCGGGCACCGAGGCTTGGATCCCGGCGGGTAATGATGTGAACGCACTCCCGGGGGCGACGAACGTGGGCGCGATCAAGAAAGGATTGCTTTACCCCTACAATTCTTCACCGGGGATTTATGTTTGTCCGGCCGACGACTTCAAATTGAACGGGCGGAGAATTAAACGCGTTCGCAGTTTCTCCATGAACGGTCAAATGAATAGCGACGTTCCATCCGTCAATTCCGCTTACCCGATTTTCAAAAAATACTCTTTGATTAACTATCCATCGCCATCGAGCGCGTTGGTGTTTATTGACGAAAGCACCAAGACGATCGAAGACACTTATTTTGCGATTCAGGTTGACAATAAGATATGGCAGAATGATCCGTCAGATCGTCACAATCGCGGCGCAAACCTGTCGTTAGCCGATGGTCATGCTGAAATCTACAAATGGCTCGAACCAGAAACGGGGAAACATGACTACAATGCGCCGGCAAAAAAGCCGATTGATCGAGATTTTGAGCGACTCAAGGTGACCATAGCAGTACCTTCAAAATAGAATGTCGGTAATGGACCCGGCCCAAGTGGGTCGATGCGGGTGAAGACGGGATCGATGCGGACGCGGCCTTTGCCGTCGCGCAGATCGAGTTCAAAGATTTCCTCGATCCCATGCCCCTGCGGCCGACGCGGCTGGAGCTGATGAGGCGAGGGTTGTCGGCGGGCATACCTCCACTTTGGCGCGTTAGGTTGGAAGAGGCTGGCGAAAGAGTTGAAGAGATTACCATTCATGGGGGGCGATGAGAGCATTGGGCCGCCGCGATCGCCGGAGGGAATGTTGTTTCCGGCGCGAGGTGGATCTGCTGGCACATCTCGGCTATTTCGCTGAATTCGCCGTTGGGGTCGGCGGTGGTGAGGTGGCATCCTTCGACGCGGGTGATCTGCCATCCGGGGGCACGTCCGATGCTAGCACTTCGGTCTCCGGCCGAGGTTTGATATCGGGACTGACTTGAGGGGCGGGTCGGCGGGGCCGGTGGCGGCGTATTGAGTGGCCTCGGATTTGAAGGCGTTGTTGAGACCCCCCATGAGGGCGGGCTGAGTTTCGGGGAAGCGGGCAGCGTTGTCGTAGATAACGGCGGCGGTGTCAGGGGCCCGCTGCGTGGCATGGTGACAATGACCATTCCGGCTAGGGTTTTGCCGGGTTTGAACTGGTCGTACGGAATCTTGGGCGCGCGGGTGACGCAGGTGGCGGCTGAGTTGCTCCCTTTGATCTGGACGAACTTTCCGATCTGGGGGAGGTCGCCGAAGTGGCCCTTGATTTGGAGGAGCATGAAGCCGATCTCCGAACCACGGTAAAACCTTCATCCCGCGGGTCTGCGATCTCCAATCCGGGGTTGCCCTAGAACCTGGAGGGGCGTACGGCTAGACTAACTTTGACGAAAGCAAGTCTCCCCTCCCGGCGAGAGCGTTGAGGATTCAATTTCTATCAGTTCTGCGGCGCGTCGAATAGGATTGATTAGTAGTACGCGTTAAACCCGGGTCCCGGCATACACGTCCTGCAATAACGTACCAACAAAAAAACGATAAACCGAAGCCATACAGATGCCAAAAGCATAGATCCGAAATGATCGCCGAGGCAAAAAAAGACTCGTAAATCACTTGCGCGCCGCAAAACCCGGCTCACATTTGGCCCTAATGATACCAGTCGCGAAACCATTTCTCCTTTTTTGCGGAGCGTCGAAAAGCACCTACTTGCAGCTAATTTACAAAATTTATGGTCAAAAATACAGTAAAATTAACGGAACTAATCGCATTCTACTTGCGAAATATTCCAATAATATCTTTTTTTGCTTGCCTTTCCTGGGTGCCTCTCCATGCAGGTCTTGATGCAACTTTCGCTTATCCCGGCGATGGATACCCATCAGCGATGGCAGTTTCGAGTGGGCGGGTATATATAGCAGACAGCGGCTCCATTTGGAGATATGTTGAGTCTACTGGGGTTTGGGCGAACTTGACTAATTCGGGCTACGTGGGTCGAGCGTATGCTGTGGCGACAGATGGAACATACGTTTATGTAGGTGGCACACTTACTTCTGTTGGATCAGGCGGGTTGAGTGTGAATAGTATTGCTAAATACCAGATTGCAACTGGCATTTGGTCTGCGCTAGGAACCGGGGCTAACAACGGGATCCTTAATAATATTAGTGGTGTGGATTATCAAGGCTCCGTTTGGACAATCGCTATTGAGTGGTCATACGATAGTCTTTGGGGATGGGCAAAACGAGTATTTATAGGTGGATATTTCAACAAAGCGGGTGGAGCATTAACTTCAAACAATATTACATCTTATGTCGAGACTGGCAATGCCTGGGTTGCCATGGGAACGGGACTTTCTGGTGGGGACAATGGACCTTGGTGCCCGCCTGTCGCGTCCATAGTAACAAGATTAGTATACATCGCGCCAAATTACTACGCAGATGTGTATGCAAGTGGTAATTTTTCACAAACTTCCTACGGGGGATCAAAAGCCTATCAAATCGCAAAGTATAGCTCTTATTATTCACTTTGGTTCAGTTTTGGTTCCGGAATTCAAGGATACCAATATACAGCCTATCCTGATTGCGTATATCAACTTAGACTGCCAACCTATCACAATTGGGTTGGCGCACTAACTGCCGCACCAGATGGGACAATTTACCTCGGCGGAAACGAATTATATAATATTAATGGTACTCGAAACCATGATTGCGGAACAGCAAGTCCGGTCTGCGATACTAAATGGGACTCGTGGGGACTTGGCCAAATCGGTGCTGCAAGCGGTGTACTTTCACCATTTTTGGATGTTGATAGCGCTGATGGTTCTTGTGATGGTGGTAGTGTTGGGTCAGTGTTGGCTTACGGCTCTTCTTCGAATCCCAATCTGCTTGTGGCAGCAGGTAATTTTTCTTACACAGCTTTGAACGTTGGCGGAAGTTACCCACAGATTAAAATTGGGGCAGCATCTGGCTACCTTTTGGCACGGGTCGGAGGAACATGGTCGTCGGTACCCGTTCCTATAGGCATCAACGAAATGAAAAACACGACGACTTGGGCATATATCGTAACGTATGGCAATTTATCCAGCGGGATTTCCGGCGGAGTATGGCGATGGAAACCATGAGTCTTCACCGCCATCCCGTAGACCCCAATGGGTGTGAAAACACTCACTAGCATCCCCAAGATTTGTGATGAATACCGCTGTTTTCGATATATATTAGGCTTTTTTTAGAGCCAAAATAATAGTCAAAACTGAGAAGCGAGTTAAAATCCGTGCAAAATTGACGCTTTTGCCTCGAATTCCTGTGGGGTGCTAGTGGAAAACACTTTTTTTTAAAAAAACCGTTCGCGAACAAACTACGGACACCTCTAGACGCTGCCCCGGATTGTGACGTCGTTTTAGCAAAAACTGGCTGGAAACCCCGGCGTTCTACTGACCTGATAGATTTGAATTCTAGACACTTCGCGGTAAGGCTATCTGTTTTGGTTCAGTCTGTGAGGATGTTCTCATCGTCAGGCAGGGGGCCGAAGCCATAATCGGCTGAAACAGTTGGCTCCGGCTCGGCCCTGCTGCCTTTGGGCGGTGATCGGGCCGACGCAAAGATCGCTGGACCACACACGTGGGGAAATTATTAAGGATGAAGGAGCTGGGTCGCAGCGACGTCCCCTGAGAGTAGGCGCGTACGATTTATCTAAACCGCACGCCGAGATCAATGAGCGCGCAGCGGTTGATCCCGTCAAAAGCACGGGATCCAACCGCGGTCCGTGGGAGAGGTGGCAAAGCCACGCTGCACCGCAAATTTCATCTCCCTAGAGTGGCGCGGGCCACGGATCTAGCGTTCGTCCAGCCACCAGGCTGAAGAACCTGGGGCGCAGGTCCAGGCACGGCTTGGATCGAGTGATTTCTTGGGCGATTTTTCCCGCGCGGCGCACTGGGGCTCGACCTAGCGACCCGATGCGGATTGGTGACCCTTGCCACACCTGCGATCAACTGGAAATCGTTCAGATGATGGCGAGGGTTTGAGATCACCCCAGAACCGCAAGAACCGCGAGCGCTCAATGGTACTGAATTTCTTTACTACTGTTAAGCATCTTGCACGTTGCCCCGTGGCAGTCGCCCAGCGGCTGCGGGAATGGCTGCGGGAATGGTTGCGGGACGAATTATGATGCCGGAGATACTTCAGATTGTTAAGGAAAGGGTTCAGAGCTCCAAGCGCGGGCGGCGCTGGAATCGGCTTCGCAAACTGGGCCCCACGGCGACGGTGTCGACGCTCCATGGGCCGATGACCATTGATACCCGTGATGATGTAATTGGCCGGATCTTGTTCGAACAGGGCGGGTTGGAGTTTGATTTGATCGAAAGGGCGACCGCGTCTTTGCGGGAGGGCGGAAAGCTGGCGGACAAAGGGGTGGGTGGCGTCCTCGATATTGGCGGTAACATCGGGCATACTACTTTGGCCATGCTGAAAGGAGGCCAGTTCGCCTTTTCCGTGGTGTTTGAACCGGATCCAAACAATTTTGCCCTGCTCCGGATGAACGTGGATCAGAACAAGATGACCTCCAGGGTGACGGCCTTTCAACTGGCCCTGTCTGATCAAGAAGGGGAGTTGGAATTTGAGCTAAGTGATCAGAATTTTGGCGATCATCGGGTTCGGGTGCGAACCGACGGAATCCTGCGGCAGAATTATCAAGAGTCAAACCGCCGGGTCATTTCCATCAAGTCCCGCCGGTTGGATTCGGTGCTATCAGAAATGGATCCGGCCAAGGTTCGGGAAATTGGGTTGGTCTGGATCGACGTGCAGGGCCATGAGCGCCAGGTCTTTGCGGGTGCCACTCGAATTCTTGAGGCAGGTATTCCGATTGTCGCCGAGTTTTGGCCCTATGGCCTGGCGCGGGCGGGAACGACGTGCGGCGACTATTGTCAGCTCATAGAGCGCTATTATCGGGAATGCTGGGTCGAACGCGGGGGACGGTTTGTCCGCTATCCTATTTCGGTATTGCGAGGGGTCTGGGATGAATTTGCGCCGGAACGCGAGGGGGATGCCCGGGGCACAGGCCCCAAGGAGGCGACGCTTATTTTTACGAGGTGAGTTCGTCGCCGTGCGCGGCGGCGAGCAGCGCGGCGAAGCGACCACCGTTTTTCACCAGATCTTCCCAAGTGCCTTCCTCCACTTTGCGGCCGTGATCCATCACGACAATCCAATCGGCTTGCCGGATGCTGGAGAGCCGGTGAGCAATGATGAGGGCGGTACGGCCCTGCATGACTTCTTCGATGTCTCGTTGGACCTGGCGCTCCGATTCGTTGTCGAGGGACGAGGTAGCCTCATCCAGCACCAGGAGTCGTGGCTCGCGTATCAGCGCGCGAGCAATGGCCAGCCGTTGACGTTGGCCACCTGAAAGTCCGCTGCCCCTTTCTCCCACGATTGCGTCAAGCCCGCCCGGTTTGGAATCAATGACCGCTTCCAAATGCGCGCGACGCAGGGCTTCGCGGATCCGTTCTGGTGAGGCATCGGGAATGCCGAAGGCGACGTTGTAGGCGACCGTATCGTGAAAGACGAACGGATCTTGCTCCACCGAGGCAATGGTCCGATGCCAGGATTCTGGGGTGAATTCGTGAGCGTCGACTCCATCCACCGTGATGCGGCCCGAGGAAGGTTCGCGCAATCGAAGCAGCAAGCCTGCCGCCGTGGTTTTGCCGGCGCCGGATCCTCCCACCAGGGCCACCGTTTTTCCTGCGGGTATGAAGAGATTGAAACCGTCCAGCGCCCGGGTGCCATTGGCAAAATCCAGTGTCACATCGTGAAATTGAACCCCCAAGCCAAGGGTGGTCAGGGTACGGGTGCCAAACGGGGTGCGGGGAAAACGCGGCAGCTGGAGCCATTGGATGATCTCCCGCATCCCTCCGGCCAGGTAGACGAGGTGTGCGAAGAGGCCATTGACCTGCGCCAACGCGGGCATCAGCCGTAAAAGAAACCCGGCGAACATGACCAGCGTGATCGGTGCGATATGGCCCGGCTGGATCAACCAAACGTAACTGCCCAACAACAAGAGCATGCCCCCGCTGACCCCAACAATCTCTCCAATGGGCGTGCCGGCTCCGGCGACGCGCGAAGCACCTTCTTCCACTCCGCCCAATGCCGAGTTAAAACGATAAAAACGTTCCGCTTCCTGCGCTTCGGCATGCGTCGCCCGGATCGTGCGAATGCCACCGAAGGACTCACTCAGCCGCCCGGCCAACGCCTGGTTTCGACGGGTCGCCTCATCCCCGTACCGTCGAAGCCGGGCGCTGACCATACCCATTAAACCCCCTACCAGTGCTCCGATCACCACGACTCCCATGGCGAGCAGGGGCGAAAGGACGATGATTAATACGAAATACACCGCCACCATGGCGATCCGCTGCAGGAGAATGAGCAGGTTATCCATGGAAATAATGATTCGATTGGTTTCGACATGAAAAACTTCGCTTAATTCGCCGGTCTTATGCTCCTCGAAAAAGCTCAAGTCGGTGGCCAAAAGGCGCTCAAAAAGCAACTGACGCACCTGGCATACCAGGTGACGTCGCACCCGAGCCCCGGCGATCCACGCCCAATAGAGCAGCGCATTCTTGAGGATCAGCGACGCAATCACGCCGATGACCACGAGGACCAGAGTGTTGAGCGGGGTACCGCTGGAAATCCTTTGCAGGGCTGCCAAGGCCATTCCCATGAAGCCGGACCCGGTCGGCGCTGGTGCAGGAGAACCTGGCCGCAGGACGTCGATGAGAACGGCCGCCAGACCAAAGGCTACACCATCGAGGAGCGATCCGAGAATCGACAGAAGCACGGACACCACGATCAACCAGCGGGGGAGACGCAGGTGCGGCCAAAGTGCGCGCCAAGTACTCCAAAGGATTGCATATTCTCGAAAGGGATTGATCATTTTAATGGGCAAACTGCGATTCTCGCGACCATGCGCAGTGCTGTCCGACTGTTATCCAATGTTGGAAACTGTGATGGATAGATACAGGGTCTCAAGCGTCAAAAGAGGCTCCGTACGGATCCTGGGCGCTCTGGTGGATGCCGCAAGGCGTCTTCTGAATGGCCCTCGGAGAGCTCTCTGCGGGAAAACCGCCTGTACCGTTCGATGAGCGGCGGGACTGGGATCGGATACTGACAACTACGGTGTGTTTAACTCCGCAACAAGCCTGTCCACTTCTGTCAATCTGCCTGCCATGAGAAGTGTGAGTGCGTAGCGGATACCGCTACCCCAAATTTCTGCATTGAAAATATCGCCGACTGTGAAATGTGCCGCAAAGAGTGGCAGCACTTCGCCCGCGTGCTCCAACGCCGCTTGGTTTGTGTCGACTCCATAAAGGGTGAGACCAGTCTGCCCCTCGCAAACCTTCGCCAACAGCACGCCGTTGCCACAGTTGAGGTCCAGCACGTTGCCTGTCAACCCGCTCAACTCCCGCCGCGCAAGGGAGACGATGGGATTGTGCGACACGTTCATCGCATCGGCGGAGGAAAAACCGTTGTCCAGGTAATACCAACTGCTGTCCCGCGCCGGACGTTCCATGGGCTGTTTAAACCGGCCTGTAAGGCCGGATGGCACACCGGAACCCTGCGAGCTCCGGTATATTCTTTGGCTCCCCCGACGCCCATGCCCGCGGCGTTTCGGCTTCGGCTCCGCGGGGGGTGGTTCCGCCGGTGGGAAGAGCTGGCGGGTCTTTTGGGTTTTTGGTCCAAACAGGACGCGACGCAATTTCGCACTGCTCTGCTGGTTCTGGAGCAACGCCTCGTGCGCCCGAACCAACAACTGCTCCAGCGCCACGATCCGCTCAAAATCCTCCGGCCTGACCGCGGCTTGCATCCGCTGGAGGAAGGCCTGTTGTGCCGCCTCCGGCTGGATCAGAGCCTGGATTTCGGCGAGCAGACTCATGCCAGGAGGCGTTGGCGAAAGTCGACGGGCTCGACCGCCAGAAGGATCCGCATCTGCGGGGTGATCTGAATCACGGCCTGGACCTCCAGAAGGCTTCGGCCAACGCCAGCCACAAGGCCGGATCCTGCCCGGTCTCCAGTCGTAGACGCCGCTGCGGCCCATCGAAGAGCTCCACCACGCCCCCGTTGCTGGCACGGGCAGCCGTCGCCGTGACCTTGAGTTCGATGAATCCCGGGCTGGTTGGAGTGGGTTTATCCGGCGGCGCCGGTGGGGAATCCTGGACCCGGCGCTGGAGCGTATAGAAATCGATCCGCAGCCGACGAGCCACTTCACTCACACTGCGTTCCCGGGCCAATTGCGCCGCCGCCTCCCAAAGCGGTCCGGGAAGTCGCGCCCGGCCGGGCTGCCGCCCACGCCACCGATCCAATTGGCGGTGAAGCTGCGTTAGATCGGTCGTGGAAAAAGACAGCGTGCTCATCAACGCCCTCATCCTGCCACCGCCCTATTCCACCGCACGCACGCTTGCCGAAGCAACACGCTCAAGCGAGCGCGGCCCCGTAGAAGAATTCATCGAGCCGGGAAAACCCGACGAATTCACAATCCAGATGCATCCCGCGGGACTCGTGTTTCAGCGCGGCCATCGCATCCGGCTCGATGTCTCCAGCAGCAACTTTCCACGTTTCAACGTAAACCCCAACACCGGCGAGCCGCTCAATGACAACCGCCGGACGCAGGTCGCGACCAACACGATCTACACCGACGCGGCGCATCCCTCACGAATTCTCCTGCCGGTCATTCCCTCAATGACACCCAGCCATTTTCAAGAAATCTCGGTTGGCCGGGTGTAGGCAGCCCTTGGGCGTTATCCTAACTTGAACCGCTCCTGCAGCACACAGGCGCTCAGGATGGACATCAACATCGGATCCCACGCCACGCGGTCGCTCTCGGACATCGCCGGCAGCCCGTCGAGCAGGGCGATGACCTTCCGCGAATCGTAGAAGGGTAGCGACGCGAGCGCCGGGCCTCGCAACGTGTCCTGCAGAAGTTCATGGAACCGCTCCGTCGGCAGCGTCGTGACCGGGGGCGACATAAACGGATGCTTTTGCCGGCGATACACAGTGTCCGTGATCACCGAGCGGGTCGCCTCGCGCAGAATGTATTTCTCCGTCATGCCCCGGACCTTCAATGAGACGGGCACCTGCCGCAGCACCTCCACGACATGATGATCAAGGAACGGCACTCGGCCCTCGATCGAATGCGCCATCTCCATGCGGTCGCCCAGGACCGTGAGGATATAATTCGGCAACATGCTCTTGCTCCAGAGATACAGGGCCTGGTTCAACGGATCGCGCCCGGTGAGTTGCCCCGCCACGTCGAACTGGCTGAGGAAGAAGCGCGCGCCATCCCAGCCGGAATATTGCTGGCGAATGTCTTCGGAAAGCACTTCGAGCCGCTTGGCGGCGACGCTGCCAAACACCTGAAACCACGTGGGAATAAATCCCAGCGTCCGTTCGACGGAATCGAGCGACACCGACTCGCCGGCGGGGAGAAGTAGTCCGCGCGAAACCGGATTGCTGTCCTCCAGTTCCTGCAACTGCCGTTGCACCTCGGCGGGGTTCTGACCCGCGGCATTGTGCAGCAGCATGTCGCGGCGGAAATGAGCGTAGCCGCCGAGGATTTCGTCGGAGCCTTCGCCGGTGAAGACGACCTTATAGCCGGCGTCGCGCACCGCGCGGCTGAGGAGGAATTTCGAGATGCCGTGGCCGTTGAAGAACAGCGTCTCCGCGTGCCAGATGGCGTCGGCGAAATGATCAGCGAGGTCGGCTTGCTTGATGGGGATCGGATAATACTTCGCGCCAGCGTGGGCGGCCATTTCCTCGGCGATCTTGCCTTCGTCATAGGCGGCTTGGTCGAAAGTAAGCGTGAACGCGTGAATCGGTTCGCGGGCGTGCCGCGCGGCCAGGCCCAGCACGGCGCACGAGTCGAGTCCGCCGCTGAGATAGCAGCCCACCGGCACATCGGCGCGCATCCGGAGCCGCACCGCTTCATCGAGGGCGGTGCGGAACTTTTCGATGTAGAACGCGTCGTCCTGCGGGGCGGCGGCGAGTTCCGCGGCGGGCGGATAATTGAAATCCCAATAGCGCAGCACCCGAAAGCTGTGGGGCGTCGCC
>JAYVTS010000211.1:0-15820 GCA_043788645.1 Verrucomicrobiota bacterium
TAATTTAATGGGACAGGCAAGTTTAATAAACAGGTTCACATACAAACACTGCAGGCTATTGTAGTAGTGACCGTTTTTATCAACTCGCCTGTCCCTTGTTTCCCTTCCAATAACACTTACGCAGCTTGCTTGATATCAACGAGTTCCATCTCCAGCTTCGCAGACTTGACGCTTCAGGCGTCGGACACCGAAACGCGGCCTTGCCAAAGTCAGTTATTGCATTGGCCAACGATTGGCCCGAGGATTCATTTGATTAACAATGAATCCAATGAAAATCTACAAATGTCTTAGATTGAATAACCCCGTGCTAGGCAGGAAGAGTTCGGCGGCACCGGCCGTGGCGGTCGGCTTCGGCCTCGCCCTTGCTTTGGCCACGGTTCCTTTGGCCGCCGCGCAAATCACGTATGATTCTCCGGTACTTCCCAGTCCGTTGGTGGCGGGAAATTGGAGCAGTACGACGTCGCTGCCTAAATTTGACGGGACACTGGGCGTACTGACGAAGATCACCTTCACGATGAACGGGAATATTTCGAAGGGTGAACTTGGCCTGGAAAACCTGGATACGATTGTCAAACCGGGATTGGCCAGCCTCACCGCCGTGATGGATCTGAAGCGTCCGGATACCAGTTCGATCATTTCGGTGCCCGTAACGACCGGGATGACCGCATTTTTACTCCAGCCGTTTGACGGGGATGGAGATCCCGTTTTCCCTCAGAATCCTAAGTTCATTGGACTGGACACGCTCATTCTGACCGGCCTCTCGGGTGTCACCACCGCAAGCTCGGTAGATACTTTGCCGGCGGATTTGGTACTCTTTACCGGACTCGGAACGATTGATTTGACGGCCCAGGGTGCTTTGGGAGTGCTCAACAGTGCGGCTGGTAATTTTGCGTTTTTTTCGAACCTGGAATCGACAGCTCAGTTCCAGGTGGTTTATGACTTTACGGTCGGTGTCCCCGAAAGTGGTTCCACTGCTCCGGTGTTTGCGGGCTTATTGGGTCTATTCGGAATGACTTTCCGGCGTTTTCGGAAGATTTAAAAGCGGCTGAGCGTGATCTCGAAGTGCTGGTGCCAGAATGCGTCAATTTAAAAACAAGTTCAAACGAAATCAAAGATCCAGTGTCGGAGCAAAACAATAACTTTATAACCGCGAGTTAGAGTAGGCGAGACTGAGACAGCGGAGTTAAATAGACGGTCGTTGTCCGTTTCCAGTTGCCGTCCCGCTTCAACCCCAGCGCTTCAAGAATTTTTCCCGCCTCCGTGCGCGCCGACTGCGTTTCCGTGATTTCGCCCGCATCGTTCAGCATTTCGGCCAAATCCCACCATGCTTCCGCCAGGGCTGGCCCACTCACGTAGGGCTCTATTTGCGGTGCCAGTCTAACCCGTTGCCGACACGATATCCCGGCGCGTTGGGCAGCGATTGCTTGAGTGCGTTCACCCCGAGCCCAAGACAGTTGGGCTCGGGTTTGGTGCCAACCCGCCAAGCCGGATTGGGCACCCGCTAAAAAGTAACTGTCGGCCATTCGATTTAGGATGGGAAACGAAGTGTCGAGATCCGCCTCGGCTTCGCGGAGATCGCCCAAGGTAATGTGACACCGGGCGCGGCCGACCAAAAGACGGGCGCGCGGAAGTTCGGTTGAGGTTTCAATCCCTAGTTCTTCCAAAGCCGCTTCAACCTGGGTCAAGGCCTTCGCGGTATCGCCCAATTGCCACAAAAGAAAGGTTTCTTGTTCCAAAGCCATCACGAGTAGGATCGAAACTCCTTGGATCTGGCGCGCCGACTCGGTCGCGAGACGGGCCATCGCCAACGCGTCCGAAGTACGACCCAGATTGCGGAGCAGCGTGCTAGCTTTTTGCCTGCGCAAAAATACCTGTGGCCAATCCGAGCGCGCGAGCGCGTGCTCAATAAGGACGTCGATTTTCTGCAGCGCCGAGGTCCACGCGTTTCGGCCGATCAAGACATCGAATTCAGCTTGAAGAGATTGATCGGGCTCGGGATGAGTTTCGGCATATTCCGTGGCGGCCTGCAAGAGGTGGGCTCCAATGGCGTCCATTTGTTCCGGATTATGGGCGGTCTTGGGGTCACTGAGGGACGCGAGCAGGTGCTCAATTCCTGGCAAAAAATCCGAGGGCTGCTCGGATGGAGAGGTGGGAGAAGAATCGTCGCTCATACGTCAAAACTGTGATGGACAAAGACTGCGACGAAAGCAAATCTCCCTGGCCGCGGAGCTTATCAGTGCCGGTTTTCAATTGAAAAGCCAACCCGCTGGCTTCCGTAGGCAGCGTGGCCATCAACCCACTTGACTCCCTACCGGATCGCATGAGTTTTCCTTCACAGTGCGTGGTTCCATCGCCCAACATCGGGTATCCAGTCTCTATGAGTGCTGCGAACCACCGACTTGAGGCGTGCGGCGCAATGAATCGCAGTGGATTCATTCAATCGGTGTTGGCGTGCCTCCTGTTTGTCGGAACGTTCGCCGAACCGGTTGGAGCGGCGGCCCGACAAACGGTTAGCAGCCGTTTCCCGACCCCCGCTTCCCGCCTCCGACGGGAGGCCGGTCTCGCTCCCGAGAAATCGCTCCATCTGGCCCTGGCCCTGCCGCTTCAAAACCGGGCCGAGCTGAATACCCTTGTGGCACAGGTGAGCGACCCGCGAAGTCCGAAGTATCGCCAATATCTGACCCCGGAACAGTTCACCGCGCGGTTTGGACCTTCGGAGGCAGACTACTCCCGACTGATCGCCTACGCCCGAGCACAGGGATTTCAGGTCTCCGGCACGCACCCGAATAGAACCCTTTTGGAGATAGAGGGGGCAGCAGCTACCATTGAAAATTCCTTCCATTTAAGTCTCGGCGTTTACCGGCACCCCACGGAGCCCCGGACCTTTTACGCCGCCGACACCGAACCTCGTCTGGATCTGGATCTACCGCTTTTGGAAATCGACGGGCTAAACGACTACTCCCATGCCCATCCCCGCGTTCGACGCGCCCCAACTCCCGGCCCGACCGACGCCGGCATGGCTCGGGCCGGGTCCGGACCGAACGGAACTTTCCTCGGAACGGATTTTCGTCAGGCCTATATCCCCGGATCGCCCCTCACGGGTTCCGCTCAAAGCGTGGGACTCTTCGAATTGGACGGTTACTTTGCCAGTGACATCACCGCGTACCTGGCTCTGTCCAAACAGCGTGCCGTTCCACTCAAAAACGTGCTCGTGAGTGGATTCAACGGAGTCCCCTCAAGCCGCCAGAGCGGCAGTGGAAACGAGGAGGTCGCACTCGACATCGAGATGGCGATGAGCATGGCTCCCGGATTGGATAGCATCCTCGTTTATGAAGCGGATCCCAAAGCTACCGTGGCCCAGGTGAATAGTCTGCTGAATCGGATGGCAACCGACAATCTCGCAAAGCAGCTGAGCTGTTCGTGGGGCTTCGATATCACCGATGTCAGTCAACAAATTTTTCAACAGTACGCCGCCCAAGGACAGTCGTTCTTTCTGGCCTCGGGCGACAATGGCGCTTTCAACGGGCCCGTCGAACAACCCTCGGACGACCCCTATATTATCACGGTCGGAGGCACCATCCTCAAGACCACCAGCACCCGTGCCTGGAAGTCAGAAACCGTCTGGTCGGGAAGCGGCGGTGGGATCAGCACGATTTATCCGATTCCTTGGTGGCAGCAGGGACTCAATTTTGCCGTCAATCAGGGTTCCCCAACCCGACGGAACGTTCCCGACGTCGCCCTGGTGGCCCTCGATGTCTGGGCCACCGCTGATCGTGGCCGGGCTTTTACCTTGCAGGGGACGAGTATTGCCGCCCCCCTTTGGGCGGGCTTCACTGCCCTGATCAATCAAGCAGCGTCCGCGCAAGGTGCGCCACCGGTCGGATTTCTCAATCCTGCTCTGTATCAACTCGCAAGGACCCCGCGTTACGCGGAGGTCTTTCACGATCCGGTCTCCGGCAATAATTTCACAACGGACAGTCCGGCCCTGTTTTCCGCCGTGGAAGGATATGACCTTTGCACGGGACTTGGCTCTCCCCTGGGCACCAACCTGATCCAAGCCCTTCTCAGCCTGCCTCCGCCGGATTCCTTGATCCTCTCGCTGCCGTCGCAAACCACCTTTCTCGGCCCGATGGGAGGTCCGTTTACCTCCACTAACCAAACCTTCACACTCCGACGCAGCAATACCCAATCGATTCCGTGGGCCATCTCGGCACCTCCTCCCTGGCTGGATGTCTCGGCGACCGCCGGCACGCTGTCCGGCGACGGAAGCCCTTCCGAGATCGTCGTTTACCTGAATCAACAGGCATATGAATTGCTCATCGGAGTTCACACCGGGACGCTTTGGTTCACCAATCTCAGCTCCGGACAGGTGCAGGGTCGGACCCTGAGCATCGAGGTCGGCAATCCAGGATTCGAGGCCGGAGATCTTACGTATTGGGAATTCGACGGAGATCCCCTGGCGGAGTTTGCGGACAGCATCGACTCGACGTTTCTCTTTGGGAATCCCACGCTGCCGGGGGTCGATGATTCCGCCTTTGTTCATACCGGGATCTGGGGCGCTTACATCGGAGAACCCGACAAACTGGGATTCCTGCGCCAAACCGTGCCCACCCTGGCGGGGCAGCGCTATCAAATCAGTTTCTGGCTGACGAATCCCACCAATGGCACTCCCAATGAATTTCATGCCCGGTGGGGAGACCAGCCTCTCCTGGATCAATCCGACCTGGATGCGTTGCCCTGGACCCGCTATCAGTACACCGCTGTTGCCAGCGGCTCGACCACGGTGTTGGAATTCTCGTTTCGGCACCAGCCGGCGGCATTCGGTCTCGACGATGTGAGGGTTCAGGCACTTCCAGTTCCGAACCTCGTGACGAGAGTCGCCCGGGATGGCACGCCCTACTTCATGTGGACGACGGTCCCCGGCTTTAGCTATCAGATTCAGTTTAAGAACTCGCTGAGCGATCCCGACTGGCTTCCGCTTGGAACGGTTCTCAGCGCCAGCCAATCCGCCCTGGGAACCCAGGACCCATCGGGACCCGCGGGACAGCGCTTTTATCGGGTAATCACGAGCCCATGAATTCAATAAGGCGCGCGCCGAAAGTTCGTGGAGCGGCCCGCTTGAGCGGTGCCGTCAATCACCGGAGAGCCAGTTATCTCCCCCTTTTGTTTTGGTAGCGTCTATCGGTAGTTGGCCATTGAAGTAACCGCTTGTGTCCTGCGCAGTCACCTTCCTTACACTCGGTTTTTATAGATTGGAAACTCAAGTCCCTGCCCTCCTTATGAAATCCTTAAACCTCATCCTCATCACCGCCATGGTCCTGTCGGTTGCCGCCCGAGCGGCCGACGTTTCGCCCAAAGACGAAGTGACGGCCGCCGCCAAGAAACTGGCCGATCAGCCCAATTACAGTTGGAAACAATCGGTTGAAAACGCGGGTGGCAACGCGGGGGGTGGAGGTGGCGGGCGGGGCGGCGGCCCGGTCGATGGTCGGATTGAAAAAGGTGGGTTCGCGTTCCTAATTTCGACCCGGGGCGAAAATAAGGTGGAATCCGTCATTAAAGGCACCAAAGGCGCCATTAAATTCGACGGTAGTTGGAAATCAGCCGCCGAAGCCGCCGGCGACGGCACGGGGGGTGGGGGCGGCGGCGGCGGGGGCCAGAACCCGGGTCGTTTTTTCGCCCGGACGGTCGCCAATTTTAAAGCGCCGGCCGGACAAGCTGAATACCTTGTCGGTCAGGTGACCGAACTAAAGAAGGCGGACGGCTCCTATTCTGGCCCTCTCTCTAAAGATGGGGCGAAGGAACTCCTCACGATGGGGCCCCGGGGCGGTGGCGGCGAAGGCCCAACCGTCACCGAAGCGAAAGGGAGCGTTACTTTCTGGGTCAAAGACGGCCAACTCGCAAAATACGCGGTCAAAGTCTAAGGCCATGTGAGTTTCAATAACAATGACCGGGACGTGGATCGAACCACCACGGTGGAGATTAAAGACGTCGGAACCACCCACGTCGAAGTTCCCGAAGAGGCCGCCAAGAAAGCGTCACTTTAAGCGCCGGGAGTTCGGCGCGAATCGGTGGGGTAGGCCCCATCGGTGTAGGTGTAGGTGTAGGTGTAGGTGTAATAGCGCCGGGTTGAACCCATGGAAGTTCGACCCGGCCATTCTCTTTTCGGAATAGCGGCCCGCCGCCGTCCGGCTCGCGGCGTAACCGGCTGGCACCGCCCAAGTCTTTCTCTCGGCATTCACCATGAAGTTTCAGTCACCCCTGTTAGCATCCCTCGCCGCGTGCGCTCTCTGCGTCGTCGCTCCCTCCGTTTCCGCCGCAACGGTCGCGGACTGGCCCCATTGGCTTGGTCCTACGGGGGATAACCTGGCCGCGGATGGAGGGGCGTTCGACGGCAACTTAAGCCACTGGAAAATCGCCTGGAAAGCCAACGTGGGCCGGGGTTATTCCGCGGTCACGGTGGTTGGCAACCGGGCGTATACGCTGGGTCACGACGAGAAGTCGCAAGAAACGATTTATGGCCTCGACGCCACTACCGGCGCGACTCTTTGGAAACACGCATACGATGCTCAGCTTCTGCCCAAGATGCATCCGGGCGGTCCCAACGCGACGCCCACCGTGCTCAACAATCGGGTGCTAACGGTCAGCAAAGACGGGCAAGTATTCTGCTTGAGCGCAGATCAAGGAAGCCTGCTGTGGCAAGCAAAGCTTACCGACCTCGGACTCCCCCTGCCCCAGTGGGGCTTTGCCAGCTCGCCGGTTGTGGACGGGAATCGAGTGCTCTTCGCAGCGGGCAAAGTGGCGGCCTTAGACTTAGCCACCGGTCAGTTGCTGTGGACCTCCAAAAATGAATACCATGCCGGCTACACCACCGCGGTTGTCTTTGAGCGGAATGGAAAAAAATTAATTGCCGCCCTCGACGGGAAGGGTCTTTGCATTTTATCCGGGACGGATGGAGGCGAGCTCGTACGGCGTCCCTTTGAAGCGACGTTCGACATGGTCGCCTCGACCCCGTACGTGCTTGACCAAGGAAACCGGATTTTGGTCACGGGCAATAAGAGCGCGGAATTACTCGATTTTGACGGCACCCATTTAACGCCGGTTTGGACGAGTACGGAGCTCAAAACGTCACTGAACAACACCGTTCTGAAAGGAGGAGTGATCTACGGAATTGATGGCCGGCAAGGATCGGCGTCGAGTCGGCTGGTAGCGGTAGCGTTGAAGGATGGAAAGGTAAAATGGTCACAAGCGAATTTCGGATATGGCTCGATGATTGGAGTTGGGTCGAGCCTCTTGGCATTGACTGAAAAGGGCGAGTTAATCGGTGCGAAGGCTTCGCCCGAAGCGTTTGAAGAGCTCGGCCGCCAGCAAGTGTTGGGCAAGACCTGCTGGACTCCACCGGTGTACGCACAAGGTCGAATCTTCGTGCGCAATGACCGAGGTGAAGCGGTTTGCCTAGCGGCGGCCGCACACTGAGCCCACCAAGTGGGTTATAGGCTTGCTTTTCTTCAATCCGTGGGTCTGACTCGCGTCTGCCGCATGAGACTCCGCGACAACGGCGATGCTAACTCGATGAGTACGACCTTGACCTCAACTGCTCGTTGTCATCGCCATTACCAATCTCCATCGACGCGGTGGCAATCAAACGTTTTTCGACGGGCACGCCGAATATCGACGAGCGGCGGATCTACGCGCGTGGCATTTTGGGTTAGCCGATGGGAGCGGCGGCAAAGCGGAAGATACCCAACGGGCCGTCAGCACGGCCCTCTACAAAAGTGCCTTCTAGTCGGATCAGAGTTCCATTTACGGCTTGAAACTCCGTAACTGGACCGCCATAATTAGATAGTCGGTTTGCTTCTAACTCCAATACTTCAACACCCCGTTAACCCCCGTTTCAGCCGCCACGATAAATCCGGCGTTCGGCGGGCGAAGGGCGTTCTCCTTGCCGCCGAAGGGCAAAGAAACGAGCGTAACTTAAAGAAGACCTCAAAAAATGAATGTCCCACCTTTGCCCAGTCTATCCGAACCCGACGGCCCGCGAGTGACAGCGGCCCCCTTGCCCAAAACCAGCGCTTTGGCGATCTCCTCACTTCTCTTGGGCTTGCTAGGCTTGCTGATCCTGCCAGCGATTGGCGGTATGGTTTGCGGGCTTATTGCCCAAAGTCGGATAAGCCGGAGCAACGGCCAGTTGAAGGGCAAGGGCCTCGCCCTCGCTGGAATCATTGTCTCCGGAGTCATGCTGCTGCTGATACCGGTGGTCGCAATCCTGGCCGGCATACTCTTACCAGCACTGTCCGGGGCGAAAGTGAAGGCGCAGACTATCATGGGCATGAGCAATGTCAAACAGATATGCCTGGGGTTGAGCCTCCACGCTCTTGACCATGACGATAAGTTTCCAACCGCGACAAACTGGTGCGATGCGGTCAGTCCGTCGGTCGGTGGTTTGAGCACCGTGTTCCGACGGCCCAATAACCCTAGCGTCACACGTTCCGACTATGGCTACAATGCCCGGCTCGCCGGTTTGAAGTCGTCCGAGGTGCCCACGGACACGGTGCTGGTCTTTGAACTCCAAACCGGTGGCTGGAACATTTCTGGCGGGCCTGAACTCCTTCGCCATCCCTCAAATCGTCGCGAGTTAGTCGTCGTTGGTTTTGCGGACGGTCACGCCGAAGCCATGACCAGCGACCGCCTCGGCCAGCTTCGCTGGAACCCCTGACCGACTGGTGTTCCGTCCAACCCGATATTCAATATTTGATTCACCCCGGTGCCGTCGCCTCGCGTGATTACGCACCTGGCTGTCTGGAGTTTCCCTGGGTCCTATCATGCCGACGTCCACGTCGGCAATTTTGTCTCGCGAGCTCATCAGACCAAACATCCCTGCTTCATGCTGGCTCCGCTATGTCCAAAAGGGGGAACTTGGACGGACACCACGACGAAGGTCGGAGGAACACAGTCTTTCTGCTACGACTTGCTGCGAGCCCGTCTGGCGGCGTTGGCCTCGCGTTCCGAGCCGGACAGTATGTACTCATACAGTCCGGGTCGGAATCGCTTCGGCCGCCTTGCCAGACGGGCTCTCGCGGCGTCTCGCGACGAAAGATTATGAAATATCCGGGCTAGTCGGCAATCCCGCGATAGCAAGCCGTGTCTGAACCTCGATTGTCGTCTTCGGCCTTGCCGGTGGAGCCATCGGCTAAACCGAAATGCTTCGCCTGCAATTGACTCGCTTTTCGATACTCGGCATGCCCATCGACAAACGTCAAATTACCCCCTCGTCGGTGCAGGTCAGAATACCAATCGACGCCCGGTTTCAAATTAACGTGCCAGTAGGTATATTGACCGGGACACGCACCAAAATCAGGCCCCCAAGCCGGTCGTAACGCCGTATAACTGACTAACCGTATGGTCTCCTGGATGATCGCGACATTGCTGGGTTCTGGGATTGCCGCTAACGATTTCTCCATGACCACGGCATTGGGGAGATAGCTGGTGGAACTCAACTTCGTGGCATCACTACCGTCGCCGGGCTTTTTGGCTTCCGGGCAGGAATAAATTTTCGAACTCGGTACGTTTGACCCTACCCCCTGCAGAAAAGGGGCGATCACGTAAAGGCAACTCGGTTGCCAGCCCGCAGATTTCGGGTTCATAAAATCCGCCACTTGTGACGCTTTCAGCGGCATCCGCCGGAAGTCGGTTTCGTACAAGATGAGGGCGATTCCAATCTGTCGCATATTACTTAAGCATTGAGTCTGGCGCGCCCGCGCCTTGGCCGTGGCCAGCGCCGGCAAAATCAGGGAGGCCAGAATCGCAATGATCGCAATGACGACCAGTAACTCGATCAACGTAAATCCGACGCGCCGCCCCTTTCGACGCCTACCCACGGCCTCGCAATTTAGCCAATTGTTCGTATCTGACTTAGTCGAATTCAAGGAATCCACGTCGGCCTTATCTACCACTTCCAATGAAGTCGTAGCAAACAAAATTGCCGCTAAGACAAAAAACAAGTGAAGCGTCGCGTTTCGTACCGAGGACAGCCTTGGCGACTGTTTCGTCGACTACCAGTCGGCTGGGCCATCGCCAGCAATCACATCCCGCGACCCAATACGAACATCCCGCGACATCCCCACCCACAGCGCCGGTTGGTAACCCAATGCCACTAGCTTTTGGAGGTAGATTTTCTCTCAGTTTCATGCTTTCCTTCGTTGGTGTTTGGCTCTTTCCTCCATTTTCAGCAAGCGGTGGCTGGCTTCGGTAAACCCCTCGCGGAGCGTGAATCTCATGCCTCGTCACCTATTTTCCAGCCGGAGGTGCGGTGCTCATGAGATACGAGACCAGGTCCAGGGCCTGCACTTCCGTCAACGCGTCAAGCAGGCCCTCCGGCATCATCGACAACGACGAAATGTCCTGCTGCTCGATGTCCGCCAGACTGACGGTGGCCGTTTCGCCGATCATCTGGATGACCACCGCCTGGTTGTTGCGGCTGCGAATGACGCCGCTCAACGATCGCCCGTCCTTGAGCGTCAGCGTCGTTTGCCGGAACTCGGCGGCGACCATCGCGCTGGGGAACAGGATGTTCTCCAGCAGATAGTCCAAGTTCTGCCGCCCGGATCCGGTGAGGTCGGGGCCGATGCTCCCGCCCACGCTGTAAAGCATGTGACACGCGCCACAGGACTGCAGGTAAAGCTTCTGGCCGTAAGCCGGATTCGCCCGCTTTAATGCCTCGGGGTTCAGCTTCTGCCGCCATTTCTGCAGCGCCGCTTGCTTTGCGGCGTCATCCGTATCTTGCATTGAACCCCACGCCTCGGTGAGTCGCTGCGTCAGCGCGTCGTTATGGAGAGTACGAATCTGTCGCGCCTGCGCGACGCCGAGTTCGGTCCGGCGAAACTTTCCAGCGGCGATGGCATCCAGCATCTTCATCGTCCATGCGGCACGTGAGAGGAGTGCGTTCAGCACTGGTGGCTTCTCGGCGCCGTAGAGATTCGGCCATTCGGCGAGGAGCCGGTCGGCAATTGCTGGATCATCGAACAACGCGAGCCCGCTCGCAGCCACGGCGGACAAATCGCGCACCGCCAGCAACTGCTCGCACACGGCGCGCAAGCCATCGGCACGGACGTCGATCAGGGCCTGCAACGCGCTACGCCGACGCGGCAAATCGGCGTCCTGGTTCAACGCCACTTCCTTGATCTGGTTCAGCGCCCGGCCATCGCCAAACAACGCGCTCAAGTCGCGAAGGCGATTCTTCAAGGCTCCATCGGCGCCCGCGCCGAGTTGGGATTCAACCGCGCTCCACGAGCCGGGCTTCGCGACCTTGCGCCGTCCGGCGAAGCCATCCGCGAGTCCGTTGAGAACCGCTTGGCGGGAAGGAACGGAAGAAATCTTCGCGATGGCTGTGAGCAGGGCGTCAACGCGTTGCGGCGCCGTATCGATATCCTCCGCAAGCCGGCGGGCGGCGAGCTGTTGCACGCGCGGAATGCGCGCCGAGGCGACCAGCTCAACGAACTGCGCATCGTTGGTGGCCAGCGGCTCAATCCCATACCAGAGCATCAGAGGCTGTTGGTGATCGTCGGCATCCTCACCGTGCGCGAGCAGCGCTTGAGCGAGCGGGAGACGCAGCGGAAACGACAACTTCTGGAGCAATGAGGCGAGGGTCACGCGAACCAGTGCGGACTGCTCGGAATCCGCGAGTCGCGGAAGATCCTGCGCGACGAAGCGGTGGAAGATTTCCGCTGCCGTCGGGCTGGCGTGGGACGCGTCTTCCATCAAGCGAACGGCCCAGGCGCGCTCGTATTCCGAGCCGTTTAATTTCGCGCGCAGCAGACCGTCGTCCACACCGCCGAAAACGTGGAGCGCCCAGAGCGCCCGCAGCCGAGTGACTTCGTTCGTATCCTGCATCGCCAGCTTCACCAGCGCGGCCCGCGCTTCGTTCAACCGCATCCCGCGGCGGGCGCGATCAGCGAGAACCCTCCTTGCCTGACGAGCCAGCCAGTCGTTGGCGTCGCTCTGAAGCTTCACCAACTCGATGTCACCCAGCGTCGTCAGGTCGGTGGGGGTTCCTTTTTTCGCGTCACCGTAGGTCAGTTTGTAGATGCGGCCGCTGGTGCGATGGATGCCGTCATGGTCGTGGCATTCGCCTGCGTCGCTCCAGTCGCTGACCAAGACGCCGCCATCCGGTGCGGCGACGAGGTCAATGCCTCGAAACCACGGGTCGGCGAAGAAGCAGGCGTCCGGAGTGTGCCGCGCGATGAAGCCGCTGCCCTGCCGGTCGAGCTGTTCGACATTCAACCGGCGCCCGTGGAAATTGATCGTGAGCAGTTTGTTGTTCCACGCGTCCGGCCATTGACCACCCTGGTAAATCAACAGGCCCGTGTGCGCGTGTCCGCCGCCGGCCGCGCTGGTGACATCGGTCACACCCTTGCGCACGTCGGTCCAAACTTCGCCGGTGCCCCAGTGAACGTGATCCGCGGTCTGCTCGATCGGCTCGTAGATGTGTGCCGTGGGATCGTCGCCATACATACGCCGGTAATGCGCGCCGGGAAGAACGTGCCAGAGATGGCCGATGACGGTGTTGATGAAGAACAGTTCGCCGCGCGGATCCCAGTCCATGCCCCACGGATTCGTCGTGCCCTGGGCGACGACCTCAGTGACGTGCCGGGTCGGATGATAGCGCCAGATGCCGACGTTCATCGCGGTGCGCTGCTCAGCCGGCGTACCGGGCGGTCCGAGGTGCGACGTGCTTTGGATGCCGTGCCGCCCGTAGAGCCAGCCGTCCGGTCCCCAACGCAGTCCATTCGCCACCGTGTGACGGCCAGTTTGATATTCGAAACCGTCGAGCACGATCTGCGGCGGACCGTCGGGGATCCCATCACCGTTTTCGTCGGGTATGAAATACAAGTTCGGCAACGCCAGCGCCCAAACGCCGCCTAAGCCAATTTCGACGCTCGTCAACCGCTCCGCGCCGTCCCAGAACACTGTGCGCTGGTCGAAACGCCCGTCGTTGTCGGTGTCTTCGAAGACGACAATGCGATCACGCAGGTCCTGGTGATAACCCACCGTACGTTCCGAGTAGGTGTAATTCTCCGCGACCCAAACGCGTCCGCGCGCATCGGTGGCCATGCCGATGGGTTGCCGCACGTCCGGCTCGGCAGCGAAGACAGACAGTTTGAAACCGGGCGGCAATTTTGACTGAACGATGACCTCCGCCACCGGCATCGGACCGTTGGTAGCGAGCTCGGTGTTGAAGGGCTTGAGCGTTGCCGACTCCGCGACGGAAGCGGTGAGAACGAAGAGGGCAAGCGCCCCGCAAGATAACTTCATATCAAGGGTTAGACGGGGTGGCAGGCATGGCGACAAATCACGAACGCCCTGCGCGATTGCGGTGGACATTCCGATGACGATGAAGCGGATTCCTTTCGTTTCAAGGGCTGCCAGAAGCCGGTTGAACGCAATTGCTTCGTCCACAGGTCCCAGCGTCCCTGAGGTGACGCGGCAAGGCCGAGGGCGTGCACCGATTTTTCGCGGTCGTCCAGTCCGCGGACCTGCCGCAGACGGCGCAGAATCCGGGCCGCTCGGACGGGCAGCAGCGCGGGTTCCCCCTTTTTTTGCCTTCATTCGACACCGTCCAGCCTACCGACCACCAGCGGCAGGGGCAATGCGCAAGGACGGAAGACCCGGGCACACCCGCGGCGGAACGCTTCGCGCTCGGGCGTGTTCTCTACGAAGCCCTCACCGGCTTGGATCGGCGCCAGTATCCCGAACTCCCTGCTGACTTCGGCCGATTGCAAGATTTTTTTGAAGCCAGAATAAGTCTACCTTGAAATTGTGCCATCGCAGGCAATTGATTTTTGACGCTCCGAGATCAGCCGATCGGTGCTATTCTCCTCCCCAACGTGAATCCATTAGACGCGAAGCCCTGGCGATCCGACCGCAATCGGCGAAGCGAAGTCGTTTCCGTCGCCCATGGGCCACTCGGTTTTACTCTGATCGAACTGTTGGTCGTGATCGCGATCATCGCCATTCTGGCGGGAATGCTGCTTCCGGGGTTGTCCCGCGCCAAAGCCAAAGCGCTGCAAATCCAGTGCCTCAGTAATTATCGGCAGCTCAATCTTTGCTGGCTCCTCTATCTCGACGATTTCCGGGGTGAACTACCCCCCAATGAAACGATTCTAAGCGGTGGTCGGAGTGGTGCCAATGCCACCGCCCGAACCTGGGTTACGGGCAACGCGTACACCGATACGACTTCGACCAATCTGGAGCGCGGAATCCTTTTTCCTTACAACCGCACTCTGGGAATTTATCACTGTCCCGCCGATCGTTCAACGATCCAAGACCAAGGGCGTCAGCGTCGGTTTCGGAGCGTCTCCATGAGTTCTTATATGAACGATGTCCCGGAACCCTCGGACCACAGTTGTTGGCACCGATTGAGTGAAGTCCTGGCCCCCTCGCCCTCGCAGGCATTTGTCTTTGTGGATGAACACGAAAACAGCATCGAAAACGCCCGCTTTGTTTCCCCCCAACCCGGCGATTGGACCTGGGTGGATTTTCCGGCAGTGCGTCACACTCAGGCCACCGTGCTCAGTTTTGCCGACGGCCATGCCGAGAACTGGAAAATGAATTCACCAGCGTCGCAGCGGATTGGCCAAATGCCGCCTTGGATTCAAGGTCAACGCGTTCCTTCCGGCGACCCCAATCTCCTCCGCTTTCATGAGGCGGTTCCCAAGGTGCCGCTTTAGTCGAAGAAAGAAAACCAATCGGAAGGACGTCGGTCGTGGGTCCGGTCCTACGCCGACGGCCGGAAGACAGTGTTCCTGCGTAGCGTCCAACCGGATTTATCCACCCTCTCAATCGTCGTTGTCATTCGCGCTACAGTTGTAGAAATGACTACTGCCCTCCGTATCGAATATCCGAAGCTTTAGGTCCTTCGGCCAAGCACCTTTTTTCGCCCCGTTGTCACTCGGACAGAGAAACACCAGAGCGGCCCCGCCTTCGTTCGTCGTCACCGCGCCACTCTTACGCGTGAGGCATGCGAACTGAGTGCCGTCCGGCGACCAGATCAGTTGCTGAAAAAAACCTTTTCGCTCGAGGGTGCGCAGCGTCTTCCGGCTGGCGACATCGACGAAGGCCAACCCCTTGATCGAGAGGGTCACGATCTGTTCACCGTCGGCGCTCCAGCTGGCCCAGGGAAATTCGCCCGCCGCTCCAAAGACTTGCGGCTCGGTGCCGTCGCTGTGGGCGAGCACCAACTCGCCTTGCGTGCCGTATCCACTGCCGCTGATCGCCTCGCTGCGAGCGATGCGGCGATAGAGCAGCTTCCGTCCATCGCGAGAAAACTGCGGCGCGAATTCACTTCTCGGTTAGCTGTTTCCCTGTTCGTCGATTAAACAGGCAATGTGCCACCGTCATAATCCATTCGGAAAAAACTAGAGTTCCGCCACAAAAGCCGTTCGCCAATCCACTTGATCCAGAAGAATGTCGGAGGGACATGGTTGTCGTTTCTACGGCGGCACGGAATTCAGCCGTCCGCACGTTGGTATTAGCCCGGAGAGACTATCGAAGAAATTTCTCATTGATGGTATGCAGATTCACTGTTGATGAAGGCAAATCCAGAAATGGCAAAATGCCCGCGCGTGGGTGAGGATCACTTTGGGATTGGAAGCAGCAAGCCCAGTTCCGCGGATTTGATCCAAACAAACTCCAGGAAGTTCTAAGATTAGGACTGGAACGGGCCGACAACTGATAGGAATTTGGTTCTGGACGCGAGCGCCAGTGAAGTGGGTGGGTTCGCGGGTGAAAGTCCCGCCGGTCAAGTTAGACGGTTCAGGACCGAATC
>JAYVTS010000212.1:0-6576 GCA_043788645.1 Verrucomicrobiota bacterium
ATGGAAGTGGTTGGACATCACGCAGTAAGTGAGCACTCGAACCCCGCAGAACTGCTCGTATTCCCGCATTAATTTCACGAATTTTTCTCGCTCCATGTCGCCCAGGAGAAAGTCAAGATTCACCACCCGAGAGATGCAGTGATATGGAATCAGCACGCTCTGGCGGGCTGCCAGTGGCGAAAGTCAAGATTCACCACCCGAGAGATGCAGTGATAGTACATCGCCTCGGTGGGTGCCGCCGGTTTCATTCGTGCATAGCGCATCCGCACACCGTGCCAGGAGTTCGGACGACAGACAAGACTTATTTATCAATCCAGCCGTCCCTTTAAAGATCCACAAAGTCAATATATCTAGCATGTTTAATTGTTATGCGGATTTTTGTTATCAATCCTCCTGTCCCTTGTTTTAGCAGCTTTAACCAAATTGCGCGATTTTGAGAAACAGACGAACAATTTACAAGCCGCCCTTGGTCAAACAACTACCCAAAATCTGCTCATCGGCGTCGGCAAACTTCAGGTTCACTTGGAAAGCATCATCAAAACCCCTACGGACCAAACCAGCACGAACAAGATTTGCGACCTAATTTCCAACGCCTCAAGACGTATAGATGAACAGCGTTGGGATGATGCAGTAGCGCGGCTCTACCGCGCTATTGAAGCCATCGCACAAGATCGGTTGTCGACAGAGCACGGCATTGGAAACACGGGCAATGTATCCATCGATAACATTCCTGAACCCCTCCGCACCGAGTGGGCTGCGAATGCCAATGAGGGAATTCTTAAACTGGGCTTACAAGATTCTTTTCGGCTCCTCCAAGCACTCAAGAGCCCTATGGGCGATTTATTTTTCTCTACCGACCTGGCAGACAAACAAAAGAGCCCACTCACTGCGCGCAACCAATCCATCCTCGCACACGGTCATCAACCTGTGGGTGAGAAAATCGCAAGGGCCTTATTTAAATCGGCATTGGAACTCGCTGGCATCACCGCTGATAACCTAGTTACTCCACCAAATATCTAGCCAACACATTCAACACGCGAACATGAATCTCTCCCTCCTCAAAACGCACCCGCGTCTCCTGCTCAAGGCCCCGCTCCAACCACTCCAAGGCTCGCGCTTCCAACCCACGGGCTTCCCCGATCTCGGGGCGGCCACGTTTGATGGTCCCGATGGCCGAAAAATGCTGCTCGTGGAATCTGCGCAGAGTATGGCCAACCGATTGGAATCGGTTTGCTGGGATGCCGTAGCCGACAACTGGGTGCCCCCGCTTCAAGGGTTGCCCATCGTCAAGGTGAACGATAAGGCCGGCAAATCTCTCGCGAATTCCCTGCTCGAAGCCCACCGAATTAACAGCCCATATATCCTCGAAGGAAAGGACAAGAGCTTCCTGACCACGCTCCAAAAGGAACTCGCCATCGCCGATAAGGGGATCGTAGATCTCAAAAAACTCAGCGCGACGCTTTTTAAATACGACACGAATGCACTGCTCCACGGAGTCTTTCTGGCAAAGAAGGAAATCGCCGGCGGCCGGATGCGCCTGCCTCGGGCGCTTACGGCATTCATCGAAGCCGAAGGTGTGACGGTCGCCGCGAGCGGCGGCGTGAAAAATGATGCGGTCGATCCTTCCGGTGATACTGCCAAGGGGTTTGGCAATGTCCCGTTCCATCGCGACGAATACTGTGGCCACATCACGATGTTTTTCAATCTCGACCTCGCCCTCATCCGTGGGTTTGGTCTCGGGGAGCCGGCGGAAAACCTTCTCGTCGCCCTCGCATTGTTCAAAATTCAGAAGTTCCTCCGCGACGGACTACGCCTGCGAACGGCCTGTGATTTGGAAATTAAAGAGGGTGGCAAACTTGAGGTGCAACGTCCGAGTGATTTTTCCATGCCGTCGCTTGCCGAGTTGGAAAAGGAACTGCCCGTACTCATCCAGGCCGCTTCGAAAGCCTTTGCCGCTCCGCCCTGTACCACCATCACCTACGAGGAAATGGCCGCCAAGAAGTCCAAGGGCGAGAAAACAGACGAGGATACCGTGGAAGGCTAAGTCATGATCGTCCTCGAACTCAGTTTCCCCGCTGGGCGCTATCATGCCACTCCGTGGGGACGCCATGTGAATGAAGGGTCCGTTGAATGGCCGCCCTCACCCTGGCGGATCGTCCGGGCCCTGATTGCGACGTGGTATTTGAAAGCGCGCAACGATGGGGAGATTTCTGAGAACACCATCCGAGCACTCGCTCGCGCATTGAGCCAACCGCCCGTCTTTCGTTTGCCGCGTGCGACGACAGCGCACACGCGGCACTATATGCCTTACAACGAGGGCAAAAATGAGAAGACGACTAAAGTGTTCGACACGTTTGTCCAGATTTCCGAAGGAGATGTCGTGCTGCTTGCGTGGGACGTAACGCTGTTACCCGAACAACTGGACGCTTTGCGCAAGCTCGCCTCACGCCTCGGCTACTTTGGGCGCGCTGAGAGTCTGGTCATTGCCCGCGTGCTCGAGGGTGTCACGGCGATTGAACCCAACGCATCACCGCTGGCCGATGGTGAGCCGCTGCCGGAGAAAACCGAACTCGTCCGTCTGCTCGCGCCGATGACGTCGGAGCAATACGAGGTATGGCGTGCCGAGTTTCTGGCAGCCGACTCAATTCCAGTTGATGATAAAAAGAAAAAAGGTAAGAAAACCAATGTGAATGGAGAGGATGAAAAGTCGGTGGTTCCTCCCGATTTGTTCGAAGCTCTCCATGCAGACACAGGGAAACTCCAAGCCGCTGGCTGGAACCTGCCGCCAGGGGCTGTGTTCGTGAACTACAGCCGCCGTGAGGACGCCTTCGCGCCCGTCACACGTCCTCGCCCGTCGCGAAAGGCAAAACTGCCAACCGTGGCGCGCTATGCCGTCGTGAGCGCTGTGGCGCCACGCATCACGCAAGCCATCTCCATCAGTGATCGCGTCCATGCTTCGCTCTGCAAATGGTCCGACCAGGACCACGACAGCGCCGCGGTTTTCACCGGCTTGGATGAAAATGGGAAGCCGAACATCAACCACCAACACGCGCACATTTTCTGCGAAGCCAGTGGGGTGTGCGACGCCGTTACCCACATAACAGTGTGGGCGGAAATGGGTTTCGACGAAGCCGCCTGCCTCGCGTTGCGTCGACTGAATAAAGTTTGGGGCCACGGCGGCCACGACATCCGCCTCGTCCTGCACGGCATCGGCCAGCCCGGCGATTTCCAAGACTGCACGCTGTTCGGGCCGGCAAAAGTCTGGCATTCACTAACGCCTTTCGTTTCCACACGTCATCCCAAGAGCTTCCGCGACGGCCGCCCGAAAATGGATTCCAATGGCTGGCAAATCGGCACCGGGGCGCATGACCTGCTCCGGTTACTCGCTCTGCACCCGCAGGGCGCCGCCGCTAGCATCAAGCAACTCGACGAACGGGATCGCCCATTTCAATATGGCAGCCGGGACCTGCGTTCGCTCCAATTTCAAACGGTCCGCCACGACGGCGGAGGCAGTCGCGGCAACCGGTCTGGTAACGCCTTCACGATCACTTTTCCCGAACCGATCATCGGCCCGCTCGCCCTCGGTTATGGTTCCCATTTCGGTCTCGGCCTGTTTCAGCCGATGTGAATTCTAGGACCGCACACATTCTAATGAGCGGGAACACCAAGGATCCATCGACTCGACTTCGTTCGAAATCTTGTCTGGTCACAATCGCAACTCGGTCCGATTTTTCGGGTTCTACTGGCCGGCCTAAATCGGAATCGGTGTCCGAGATCCGCCGTGGAATACGCAAGCGGGTGCTGAATAACCGCCTCGCGGACGAGAGCAGTGAAACCGTGACGAACTGTCACGCTTTGAAAATGAACGCCGTGACCACTCGAACAAAATCACTCCGCCAAGGCCCGCTTGTAGTCCGGCGGCGGTTCTCCGTAACCCTCCCGGCGACGGGCCAAAGCCGGAGTGATGAGGTCCCGCCGGACGTCAAGATCCGCTTGCCACAGCTCACGCCAGAGTTGCACCGAGTTCCCGGGATAGAGGTTGGGCGACTCGTCGTCGAAAGCCGGCCGAAACAGGTCCACAGCGTTTTGCAACTCCCGAAGGAATTCCTCCCGGGTGGGGTGGCCGGTCAGGCCAATCACCCGCCGAAAGGCAAGAAGGTCCTTGGCGTCCAATCGACCCAGCTTGCCGATCAGGATGTCGAGCGGGTGCGGAATGGTGATGGTAACGTGACCCAACTGCACCGTCTTCGCCCGCGAAGCCATCAAAGGAGTGGAACGAAAGCTGAGCCGAAAACCCGGTTCCAGATACAATTCGGCCTGCCCCTTGGCGAGGCCAAGCAGCCGTATCTGTTCCTGGAAGTCCTCGTCGTCTTCGGAGTAAAAATCCACATCGGCACTCGTCCAGGCTCGATTCAGCGTCAGTTGAAGCGGCGCCGAGCCGTACAGTACGAAGTGAAAACTCCGGTCGTTCGGCAGCCTGGCAAAGAAGGTCCGAAGGAGCTGCCCGGCGGGGGTCGCCCAGTCGACCTCACCGCGCCACCAGTCCCAGATTTTGGTCGAACTCATGCTTTCGGTCTCCGATGCGGTGGCCTCGGTATCGGACAGAATAGATCCCCTGTTGGATCAGGCGATTGGTGACCTCCGGGTCTCGCGCGAGGACCAGGGCGAGTCGCCGGTCACGGGCCGTCATTAGGCCGGACTCCTTGCGCAAAAGGAGCCGGGCGGCGAGGCGGGATTTCCGCCACGGCCGGTCGGTGTCGTCGCCCGGAACTCGCATGACCTCCTGAGTCTGCCGGGTGGAATGCTTCACTACCAGAAAACCTGCTGCGCGTTTAAAATTGTTCAAAATCAACGCTGGACCGTTTTCTGCAGACACCTAAATTCACCCAAGCTTTTTATGATCGCCTTTCATTCAGTGTTGCCAGAAGTTGCCGGACGCGAGGTACGCTGCGTCCACCTTCAAATGGCTTCCGGTCTATCCCCCAATTCCGGCCTCGCCGCCGACGAGTATGCTTTCGTCGAGTACTACTGCGAAGATCTGAAATGCGATTGCCGCCGCACCTTCATCCAGGTGATCGCTCGCACCGAAACAAATCAAGTTCTGGCCAGCATTAACTATGGCTGGGAAAAGGAATCATTCTATCGGAAGAAAATGCCGTATGACCGAGACGCGCCCCGACAGATCGTTCAAGGCTCGCTCGACCCGATCAACACCCAATCGAAGCATTCGCAGGAGCTGCTCGAATTGTTTCAAAAGCAGGTCTTGGACGAACCGTATCGCCTACGTCTGCAGCGGCATTATCAGTTGCTTCGGGATGAAATCCGTCGTCGTCCGCGCTCCCCAATTGCTGGCCTAATCTCGCCTCGGCCAACCAATCGGAATTAACGGCTCGCCTATGCCGCACGACTCGCCAACCGCTGGCCCGGTCCCGCCAGACTTGTCCGCTACCGGGGATCCCAAAAAACGCATGCCCGAGAAGCATCGAGATCGGTTCGATGAGGTGGCCGCGTTGCTCGGACCTTTCGGGCAAAAACATCTGGATCCCGAACTGACCGGCTTCGTGATCGAACTTTGGACCCGGATTTGCCGACGGAAAATGCCGGATTGTCTTCGCGGTAAACCGCCCGTTTGGGCCGCGTCGGTGGTTCATGTCATTGGTCGGATGAACTTTCTTTCAGACCGTGCTCAGCCCGTCCACCTGACGTTTGACACGATTTGCGACTTCTTCAAGGTCAGCAAGGGTACCGTCGGCGCCCGGGCAACTGAGATCGAACGGATGTTTCACTTTCGGCAGCACAGCGAACTGGGACTTTGCCGACCCAGTTTTATTGAGGATTTCCTCACGGTCCGTCTCTCCAACGGATTTGAGCTCTCCAGGAAAGTGGCCAAGAAAATGGGCTACTTGCCCCCTGATGCGAAGGTGGAGGATTTTACCAACTGACCGGACCGTAGGAAAGTCTGTAGATCAGTAATCCTTGTTATCTTTGGCGTTTTATGGTTTTAATCGACGGAGTGATGACGACGCGTCCTCCGGAAATCGATCAGAATCATGAACGAAAAAGACCTTCCCGGCTCGACCCCAAAACGTTCGAATGAGCCAGAATTGCCACTGATACCCAGGGAACCCGCGGGCGAAGCAACCGAGGCTAGGTCAGATCAGAATGCGCAACCCCGCCCGGACGGACCCGCGCCCCTCAAGATCGTGGTGCGGGTTGCCCCCGTCGAAAAACGGCCGAAAGATCCACCAAAATCCGTTCCGGAACCTCCCCCTTTATTCGAATTGAATCTGCCGCTGGATCAGGAGTCGGATTCGCTTGTGCGGACTGGTTTGGAATCTGGACCAGGCAAAATACGGGTCGAGGCCGAACTCAATCAGGACCCTCGCGGAGACTCTCGGCCCACCTCTTCGCCCACCGGCACCATCGCCAATGAAGCCGGACCTAATCAGGACTCTCGCGCAGACTCTCGGGCCACCACTCAGGGCACCACTCAGGGCACCTCTCGGGCTGCCGAGACCGCTTCTGGCGCCGCCGTCCCACAACTGATTCCGGCACGGATGATGAATGAGTTCGCGT
>JAYVTS010000213.1:0-26501 GCA_043788645.1 Verrucomicrobiota bacterium
TAAGGTGGCGGCGATGGTTCCCGTCCCGTTCTTACCGCCATTCAGATAATGGGTGATTGCCGTACCGGCTGCTGAAAAGCCAGCGATTTGAAAGGCGCCCGCCGTGAGGGACGAAGCCCCGTCGACACTGCCGAGGCTCGATCCAGTGCCGTCGCCGCGGTACAGGCGTGGAGTGCCGGCGCCCGGAACGGTGTACCAATCATTGGGGGCCGGGAGGTTACCGGCAGTTTTCGCCCACACCGCACGAAAGGTCGCAAAGTCATCCATTTTAACCACGAAAAGCGAGGTAATATCGCCAGCGATGGAAATACTCTCCGAATCGGCAACCTCCAAATAATCGTTATCGCCATCGAAGCGTAACACCGCCTTACCATTCAAAGCGTTGCCGACCAAAGTGGGTGCCTGGGTGGGGTCACCCTGCAGCGCGCTGTTTCCTTTGCCCGAACTATCGGTCCACGCACTCACCGCGCCGTCGCCGCTCGCAGTAACCCCGGCATCCGCTTTCAACCAAAGCTGAAGGCTATTCGTGACAGCTAACGCGGGAGCACTCGTTGCTCCGACCGTCAAGGTGATCGGCAGAGAAGTCGCTTGCGCTCCTTTTTCATCAAACGCTCGTGCCGTTAGGACGTAGCTCCCGCCAGTTTCCAAAACTGCACGGGCCGAGTACGGCGGTGTGGTGGCGGTAGCGAAAAGGCCGCCATTAATGAAAAATTGCACACTGGCGACCGTGCCATCGGAATCCGACGCCGTTGCGGTAGCCGTTATCGTGGTGCCCACCGCAGCGTTTGGCCCGGCGGGTAAGGTTTTCAGGCTCACCGTAGGCGGCAAGTTTTGAATATTGTATTTGGTGGCAAGATAGTTAACGACGGCGACGCGATCTGACGCGGAAAGGGCCGTATCATAGATGAGAATTTCCGCAATATCGCCCTTCATCTTTGTAACCAGGTCACCGCGGGTACCAATTAGGAGTGAAGTATCGGCATCGGCTACGGTAGCCGTGATGACCCCCGTCGCGGTGGGTTGGGCCGCGAGATAGTGGGTAAGATTCGTGCCCGCCATGTCCCAGCCCACCACCAAGTAGCTCCCGGCACGCAAGGCCGAACCACCGTCGACGGACCCATTTTGGCCAATGCCATTCCCCCGATAAGCGCGAGGAACGCCGGAACCGGGCAAGGCGTACCAGTCGTTGGGGCCCGGCTGATTATTCATGGTCTTTGCCCAGACCGCACGAAAGGTAGCAAAATCATCGAATTTAACGACGAAAAACGTCGTAATATCGCCACTGATCGAGACGCTATCGGAATCGGTAACTTCTAGGTAGTCGTCCGCACCATCAAAGCGAAGAACGGGCTTGCCATTGAGGATGTTGGCTTTGAAAGCGGGAGTTAAGGTCGCGTCGGTTTGGGTCGCGTGATTGTTCTTGCCCGACTGGTCATTCCACGCAGTGACATTACCGGAAGCGTTGGTGGTTACCCCGGCATCGGCTTTGAGCCAAAGTTGCAAACTATTCGTCACGGTCAATGACTGTGCGGATGCGGTGAAGGACCCACCCACCGCAATGATCGCGGTCAGAGTTTTGAGCCTATTTTTGAGGTGTTTCATAATATGCGATGAGTGCTTTTCTCAAGCTGCACCGAAGAGCCGTCCGCGATGACCGCGGAAGCTTTTGGCGAAAAAAGTAATCCCCAATTACGTCCAGTTGAGCTTCGAGAGTCAAGCCCAAACCGATGAATCGGTCGAGCCGGTTGACGGCAGGACCTCGGTCGCTGCGGCCGATCACGGCCAGGGTGGTGCTTCGCTCGGGGAAAAACCTCTGGTTCGAGGCGAGTCAGGCCGAGTGATTCAATGGAAAAAATTAAGTATCGGGTCCGCATTGGATCGCTGGATGGGCTTCGACAAGATTCCGGTTCCAACTCAATAAAATCATCCGCCAAAATCTACCCGAATAGATCCTTAACGACTGTCCCATGCACGTCCGTTAAGCGAAAATATCGCCCTTGATACTTATAGGTGAGTCGTTCGTGATCGATTCCAAGTAAATGAAGGATTGTCGCATGAAGATCGTGGACATGGACACCGTTGACGGTGATATTATATCCAAACGGGTCGGTTTCCCCATACACGGTTCCGGCACGTACCCCGGCCCCCGCAAGCCACACGCTGAAACAACGCGGATGATGATCGCGCCCATAGTCCGTGGCGGTCAGTTTGCCTTGGGAATAATTGGTCCGCCCAAATTCCCCGCCCCAAACCACCAGCGTATCATCCAAAAGCCCGCGCTGCTTCAAGTCCGTCAGCAAGGCCGCGCTCGCTTGGTCGGTTTCTTTGCACTGTTGGCGAATGCCCCCGGGAAGATTCCCATGTTGATCCCAGCCCTGATGATAAAGTTGGATAAATTTTACACCCCGCTCTGCCAAACGACGCGCCAGAAGGCAATTAGCGGCAAAAGTACCCGGTTTCTTCGCATCGTCGCCGTATAATTTAAAAGTGTATTCGGATTCATTTGATAGATCGGCAACCTCCGGCACCGAGGTCTGCATCCGATAGGCCATTTCATATTGTGCCACCCGGGCGTCGAGGTCGCCATCGCCCGTCTGATCCCGTTGTAACTCGTGCAATTCGCGTAAACGATCCAGCATCAGTCGCCGACTCTCCGCGGAAACGCCCTCCGGATTGTTCAGGTACAAAACCGGTTCTTTTCCAGAACGAAATTGCACGCCCTGATGACGGGCCGGCAGAAATCCATTGCCCCACAGCCGTGCGTAGAGTGGCTGATCCACCTTTCCGCGAGTGACCAAAACCACAAATGAAGGGAGGTTCGCATTACCGCTCCCAAGTCCATAGTGGACCCAGGCCCCGAGACTGGGTCGCCCCGCAATCTGCGAGCCGGTCTGGAGAAAGGTAATTGCGGGATCATGATTGATCGCCTCCGTAAACAGCGAACGGACGACACAGAGATCATCCACTACCCGAGCCGTGTGCGGCAGTAATTCGCTGACCCAAGTGCCGCCTTGCCCGTGCTGGGCAAATTTGAATATCGAGCCCGCTAGTGGGAGGGAGGACTGGTTGCCAGACATCCCGGTCAATCGTTGACCACGCCGGACAGAATCCGGTAATTGTTCACCCTGACGTTCATTGAGCACCGGTTTGTAGTCCCAGGTTTCCAACTGGGAAGGTCCCCCGGCCATGAAGAGGTAAATAATCCGTTTGGCGCGCGGCGCGAAATGAGCTGCACCCATTAAACCACGCTCAGGCAAAGCGTCCGCACCCAGAGTTTGATCGGAACCGAGGAGGTCCGCCAAGGCCATACCTCCCAAACCGAGCCCAAATTGATTGAGGAAATGACGACGACTCAGACCCAACGCGGGCAAAGGTCCAGTGCAAAGCGGATTATTCATAGAATTGTTCTTTATTCAACACCTCAAAACGTCACCGTTTCATCACAAACTCGTCATGGTTCATTACGGCGCTGGCTAAGACCGCGGTGGCCGCGAGGTCTGATACCGGAAGCCCCACATCTCGGGCTCGCTCACCCACTGCTAAATATTTTTCGGCGGCGGCGGGCGTCGATTGAAAATAGTGGAGTTGTTCATCCAAAAGCCGACGGAGCACGGCCTGTTCTCGAATTTCCGGTAGTCGGCCCGTCAATTGCCGAAACGTCAGCCGAACGCGCGCTTCCAGGTCATCCGGGGCCGAACGCAGCATTTGTTCTGCGATGATTCGAGCGGCTTCGAGGTACTGCGGGTCGTTCAGCAACACGAGCGCCTGCAAGGGGGTGGCTGTGGTCTCACGTTTGGCGGTGCAGATCTCTCGGGAGGTTGCATCAAACGTCAACATGGAGGGCGGGGGTGCCGTCCGTCGCCAAAAAGTATAGAGACTTCGGCGATATAAATTTTCGCCATGATCCTGGGTATAAGTTTTGCCGGTGCCCGCTTCCTCCCAGATCCCAGCCGGTTGATAGGGTTTGACACTCGGCCCGCCCACTTGGGATACCAACAAGCCACTCACCTTGAGGGCGCGATCACGAATGATTTCGGCCGAGAGTCGATGTCTCGGCCCGCGACTCAAGAGGAGGTTATCTGGATCGCGCTGCTGGAGTTCGGGCGAGGCTTCAGAATTCTGCCGGTAGGTGGCGCTCAGCACGATCAATTGGTGCAGCGCCTTCCGATCCCATCCGCTCTTCATAAAACGGTCCGCTAACCAGTCGAGTAACTCCGGGTGAGACGGAGGGCGGCTTTGCATTCCAAAATCCTCCACCGTTGCCACCAAGCCGCGGCCAAAGTGTTGTTTCCAAATCCGATTGACCGCGACCCGAGCGGTCAGGGGATTTTCGGGATCTACCAACCATTGGGCTAAGCCGAGCCGATTTCGCGGAAGCCCCGAAGCCATCGGGAAAATGCGTTCTGGAGTTCCCGCTTCGACCCGATCCCCGGGCGCGTCGTAGGCACCGCGTTTTAAGACGAACGTCGGCCGAGGCGAAGATCGATCCCGCATGACCATCAGTTCGCGAATGCCGGTGACGAAGTTGTTTTCTGCGGCCCGTGTCTGGAGGACTTCAGCCCGTGCGGCCGCCACGCCCGCCATCTGGCGCGCCGCGGCCCATTCGCGGCGTTGGGCCTCCGTTAATACCCAGTCTGAGTCGATCAAGCGATGAACCTCGCCCGCCGTCAGCGCCACGTCGAACAGTTGGAGATCGTCTAGTTGACCTTGCTTAAAGCCCTGGTCTCGGAACCTCGCCCCTAATGTGAGCGACTGGGAACCGACCTCGCCATCGCCCCATTCGGCTCGGTGTTGAATGTCGCGAGATAAATGATCGCGGACACATTCCACCGCGACGGCTCGCCCATGGAGGTACAGTCCCAATCCTTCGGCCCGACTGGATCCATCATAGGTCACGGTCAGGTGGGTCCAGGCATTGGTCGGTAACGGTTCCAGCGCACGGATTGCGATGGCATTTCCCGGCCAAAAATGAATGATCCCAAAGAACGGGCGCCCGTGATCCAATACAAGTTCATAGCCCCGGCTGCCACTATCGGTCCAGGCGCGAGAACAATGGGCGACGACCGCACGGTTTTGCTGCTCCGTGGGTTTCAACCAAACGGCTAGGCTGAAACTATTCGTTCGGCTAAAACGGCCAATTCCCGGTAACGTCACCGCGTCGTCACCATTGAATCGTAGCGCCTGTCCCCCATGGCCTGGCACTAAATCGAAGGTTCCTTCTGCCGCCGAATTGGTCCCCAGGCGATTCGGCGAATGGCCACCGACTACTTCATCAAACGCATACGCTGCCACCGGTGCGGGGAGCGGCGACAGTGCCGCGGGTGCGGGCTCGTTAGTGGCAGCAAGGAACTGTTGAGCGAGGCGCGCTTCGGCCTTGGTTACAGCCTCTCTCAGCGTATGATGTTGCGCCTCTTGCCCGGGTCCATAAAACAACATCGTAGGAGTCGGCACCGCTTGGGTGAAGTGCGAATAAAGACCCGATTCGTCGATGGAATTGAAAAAAGCGGACAACGAATAATAGTCGCGCTGACTCATGGGGTCGTATTTGTGATCGTGACATCGGCAACATTCAAGTGTGAGCCCCAAAGTAGCAGTCCCAAACGTGTGAACCCGGTCGGAAACATATTCGTTGCGCCATTCTTCTTCGATACTACCCCCTTCGTTCGTTTGCCGATGCAGGCGATTGAAAGCCGTGGCAAGCACTTGGTCGGCCGTGGCATTTGGCAATAGATCTCCGGCAATTTGCCATTGGAGGAATTGATTATACGGGAGGTTTTCATTGAACGCCCGAATCACCCAATCGCGCCAGGGAGACATATCCCGTTCCACGTCGGATTGATAACCATAGGTGTCGGCATAGCGGGATAAGTCCATCCATTCCGCGGCAGCGCGTTCGCCATAGGCAGGGAGTGCCAACAACCGTTGCACGACGCGTGAGTAGGCATCCGATGGGGAATCGGCCGAGAACGCCTCCAGTTCGGCGAGTGATGGAGGCAGGCCCGTAAGGTCCAACGCCACTCGGCGCAACCAAGTGCCGCGATCGGTTTCCCGCGTTGGAGCCAGACCTTCCTGTTCCAGGCGTGCCAATACGAATCGATCCAGATCATTGATCGCCCACTTGGAGTGAGTGCTGGCGACCGCGGGAACGGTGACCGGACGAACTGGCTCAAACGCCCAATGGCGCCCCCATTTCGCTCCCTCGGAAATCCAACGACGCAAGGTTAGTTTATCTGTGTCCGACAGCTCTCGATGAGAGGTCGGAGTGGGCATGACCTCTTCCGGATCGGTGCTGAAAATACGTCGGACGAGTTCACTTGCGGTTGGGTCGCCGGGGACGACTGCGGCGTGTCCTTCCTTCGTTTTGAAGGCGCCTTCTTGGGTGTCGAGACGCAATCCGGCCTTCCGCCCGGACTCGGCCGGCCCGTGGCAGTGAAAGCATTTGTCCGACAGGATCGGCAAGACCTCTCGACTGAAGCTGACCGGGTTCGCAACGGCGGCAGAACCGGCGCAGAGCAAAGCCAACCATCTCAGGGGAACAAGACTATGAGACATCACGCAAGGCAGTGAGACGCGGAACCCCGGCACAGCCTTCACCATCAAGCAGAGGAATTTATCCAACTTCTCAACGGGCTTTTGGGCTCAAGTGTTTCATACGCGGTATGTTTTCAAGTGTTACTTTATCGGCCCGACTCATTCCGGGTAAAAGTCAGAGTATGTTGGGCTTCACCGAGTGAAAGGACCAAAGATCCAACCGTTGAATCCCTTAATTCCTCCTCCCAAGCCGAGCCCAATTCAAGGTCAAATTCCAATCGTCCGCCCCACGCTTCGTTAAAATACCCAGGCGTAGCCGCCAATCTAAACTCGACCCACCCGGTTCCATCGCGGTGCCCACCTGAACCGCGTTGATCGAGGGCGAGGGTTTCCGTGTGCGTCCCGAGTCGGATCGACACTTTTGCCCCCACCAAAGACACCCGCGCGGGCGTGGGTAAAAGGCCCGACACTTCAAGTCGCGTCGGCAACCCATTCGTCGCGGGCGCTCGGCGCACCGTTCGGATCCTGGCGCGATCCGGCCGGCCGGCGGGGGCAAACCACGCCGGTTCCGGCAGGGACGTTCCGACGGGATGGATTCGATACTGAGCATACATTCCTTCGTGCATGTGTTCGCCCACATGACAATGGAAAAGCCAGGTTCCTGGATTGTCCGCGACAAAATCCGCGGTTTTCATACTCGCGGGAAGTAGTTCAATCACATCCGTGGTGCGGCGGCCGTCTTCGGAGACGCGCACACCATGCCAGTGAGCCGTGTGAAGACTATCCTCGGAACCCAACGCGAAGACGTGCCAACGAATCCGCTCGCCCAGCACCATGTCCAATCCGCGTAAACTAGCAAAGGTACGACCGTTCAGGGCATGACGCGCTCCCCGTTCATGTTGGCGGGATTCGGCACTGGCCTCAGCCGAGGCTTCTTGGCGCAATTGCGGTGTGGCCCCCGTTTCGATGGAGGACGCCTCGGACGCTTCACCTCCGCCGGACCCCATGGGCAGGCCGCTCTCATCGTAATTTAGAAACAAGGTTCCAAATTCACGATCCACGTCCGCCGGAGTGCCATCGGGTCGGGCTCGCTTCGGGTCGGTGACGATGAGGAAGCCGGTTAATCCCGCGTTCATCTCGGCTTCACCCAGGACGTGGCTGTGATAGAGCCAAGCCTTGGAACTAGGCTCATCCGGGCGGGGGCCCGACTGAGCGTCGAGTTCCCAAACATAGCTGAATCGCGCCCCCGGGGCGATCGCCGCGCCCAGTCCGCGTCCGGGAAAATACGACGCGCCTTCACTGTCCTTGTCATAACGCACTCCGTGCGGGTGCATGGAGAGTGGACGGTCCGTGCGATTGACAAAAGTAACCACTAGAAAATCGCCAACGACCCCACGCAATACTGGCCCGAGCAGACCCAAGTGCTCCCGGGCCAAGGCGGGTTGAGTACAGGCCGCATCCAGGTATTGTACGTAACGGAATTTTCCTCCGGCCGCGGTTCCTCGAAGGTATGCGGGGGGAAGATTGCTGGTCGATGAATCGCGATCATCAAAATACTCCCAAGGCGATGCTTCGGCCGTGACGAAATAGTGGCGGACACGAGTGGGATCGGGTGTTTTCCCAAAGTAGGTTCCCCCGGGATCGGGCATTTCCGCGGGGACCGTGGGTTTCATGACCGCATTGGTGGCACACCACGGGCAAGCTATCGCCGAATAGATGCCGAGCGAAGCGACCACGGCGAGCGCCCTGGGCCACCCCGATTTTTGAGACAACATTTTGGTATCAAATAGCGGTTTTGATGGTACTTTGAAAGAACGTTATTTTTTGATCTCTCTCTATGATTCACGCGTTATCCGGGATGGGCGCGGACGAGCGGATGTACCCGCCTCCGTGGTCGAGTTTGCCCGGGTTCATCGCTCACGCTTGGATGCGGTATTCGAGCGAGCAAAGTTTGGCGGCCGTCGCGCACTCGATGTGTGTGGCGTGTGGCATTCAGGACGGCGACACCTTGGTTGGGGCATCATTGGGCGGAATGGTGGCTTGCGAGATTACTAAGTTGCGAAAGATTCCCGATCTTTTCCTGATCGGCAGTACGACCGAAAAAGAGGGTGTGAGCCGCATCTTAACTGCGCTTCATCCGATGGCCCAGGTCACTCCCTTTGGTTGGTTTCAAGCGGTTGCGAGCAAATTACCCGTAGAACTGGCACAAATGTTTGCCGGGATGGACCCATCCTTTGTGCGAGCCATGTGTGCAGCGATTTTTGAATGGAAGGGATTGGGAGTTTCACCGACAAAAGTTTATCGGATCCATGGGCGTTTTGATCTAGTCATTCCGCCCCCGCCCCGGGTAGATCTCCTTTTAAATGGTGGACATTTGATTTCGAGATCGCACGCCAAGGAATGCGCTACTTTCATTCAGAAAACTCTCAATAATCCGCCCAACGATTATACTGGGATCTAGAAACCGTTGGCCTCTCAAAATCCACCCAACTCCGCCAAGGGCATTTTCTTCCACGCTCGCAATTCCTGCTTCTGTTTTTCAATGGCGTGCAATTGGGTGTCATCAAGTCGGCTATCCGTGAGCTGACCGCTCAGCACGGCGATTTGGCGGTCAATCCAAACATTTCGTAATCGCAGGGTGGCCTCGGCCAATTGGTTGGCGAGGTCGGGAACCGTTCGTCCATCGGAAGCCGCTTCAGTGACCAACTGGGTTGCAAAGGGATCTTCGGCGAGCGCTTCAAGCAAGGGCGCCAGTTCTCCCGGGTGATCGCTGCCCGCGTGAGCGAGCCGCAGACCCGCAATGCGCCGTACCGAGATATGCGAAATCCAATTGCCATCCAAATGGGCCGCAGCCCACCCCAGTAAATCCTGATCGGCAATGATGAGAAACTTGAGCAACCAAAACTCCTGCTGACCTGGCCGCGGAAGTTCCATGGCTTCCAGCTCGACTTGACCGGGAAGATGGTGGGCCGCCGAAGCGGCTTCCCCATCTGCGGCCGCATCGCTGGCGGCCTCCGGGGAAGTCATCCGCTCCGGCGCAGCCAGCGGTGTCGGTGTCGGCCGAAAGGGCCGTGGTGCGGTGAGCTTGGCCTTCTTGAACTCCGCACGCACCGATTCCGCCGTCACTCCCAGCCGCGACGCGGTCCGTTGGGCGTAGGTGTCCACGAGCACTGCGTTGCCGGTCCGATTCACCTTTTCGGCCATCGACCGTACCACGGTGAGACGGCCTCGGTCAGAGCTGAGATCATTTTCTGTCGCCAGTCGGGTTAAATAGAAATCGAAAAAGCCTTGGGCGCGGCTCAGAATTTCCCGAAAAGCCTCGGCGCCATGCTGGCGTAAATAGGAATCTGGATCATCGGGTGGCGGAATGCTGGCCACCTTGATGGCCAGCCCACTGGGTAAGCACTCATCCAAAGATCGCACACTGGCGTCACGCCCGGCCTTATCTCCATCAAAACACAGCACGACCTCACTCACGTAGCGTTTCAGAATTCGGGCATGATCCGAAGTGAGGGCGGTGCCTTGGGGCGCGACCACATTTCGCACCCCGGCGCTATGACACGCGATCGTGTCCAACTGGCCTTCACAAATGACGGCGTGCCCCGCGTCGAGAATCGCTCGCTTCGCCTTGTCGAACGCGTAGAGGACTTTGCCTTTCGTAAAAATCGGTGTCTCCGGTGAGTTGACGTATTTGGCGATCTTTTCATCGCCCTGCAAGATCCGTCCGCTGAAGGCAATCACCCGACCTTGTTCATCGCAAATCGGAAACATGAGGCGCCCTCGGAACCGGTCGTAGGGGCGATTGGCCTCTTCTTTCCGAATGATCAAGCCCGCCTGCTCACAAAGCGTGAGCTCAAACCCCTTCGATTTCGCCCAATTCACGGAATCATCCCACGATTCCGGCGCGGCGCCGATCCGGAATTCTTGCACGGCATCCGCGCTCACGCCGCGCTTTGCCAAATAGTCTCGGGCGCTCTGTCCACCGGCTTCATTCGCCAGGCATTGCTGCCAACGCAGAGTGATCGCTTCATGAAGTTTTAAGAGTTGATCTTTGAGACCCCGCGCTTGAACGGCGCCCGGGTTCTCATCGCGCTCGAGCGGAATATGCGCCCTCTCCGCCAATCGTTCGATCGCCTCCGGAAAAGCAATATTTTCGTATTGCTGGACGAATTTGAAAACATCACCCCCCGCTTTGCAGCCGAAACAGTGGAAAATTTGGCGGCTCGGCGAGACGTTGAAGCTCGGGCTTTTTTCCTTATGGAAAGGGCAAAGCGCCACAAAATTACCCCCGGCCCGCTTGAGGGGCAGGTAAGAACCGACCACGTCCACAATGTCGCTCGCAGACCGGACCCGTTCGCGGAAACTATCGGAGAAGATCGACACGACGCATTTGATTCACCGCGCCCTGATTTTTTGGTACAAATCCAGACCCCGTTCGGCCGTCGCTTTCCAAGTAAAATTCGCCGCCACATGTCGGGCCGCCGCCGCTCCCAGGCGTCGACTCAAATCGGCGTCATTCACCAGGCGACTGATTCGATCCGCCAACGCGGGTAAATCATGCGGCGGCACGATAAATCCCGTTTCACCCTCCCGCACCAGCTCCGGGAGGCTCGTGATCGAGGTTACAATAACGGGTTTCCCGGAAGCCATCGCTTCCAGAGTTACCAGGCCCAATAATTCGGCTTTGTCGGCGGCACCCGCGATGGTCGGGATGGAGGTCTGTAACACGACGGAAGCGCCTTGGTACTCCGCTCGCACGGTCGCATCGTCTGCGTTGGTGAGAAATTTCACCTGCTTGCCTGAGGCGGCCGCCTGTAATTGGGCGAAGTAATCAGCATCATAGGGTCGACCGACGACATGGAGCGGAATTTGCGGCGGTAGTGCCTGAATAACCTGTAAAATCCCTTTGTGCGGAAAGAGTCGGCCGACCATCAACGCGTATCCGCCGGGCGCCCCGGTTTGGGACACCACTCGAGACGAGGCGCCGCCATACAACACGGTCTGCGCCTGTGGCCAGCCCGAAAAAAAGGTGCCGGCATACTGCGATAAATGCGCCAACCCATGCGCCCAGCGGGCCAGGGTAAGACGGGGGTGAAGACGGCTCAGATACGTGCTGTAGCATGGGTTCATCCCGCCGACATCGGTCAGAACCACTTTTTGCCCTCTCCAACGGGCTAACAAAATGAGCGCATCACTGAAGGGCGTCGGAAAACACATCAGGTGTATCAGATCGTAGGCTTTCAACTGCCGACGAGCCTCGCGGGTCAATGGAAGACGAATACCGAACTGCGTCGAACGGAGGGAAAATGTGCGGTGGGTCAGATCGCCCTCTGGATGGCTCGATCCGGCGACATGAAAAAGCCCGTGAGTCGTGGGGGTCAGAGCGGAGAGAGCCTGAGCATACTCGAGTGCATACCGTTCTCCGCCGCCGACGGTCCGATTGCCCGCGAGACAGGAAGAGGGTATTACCAAAACCCGCAAGGCCTTTGAGGCAGCGGCGGGAGTTACGGGTTGAGTCCCGGACATACGATGCGGATTCAAAAAGCGTCTTCGATCAGACGCGGTTATCGGAGTGAGCCAACCCAATTCAGGTGTCGAACGAACGCGACCGCGCTCGAAACCGATTCAAAAACAGCCTCGGGTGACCGGGCAAACTTCCGGTTTTCATCCGATCTGGAATCATTTCCAGAACGGAGGCTGGCCTGAATAGTTCGCTGCAATGGACGGGTGAGGCAACTCATGAGGAGCGAAGTTAGTCTGGTTTTAGTCGCTGGCGAGCGCCGATTTTGGCAATGGAGAGGGAGTCAACCGATCTAAAAACACGAGGCCCGCAGATCATGGTTCATCGGTCCGGCCGACAATTTGACAAAAACAATCGAGTTTCAGGCGCCTGCTCACTGATTCCTGACAAACAGTTTGCCCGGCAGTTGCCGAATCAAGCGTTTCATTTCGAGGCTGAAGAGCGCGACACTGGTGGTACTGGCGGGCAAACCGACGGCGCGAATGATGTCGTCCGTGGTTTGTTCGTGCGCATTTAACACCGCCATAATTTTTTGTTCATGCTCGGAGAGCGCCAGAGCTGGCAACAAGCCCGTCTCAGCAGCCGACGCAGATTTGTTCGAGGGCGGGAAAAGATATTCAAACTCGCTCAGGATATCTTCAATCCCTTCGCACAATTTTGCACCTTTCTTAATGAGTTCATGGCAACCTTTGCTGCGCGGTGAATCAATCCGGCCAGGGACCGCAAAGACTTGGCGACCGTATTCATTGGCGAAATTCGCAGTGATCAAAGCCCCCGAAGTGAGGTTCGCTTCCACGACTACCGTCCCGAGTGTCATCCCCGCGACGATGCGATTGCGAATGGGAAAAGTTTGTTTATCGGCTGAACGATTGAATGGAAACTGGGTGATCACCGCACCGTTATCGGCAATTCGCTCGAAGAGTTCGCGATTTTCGGCAGGGAAAACGATGTTAATGCCCGTTCCTAACACCGCCACGGTCCGACCTTTGGCCGTGAGTGCCCCTTGGTGCGCCGCCGTGTCGACGCCCCGCGCCCCGCCGCTAACGACCGTGACCCCAGTATAGGCCAATTGATAGCCGAGACGGCGCGCTACTTCGTTTCCGTAGGTGGTGGTTTGGCGCGAACCCACGAGTGCGATCCCGTTTCGATCCTCGAGCTTCAACGTGCCTTTCACGTAAAGGACAATGGGAGGATCGTAAATTTCGCGCAGCATCGCCGGATAGTCAGGATCCGATTGCGCCACGACGCGACAGCCAAAATCGCTAATTCGGCGCAGTTCAGCGGCCAGGTCCACGGTTTTTTCCCAGGCGGCAATGGCCGCGGCGGTGTCCGGCCCGATGCCTCGCACCGCGGCCAATTGCCCCACCGTTGCCCGCAAGATTGCGGTGGGATCACCCGCAAAAAAATCGAGCAACTGCCGGAGCCGCACGGGGCCGACATGCTCGATCATGTTCAGAACAATATAGGCTTCCGTGGCGTTCATCTGGCCCTGCGGGATAGTTCAACGCACGCCGGGCTGGCAAGTCGCAGCAGATTGGGTGTGGAATATCCGGGCTAGGTGGTCCCGAAGGCAAAGGACCACAGAAACTTCACATTCAATCCCGCAATCGTCAGGGCTACCAACCATGCTAAGACTTGGAGCCATCCGGGGTTGACGAATCGGCCCATTTTGGCCCGACTACCCGTAAATAGAATGAGTGGGAAGACGGCAAAGCTGAGTTGCAGACTGAGGATAACCTGGCTGAGCACGAGCAGTTTGTTGGTGCTTTTTTCTCCATAAATCCAGACCACCACGACGGCGGGAATGACGGCCAACGAACGGGTCACCAGCCGACGCAACCAGGGACTCAGGCGAATATTCAGAAATCCTTCCATTACAATCTGCCCGGCCAAGGTGCCGGTCAGAGTGGAGCTTTGCCCGCTCGCCAGCAGAGCCACCGCAAAGAGGGTGCTCGCCACGCTACTGCCCAGCAGGGGGGAAAGCAGTTTGTGCGCGTCGGACAATTCTTCGACCGGCTGGCCATGGCCATGGGGACCGAAGACGGCGCCGGAGACGATGAGAATCGCCGCGTTGACAAACAAGGCTCCGGTGAGTGCTACCGTCGAATCCAGCGTGGCAAACCAAATCGCTTCACGACGTCCGGCGTCCGTCCGTTCGTAGGCCCGACTTTGCACGATGGAGGAGTGCAAGTAGAGGTTATGCGGCATGACCGTCGCCCCCAAAATACCGAGCGCGACGTAGAGCATATCCGGATTACGAACGACTTCAAACGTCGGGATAAAACCCTTTGCGACCGCGCCCAAAGCCGGTTTTGCGAGCCAAAGTTGGGCGGCAAAGCACCCCGCAACCGTCAGCACGAGGGTAAGAACAATGGCTTCCAACCAGCGCACCCCGCGTTGTTGGAGGACCAAAAGGATGAGAACGTCAGCGGTGGTTAACAAAATGCCGCCGAGTAAGGGCAGCCCGAAAAGCAGGTTGAGCGCAATGGCCGCTCCAATGACCTCCGCCAAATCGCAGGCAATAATGGCAATTTCGCACAGAAACCACAGCACCAGACCCACGGGACGTGAGTAATGATCCCGGCACGCCTGCGCCAAGTCGCGGCCGGTCACAATCCCCAACTTCACACAGAGGGACTGCAACAACACCGCCATCAAGTTGGACAGCAAAATGACGCTCAGGAGAGAATACCCGAACTTGGAACCGCCGACGAGGTCGGTCGCCCAATTCCCGGGATCCATGTACCCCACGGCGATCAAGTATCCGGGGCCAGAAAAGGCGAGGAATTTGCGCCAAAACGCCGCATTTCGGGGGATCAATACCTTGGGCTCGGCTCCCCTGGTGCTAGGTACCAAGGGAGCAGGCGAAGGCACAAATAAGGTAGAACCCAACATCGTTGCAGAAACACTGAACCCCAAAAGATGCCATGTCAAAATAGAGTTTTATGGTTAAAACTATTAAATCGCTCCTTTTTGTACGTGCATCCATGGAAAGTCATCCGTAGGCTGGCCGGACCATGATTTGGATGTATGTGCTTCTCTTTGCCGTCGCTGGCGCGGCTTTTGGTTATGGGGTCGGGGCGATTCGATCGGGCGTTACGTTGATTGGTACGCTGATCGGACTCGCGGCGGCTCCTGTGTTGGGGCATTGGTTTGAACCGATTTTTATCCGCACCGCCGCAGGAAGCCCGATGTGGCAATACATTTTGCCACCTTTTTCGGCCTTTCTCGTGGTGTTTTTTTTGGCCATGGCCATCGGATTTGCCGCCCGGTTCCCCATCTTCCTCCATTTCAAACACAACGAGGAAGATGTGACCCGTGAAGGTTTTCTCCGGTTGGATCAAGCAGGGGGCACGTTTTTTGGATTGCTCATCGGACTGGTCCTCTTTTTTACATTTGGTCGGCTTGGCTATGCCGGTGGGACCATCGCAGCCGCGACGTCCGCGGAAACCGACCCCAGTGGGCTAGTCAAATGGGCCGCCGGATTCCGACGTTCGCTGGAAGGGACTGGCTTTGATCGCGCCTTTGCCGCTTTGGACAAGACCCCGCCGGCTGTTTACGACATCACCGAGATGTTGGGGATACTGTATGAAAACCCCAAGGCCCACGCTCGATTAAGGGATTATCCGCCCTACATGAAACTGGCCGATATGACGGAATTCAAGGAGATCGCTGGAGACACGGCCTTCCAGCAATTGCTGTCTCAAAAACAAGGTTTTACGCCGGTGCTAGAAAACGGGAGGACCCAAGGATTGATCGGGAATTCCGAGATTACCGCTGAGCTGATTAAGACGGATCTCGCGGATTTAAAGAAGTATCTGGAAACGGGGGACTCCCCGATTTATTCCGATGAGAAATATCGCATTGTGGGTCGCTGGCGGGTCGATGCCAATGCGGTAATCCGTAACGCGGCGCGACTCAATGAAAACCTGACTCCTGACCAATTCAAAAAGCTGCGAGCGGGACTCACCGCACTTTTGTCGAAGGCGCAACTCGTCGTTTATCCCGATGGCCGATTGATCTTCTCTGGTGGCTCCAGCGAAGCGCCCGCGGAACCTGTGGCGGAAGCAGCAGCGGCAACTTCGGCGTTAGATCCGGCGTTGGCAGCCCGCTATGGCATCCGGCCAGGAGCCAGACCAGGTGGGGTCGCCGCGGCGCCACCCAAGCCGGCCGCGAACGAGCCCAAGTTGCCCAAATTGGAACTCAATGGTGACGGCACTTGGACCGCGTCGAGCGGAAAATTTGTGGTGACCTCCAAGCAAAAGGGGCAAGAAACTGCCGTCGAAGCCTCGGTGGATGAAAAAGGGCGGCTCCTGATTTCGTTCCCCCAGTTGAAGACTCCGTTGGTGCTGGTGCGGACCAGCTGAACGAATCGGTGTTTTTCGCCACTTGTTTCCATCGTCCGTCAGCACACGTGCCTCACTGGTCCTGATCGGATGCTGCAGTTTTTGGGCCTTCAGCTTTCCCACCATGAAAGCATTGGCTCAGCTCGGGCATCTGACCGAGCCCAGCGCGTCCAGCATTTTCCTCGCTAGCCTTTGTGTCGCGCTGCGTTTCACGGGTGCGGCGTTCATCATGGGGATCTGGTTAGGTCGCAAACTCATCTCGACTACCCGTCTAGAATGGATCCAAGGTGGAGGGATCGGGTTTTTCGGCGGCTTGGGCCTAGTTTTGCAGATGGATGGCATGACGTACACCCTGGCGTCTACTTCGGCCTTTTTGACCCAGGGATATGCCGTATTAATTCCACTTTGGGTGGCTTTTACTCAACGAAAACATCCCCGCCTTGCGATCATCGGAGCGTGTACCTTGGCCGTCCTGGGCGCAGGAATCCTGGGCTGGGATTCTTCCATCCAGGCCGGGATTCGATTCGGCCGTGGCGAAGCGGAAACCTTGCTTGGATCGGTCTTTTTCGCGGCCCAAATACTTTGGCTCGAACGTCCGTGCTTCGCGATTAACCAGAGTCTCCGGGTGAGCACCCTCATGTTTGCGGTGATGGCGATGACCTGCTGGCTATTGGTTTTGCTTACGGCACCTACTTTGGGAGTGACGGTTCGGGTTTATTCCACACCGGCGGCGCTCGGCTTGCTTCTTTTCCTGACCTGCTTTTGCACCTTAGTTACCTTTCCGCTTGCCAACTATTGGCAACCCAAAGTGTCGGCGACTCAGGCGGGTCTTTTATATTGTACCGAACCGATGTTTACGAGTTTGGTGGCGCTCTTTGTGCCCGGTATCCTCTCCGGCCTGATTGGAGTCCAATACCCCAATGAAACTTTGACCTGGAATTTAGTGGTTGGTGGCGGACTCATTCTTGCGGCGAACGGGTGGTTGCAGCTGTGTCCTGAGAAATGACGGGATGGGCGGCGGTTCGGTCTCCCCCGACGAGCGGGGAAGTTGGGTCGCGAATCACGGCTCCGCCAGTTCCCTCTCCCGGGGGAGAGGGCTAGGGTGAGGGCAAGCGACATTCTTAACCAAAGCGGGCTGACGAAAGACCAGCTCCGCGAACTCTTGTGATGCGCTGTGCCGCTCTTTGATTGATGAATGTCCTGATCAGTTGAACTCGGCCTCAGTCGCCTAAAAACCCGCCGTCCATCTCCAAACCACAATAAAACCCGCTTTGCCGTCCGGGCTGCGATCCCTTCTCCGGGGTTGACTAGGAAATTGGAGGCCGTAGGATGGAAAAATAAACACGTTGACCAAAGCAAATCTCCCTAACCGCGGAGCGTCGAGCATTCAAATTCCTATCAGTAGTTTGACACTCTTTTGTGGGGCCGAAAATCTGCGGAAGTACCCATCGCAAATTTTCAGGCACCAGAATTCGAGCGCAATTTTTAGCAAATAAACAGGAGGCCACTCATGAAAAAGTTTTTGTTTTTCTTTTTGCCGGTCGTTTTAGCGCTCGCGTGCCAGGGGCAGTGGAAGTATCCGCCGACTAAAAGAGGGGACGCGGCGGACACTTATTTCGGCAAAACCTATGCTGATCCCTACCGCTGGCTGGAGAACATGAAGGACCCGGAAGTGGAGGCGTGGTTTAAAGTGCAGGGGGAATTGACGGACGCCACGCTCGCGAAGATACCTGGAAGGGACGCGCTGGCCCAAGAGTGGATGGATTTGGATAGGCTGGAGCCGGCCTCGTTTTCATCAATCAGCTACGAGCATGGCTGCGTTTTTTACAAGAAGACGCTGGGCGGGGAAAATGTGGGCAAACTGTTTTTCCGAGAAGGCTGGAATGGGCAAGAAAAGCTCCTTTTTGATGCCGGCCTCTACAAAACGGGGATCACCACCACAATTCAGAGCATCCTCCCGTCGTGGGACGGCAGGCGTGTCGCCATCGGACTGGCCTCCGGTGGGGCGGAATGGTCTGAAATCCGGATTTTGGACGTGGACCGGACAACTTTATTGCCCGAGAATATTTATCCCTCCTATGGCCCCCTTTGCTGGACGAAGGATAACAATTCTTTTTTGTATGACTCGGGAAAAGTGACGGACATCAAAAGCATTGAGATCGAGTTGAACCGCAAAACCAAGCTGCACAAAATCGGGACCGAGGTATCGGCGGACTTAGAGATTTTCAGCAACGAGACCAATCCGGAACTGGGGATCACCGCCAAGGAAATTCCCGCCGCCTACATTGATGAGTCTTACCCGGAGTATCTCATCGGTAACGTGGGCACGGTGCAAAACGAGATGCGTATCTTTTACGCCCCGGCGTCCCAGTTAAAGGGGAAGATCAAGTGGAAGATTTTGTGCCAGGCGTCTGACAGCCTGGTCCGGGGGCTTGCGTTCCATAGAGATCATGTCTTTGCCGTCACCCATGCCGGGGCCCCGAAGTACAAAGTCGTGCGGACGAACGTTCAGCATCCTGACTGGGGGCACGCGGAAACGGTCATCCCAGAGGCTGCTGACTCCATTCAATTCATGACCAAGAGCAAACACTATTTGTTGATCGTGTATTCAGATGGAATCACAAGCCGATTGGTCAAGTACCACCTTGCGACGGGCAAAATCACACTAGTTCAACTCCCGGCCTCCGGAACCGTGGGCGTGGTGTGCCCGGACTGGAGATCAGACAGCTGCCTAGTTTACATCACCTCTTGGACCTTGCCGCGGACTATTTATGACTATGACGCCGGTCGGGACACGTTTCAGAAAAGCATTTTCAACACCGACGTGACTTATCCGGGTTTTGACAGCCTTGTCGCGGAAGAGGTGGAGGTGCCCGGGCACGACGGCACGAGGGTGCCCCTTTCAATCATTCACAAAAAAGGGATGCCGCTCGATGGGTCGAGCCAGTGCATTCTGGAGGGGTATGGCGCATATGGGTTTAGCATCCCGCCGTATTTTAGCATCAACCACTCGGTGGCCAAGAAAGGGGTGGTGCTGGCGTTCGCGCATCCGCGCGGAGGGAGCGAGAAAGGGGAGGCGTGGTACAAGGCGGGGTATAAAACCACCAAGCCAAACACCTGGAAGGATTTTATTTCGTGCGCGGAATATCTGGTGAAGAAAGGTTACACCCGTCCCGAGCGGCTGGGAGGGACGGGAACGAGCGCGGGCGGCATTTTAATCACTCGCGCCATCACGGAGCGGCCCGACCTCTTTCGCGCCGCCATCTGCAATGTGGGGTGCGCGAATGCCATGCGAATGGAGTTCTCAGCCAATGGGCCGGTGAACACGCCGGAGTTTGGCACGGTGAACGACGCGGTGGAGTGCGCCGCTTTGTTTGAGATGGATGGGGTTCAACACGTTCAAGCCGGGGTGAAATACCCCGCCGTCATGGGGGTGGGAGGATGGAACGATCCACGAGTCACGGCTTGGGAGCCGGGAAAATTTGTTGCCGCAGTCCAGGCCGCGACCGCCTCAGAAAATCCTGTTTTGATGAAGGTGAATTACGATAACGGGCATTTCACCGAGGAAAAAATTGTGACGTTCAAAAACTTCGCTTCGCAAGCCGCGTTTCTCCTGTGGCAGACGGGGCACAAGGATTTCCAGCCCGTGAAGTATTGATAAGACTGTTCACTACCCAGAGTGGCCCGCCGGTGCCGCCAACCGAATCAGGTGATTCGCAGCGGCGCAGCCTCTCCTTCTTCCACTCGGGCTGGAGAGCTACCCCTGCGTCGTAGTTGAAGGCGAGCATTGATGCCCGGCCAACCAAGTGTCGCTACTTGGCTTCGACGACGTCGATGACGTTGAGCTGGATGAACTGGCCGTTGAATGGCTGCGGGGCCGGGGGCACTTCGGGAACGACCAGTTTGAGGAAGTTTGTGATCATCCGGCCGTTCTGGCCGTTGCCGTGGAAGGTCACGGTGGCGCCGCCTTCGATCTCGATGGTCTTGGTGTAATCAATCGTGAAGATGCGGTGGCCGACTGTGTCCTGACGGTTGAAAAAGAAGTGCGACGCGGGCGCGGAGACGGTGAGCTGGTAGATGTTGTAGGTCGCGTTGTTCGGCGCGCCGCCAACGTAGAAATAGTCGCCGTCCTGCTGGCCGTCCTGATACATCATCGGCTCGACGACGCCGCGCACGCGGATGGTGACTCGGTAGCGTTTGCCCGCTTCGCCGCCGAATTTTTTGACGTCGGTGAATTGATCATTGGTTGCTGGGTCGTCGGTGGCCCGCGCCGACGCGCCGTCCGCGCCCGGTTTGGGGTCCACGGGCATCGGGTCCTTGCACGGGAACTCGTAGCGGTAGCCGTCGAGGGCGGCGGCGAGACCGGTGGCAAGTGGGACGAGGCGGATGTTGCGGTATTCGCACTTCATCTCCACGCCGGGGTGGATCTGCAGGCCGAGGGGAGCAGGGCCGGAAAACTTGGCGTCGGTGTATTCCGAGGCCTTCACGCCGTTGATCCAGCAGGTGAAGGTGTCGCCCTTCGCCTGGATGCGGAAGGTGTTCCATTCGCCCTCGGGCTTCATGAGTTTCTTCGCTTCCTTCGCCTGTCCCGCCTCGGGGTACTTGCCGGTGTAAAACGAGCCGGACATGTCTACTTTCAGGCTGCCGGAGATGCCAAGTTGAAGTTGGATGTTGGGCTTCCGCATCTCGACGCCAGTATCGACTCCGCGTTCGGTAGTGCCTTTCCAGCGTACATCGAACTCGATCACGAAATCGCCATACTCCTTCTCGGTCCAAAGGTAGTCGCCCTTCTTCGCAGCATTGTTTTCGCCGATGAGCACGCCGTTCTCTACGCGCCAAAACTCCGTCGATCCCTCGGTCTTGAAGTTGGTGAGGTCTTGGCCGTTGAAGAGCGGCACGAGTTGGGGTTCGGCCGCCACGCAGCCAAAAGCTGTCACGAAAGAAAGTGCGACGATGGGGAGTTTCATGGCGAGCACTTTGGCGGGTTCGCTGGGGCGAAGGAAGCGTGTTTCTCGCTCGGGTGAAATCGCTTTCAAATTCGCCCCGGTCGTGAAGAATCAAGTCATGCCTGTGCTTTACGTTCATTCACTGTGAGCCGCGAATCGGGGTGCATCGGGTCCATCTGCCGGGGCCGATTGTCAACGTCGTCTTTCGGTAAGGAATTGGTAAATTGCCCGGTGTCGCCTAACTCGTGTTGCAATCGTTTCAAGCGCGCTTGGAGATCGACGAATAGGGATTGGTTAATCGAGGTTTTTTGGGCACCGAACGTCTCGGTTGCTTTGGTCGTACGATTCGGTCTAATATCTACCGCCGATTCTCCTTTAATACCTGTGCTTGTTCCTGGCGTGTTCCACCGAATGATCGCTGTGCTGCTCTTGGGGCTTACTGCTTACCTCAAGGCGGTCGGGCAGGACCCTGGGGCATTTTTCGAAACCCGGATTCGTCCGGTGCTCGTGGAGCGTTGTTATCCGTGCCACAGCCACCAGAGCGAAAAACTGGAAGGCGAACTTTACTTGGATTCTCGGGCGGGACTGTTGCGGGGTGGAAAGTCAGGGCATCCCGCGGTGGTTCCGGGCGAGCCGACTCAGAGCCGACTCATCGAGGCTATCCGGCAAGTCGATCCGAAATTGCAGATGCCGCCGAAAGCTCGCTTGCCCGCGGTGGCCTTGGCCGATTTTGCGACTTGGGTGAGTTCGGGTGCACCGTTTCCCGAGCCTCCATTCGGCCAACCCAGCGTCGCATCCAATGGGGCTGCGCGCTCCCATTGGGCCTTTCGACCTCCGGGCCATCCTGAGCTGCCGCCGGTTCGGGACCGGTCGTGGCCGCAAACCGAGATCGACCGCTTCATCTTGCATGAACTGGAAGCCCACGAATTAACCCCGTCACCGCCGGCGGATCGACGCGCCTGGCTGCGGCGGGCGACGTACGATTTAATCGGACTTCCACCGACGCCCGAGGAAGTCGAGGCTTTCGCGGGTGACCCCTCTGCTGAAGCGTTCGCTCAAGTGGTTGATCGGCTTCTGGCTTCCCCGCACTATGGCGAACGTTGGGGACGGCATTGGCTGGATGTGGCGCGGTACGCCGATACGAAAGGGTACGTTTATTATTATGAGGAAAGTGGCTTTGTGCAGGCTTTTCGCTACCGCGATTGGGTGGTCAACGCGTTGAACGAGGATCTGCCGTATGATCGTTTTTTGCTACTCCAAATTGCGGGCGACCAACTGCTCGGCGCAGCCGGTACGCCAACGGACTCGCCGACGGGTTCTACGGTTCGTTGGCCAACCCCCGTCTCCGAGCCGGCGGTCGCGGCGCTGGGTTTTCTGACCCTAGGACGGCGATTTCTTGATAATCCTCATGATTTGATAGACGACCAGATTGACGTCGTGATGCGGGGTACCCAGGCGCTCACGGTCGGTTGTGCACGGTGTCACGACCACAAATTCGATCCCATTCCCACGCGCGACTACTATTCGCTCTACGGCGTGTTCCAAGGATCAACGGAACGAATTGTGAGTTTGGAAAAGCCGCCGTTGGCGGGTGATCTGGTTCCGTTTGCCCGCGCGAAAGCCTACGTTGAGTTCGACCGCGGGCTCCGGGAGCGCGTACAAAAACTGGAAACACAGTTTTCGTCTGCCTCTGCCGACGTCGCTCATCGCCTCCGGGGACGGGTCAAAGAGTATCTCGGCGCGGTGCTCGACGTGGCCAAATTGCCGGACGATGCCAACGTGCGCCCGCAACCGGACGATATTAACCCCTATAATGTGCGCCAATGGGAACGGTATATCGAGGTGAGTGGAACGACCAACCCGGCCGTTTTCGGTCCTTGGCGGGAAATGAGGTCCTGGCCACCCGAACAATTTGGGGAGCGGGCCGCGAAAAGAGCGCCCGAGTGGGCCGCGAACACGGGCGGTCGTTGGCATCCTCTGATCGCTCGTCTTTTTACGAACGCGCCGGTCAGCATGGCGGAAGTCGCGGGGCGCTATGGTGACTTGCTGGCGCGCATCCATCAGGCCTGGATCGCCAGCCAGACTAACGCTGCAATTCCGGTGAAACCGGTGCGATTGGCGGATCCGGATGAAGAAGTCCTTCGCCAAGTCCTTTATGGACCCGACGCTCCCGTGAGGGTGCCGCGAGGGTCGCTCGTGGAATTGGACGTTCATCTCTATTTTGATGATCCAAATCGGGTGGCGCTCGCTCAGGCCCAGATGGGTATTGAGCAATGGTTAATCACCTCGCCCGGAGCTCCCCCCCACGCCGTGGTCTTGGCGGATAGAGCCTATGAAACGACACCCGTGGTCTTTCGTCGCGGGGATCCGCTCAAGCCGGGTGCGGCGGTCCCGCGCCAATTTCTAGAGGTGCTCGCGGGGCCTAGTCGGCGGCAGTTTTCCGTCGGTAGCGGCCGCCTGGAACTTGCCCGAGCCATTGCAAACAAGGAGAATCCGCTGACCGCACGAGTTCTGGTCAATCGAGTTTGGGCGCACCATTTCGGAGCCGGTCTGGTGCGGACCCCCGGTGATTTTGGAACTCGATGTGATCCTCCCTCGCATCCCCAATTGTTGGATTGGCTGGCCCAGCGGTTTATCGCGGACGAGTGGTCGCTCAAAAAACTCCATCGCCTGATCCTGCTTTCTAGCACCTATCAACAGAGCGGGGCTCTGGGTTTAGCCGACGCGGACGCTCGATCGGTGACCCGCGATCCGGAGAATCGTTGGCTCTCCTATTTTCCGCGCCAACGCCTGGAGTTTGAAGGGCTGCGTGATTCGTTGCTGGCGGTGAGTGGTGAATTGGATCCAAATGTGGGCGGGCCCGCAGTCGATCTGAGTCAAACCCCGTTCAGCCACCGCCGAACGCTCTACGGATTGATCGATCGTAAATTTTTGCCGTCCATGTTTCGCACCTTTGATTTTGCGAATCCCGATATGCTGGCACCGCAACGTTTTGCGACGAGTGTTCCGCAACAGGGGTTATTTTTGATCAACCACCCGTTTGTGCTCGAACGCGCGCGGGCGTTAGCGGCCAGGACCGGACCGGCGGCCGGTACCAGCGTGGAAAGCCGTATTCGACTGCTCTATCGGTACGTGTTGCAGCGATCCCCGACCGCCACCGAACTTCGATCCAGCCAGCAATTCATCGAATCCGAGCTGAGCCAAGAAGCAGGGGCCGGGGGATTGCCTTCGCCCACTGGCCAAGATCAGGGATTAGCCGGAACTTTGAAGGCTTGGGAACAATTCGCCCAGGTGTTACTGCTTTCGAATGAGTTTTTGTTCATCGATTGAAAGATTGAAAGTCCGTGTTTCCATTCTTTGGCGTTTGGGATATCTTGCCGACGGATGGTTCCCTTAAACCTGAGCGAAATCGCTCGGCCGCGAAGTCGGCGCGAATTTCTTCGGCGCACTGGATTAGGTTTCGGCGCGTTGGCTTGCACCCAACTGGGGGTTGAGGCGGCGGCGCAAAACGGAATTTCCGAGGTGAATCCGTTGTCGCCCAAGTCGGCGCCGTTTCGGGCCAAGGCGAAACGAGTCGTGCATTTCTTCCTGAACGGTGGGCCGTCGCATGTGGACACCTTTGATCCCAAGCCCGCGTTGGTCCGGTACGCGGGTCAGCCCTTGCCCACGGGGCATTTGCCCACTGAACGCAAGACGGGTGGCGCCTTTCCTTCCCCGTTCCGTTTCCAACCCTATGGCCAGAGCGGCATCGAAGTCAGCGAATTGTTCCAGCGCACGGCGGCACATATTGATTCGATCGCGGTGATCCGCTCGATGCAGGCAAACCTCCCGAATCATGAGCCGTCCTTAATGTTAATGAATTGTGGGGATTCGATCCAAAGTCGACCCAGTGTTGGGTCTTGGGTGACCTATGGTTTGGGCGCGGAAAACCAAAATTTACCGGGTTTCGTGGTCATGTGTCCGCGGGGTTTGCCGGTCAAAGAACACGAAAACTGGCAGGCGGGTTTTCTGCCGGGCGTGTTCCAAGGTACGTTTATCGACTCGCAGCATACCGAGGTTGAGCGGCTGATTGAAAATATCCGCAGTCCGGCGGCCACTCTCGGGCAGCAACGGCGCCAGTTGGATTTGCTCCAAAAACTAAATGCGGAGCACCTCGAGCGGCGAGCCACTGATGCTCGCCTGGAAGCGCGCATTCAAACTTTTGAGATGGCGTACCGGATGCAGATGGAAGCGACGGAGGCTTTTGATCTCCAGCGCGAACCGGCGGCGATGCGAGCCCTCTATGGGACGACGATTCATGGCAACCAAACATTGATCGCGCGTCGGTTGTTAGAGCGCGGGGTGCGGTATGTGCAGCTATGGCACGGAGCCGCTCAACCTTGGGACAGTCACGGCAACCTAGAAGCGGAGCATCGCCGATTGGCGGGGGAAATTGATGAACCGATTGCGGCCTTGCTAACCGATCTGAAACAACGAGGGATGTTCGAAGACACCTTGGTCATCTGGGGCGGCGAATTTGGCCGGACACCCACGACGGAAGGATCCAACGGTCGGGACCATAACCCGTACGGTTTTTCGATGTGGCTCGCGGGGGGCGGAGTGAAAGGAGGCACCGTCTACGGAGCCACCGACGAATTTGGATTTCGCGCGGTCCAGGACCCAGTTCACGTTCATGACTTGCACGCCACTCTGCTGCACTTGCTGGGCTTCGACCATGAACGTTTCACTTTTCGTTACGCGGGGCGTGATTTCCGACTCACGGACGTGTACGGGCGGGTCGTGAGGGAACTCGTGGCCTAAGCGCTATTCGACAAGTTGGATCGGGCACTGGCTCCGAAACGCGACTGAGCGATCTCCCGGTAGGGCGCCGGATTGTCGCCATCGAATTCATTGGATTAGGGGTAGTTTCCGGCAGGGCAGTTTTAAGAAACCGAAATTAACCCATAGGGTGAAGAAAAGGTTAAAGAAAAATGAATTCTCCGTTCTCGATTCGTTTCATTCCGTGAATGTTTGAGCTACCGCTGCTGCCAAAATGTGAGGATCCGTCGTTGCTTCAGTAGTTGAGCGTCCATTGCCTGACGGACGACGCCGAAATTGACCGATGGAACGAAGCGGTCGTCCAGCATCATTATCTGAAGCATGCGAAACGGGTCGGGG
>JAYVTS010000214.1:0-13971 GCA_043788645.1 Verrucomicrobiota bacterium
TGTAAAAATAATTATCATGGACCATAAATACAGGAACAAAATATTTCAATCCAGGCACCATGTGCTAAATTTGTCAAATTGTATGTCAGACATATTAAATTGCGGTGGCGATTTCTTTGGGCAGGTCGTGCGCGAGGGCGTCGCAGATCCGGGCTAACGGCGGCCACTGGCAACATCCATGGTTGGCATCGGGCTAACGGCCCTTGCCCGGTCGGCCTCGGCACGCATCGTCCGAACGAACGCCGAAACGGCAAGCATCACGGTGATCAAAATCAAGGGCCAGAGTCGGCTGGTCTTTACCACGGGAGTCACGACGCATCCGCCGCGCCCGCATTCAATCTAGCCCGGATGATTCTGAAAGTTACCGGCTCTCGGCCGATCAAACAGTAGCCGTCAACAAATCAACTTTACATGTCGCTTGGCCTTCTGACCGTGAGCGTCGTTACTCATTCGTTATAAATCCCTCGGATGCGCCTCATTCGCGCCGCGTCCGCGGTCAATATTCCGCCGCGATCGTGCAAAGTTCTTGAGTGGCCGACTCCTTACTCGGTGCGTTGCTCGCACGCCATTTCTCCGGCAGGTTCCCTCCACAGTGTTTATTCACGCTTCCTCGGTTGTGCTCCAACCGATCCGCAACGCGTTGTTCCCTGGGTTGATCGCCACGGCGACGGCGCTATCCGTGCTGACATGGGGCCATCTCCAAGCTCAGCAGATACCGGTCGTCGAGAAACATTTATCCAACGGCTTCACGCTGCTGTTCGTGGAACGTCATGGCGAACCGCGGATTGCGGCCGGCTGGGTGGCCCATGTCGGCTCGGCCAATGAACGGCCCGGCATCACCGGCATGGCTCACCTCTTTGAACACATGATGTTTAAGGGAACACCCACGGTGGGTACTAAAGACGCAAAGCGCGACTTGGAATTGATCAACGAACAGGAACGGGTTCGGGACGAAATTCGGAAAGAAGAGGGGCTCCTTCGCGCAAAATTCCGCCGTGGAGAAACCGACGATCTGACTTCGCCTGAAAGCAAGACGGAGCATGATCGTGAACTGGAGGGCCAGTTCAAAAAACTCCTCGACGAACAGCGATCACTGATGGTGAAGAATGAATTTGATCGAATCTACACGACGGCGGGGGCTTCCGGTATGAACGCCTTCACGAGCGAAGATATGACCGGCTATTTTATCAATGTGCCCGCCAATAAGCTGGAGCTGTGGGCGTGGATGGAAAGTGAGCGGCTGTTCCATCCCGTATTTCGAGAATTCTACGCCGAACGAGATGTCGTTTTTGAAGAACGGCGGATGCGCACGGAATCCACTCCGACGGGCAAGTTTCAGGAACAATTTAATGCCCTATTTTGGGACGCTCACCCCTATAATTGGCCTGTTCTCGGTTGGCCCAGCGATATTCCGGCCATTTCAAAACAGCAGGCGGACGAGTTCTACGCACTCTACTATCAGCCACAAAATATTACTCTCATTCTCGTCGGTGATCTCAGGCCAGACGACGCGGAAGCTCTGGTTCAACGTTATTTCGGGAGAATTCCGATCGGCCGCCAACCCGCCCCGGAAGTGACAACCCTCGAAATTCCGTCCCAAGCCGAGAAACGCTACAACGCCGAAGCGGAGACGAATCCGGAGGCGGAAATTTTTTGGCGCACGGTGGGGTTCGGACACAAAGACAGCTATCCGCTCGAGGTGCTCCAACAGCTCCTCAACGGCCGTACGGGGCGACTCTATAAAGGTCTCGTATTAAGCCGTGCGGTCGCCACCGAAACCTTCTCCAATCAAGATTCAAAAAAATGGGCGGGCTCATTTTCCATTGCCTGTGAAGCCAAAGACGGGCACGCGCCGGAGGAAGCAGAATTAGCCGTCTACGCTGAGCTAGAAAAACTGCGGACCGAACCCATTCCACCTGAAGAATTACAAAAAGTTAAGAACCAGTTTGCGGCGGCCGAATATCGCAAGCTCTCTGCGAATTTTCCTATCTTTATCCAAGTGCTCAACAACGAAGGCTTGGGTGATTGGCGTGAGGTCAATGAAAGTGGGAAAAAGATTCAGGCTGTGACGGTGGAAGCTGTCCAACGAGTGATCGGGAAATATTTAAAAAAGGAAAACCGAGCGGTTGCGATTTACACGCGCAAAGCGAGCAGTGGTGCCACGGGAGAAGATCCCGATCTGGCCGGACTTTCTCCCGATCAACTTCCTGTCATACGCAAAGTCATGAGTTCCATCCAGGCCGAAACCAACCTGGAGAAGCTGAAAGCCAACCTCTCCACTCTGGAAGCCCAGGGAGCCTCGGCGGATCCAAAACGGCAACAGTTCCAAAAACTGATTCAAAAAAAGGTCGCCCAACGGATTGCTACCTTGGAGAAAAAATGAAACGAACTTCCAAAATAGAACCAAGCCAACTGCGCCTCATGTTCCATCCCTTTTTCCTCGCCGGTCTCGTCGTCCTCGTCGGGCCTGCCACCCCGAGCGGCCGCGCCGCCGATATGGTGAATCGCCCTGAAAAACTAACGTTTCCCGAGCTAAAGTACGAACCACCGAACCCGACTACGTTCCGCGTACCGCTCAAAGCTGGACCCGTGGCCTACCTGGTGCCCGATCACGAACTCCCACTCGTGAACGTCCAGATTCTCGTTCGCTGCGGTAGCTATCTCGAACCCGTTGGCAAAGCCGGCCTAGCCGATTTTACCGGTCACCTGCTCGTACGGGGCGGCACTGAAACCAAAACCGCCGAGGTACTCGAAGAACGTCTCGCCTTTCTCGCCGCCAGCCTCACCTCCGGCATCAGCGACGAGCAAGGCACAGTCAATCTGAACCTGCTCTCGAAGGATCTAGCGGAGGGCCTCGGGTTGCTGCGCGAAGTCCTCACGACTCCACGCTTTCAGGCCAACCGATTTGACCTCTACCGCCAGCAGGTGATCCAGAGCATGAAACAGCGGAATGATGATTCGTCCGCCATCGAAGGCTACCAACAAGCGTATTTGAGCTACGGCACGAATTTTTGGGCGACCCATTTCACCACCCTCAAATCGATCGAGTCCCTCACGCTAGATGAGCTTCGAGCCTTTCATCAGAAGTGGTTTCATCCGGCAAATTTTGTCGTGGCGGTCAATGGCGACTTTGACCGTGAGAGCCTGACCGCAACCCTCGAGAAATTCTTCACCGATTGGCCGTTCAAAGGGGAAATTCCGCCCCCCATTCCGACCAATACCCAACTGGCCCATCCCGGAGTTTATTTGGTCAATAAAGACGTCAATCAAGGGCGTGTTTCTATCCTTCTGCCTGGAGTAAAACGGGATGACCCTGAATTCCCGGCCGTCCTCATCATGAACGACATTCTCGGCGGCGGTGGTTTTACGTCCCGGATCATGAATCGCATTCGGAGCGACGAAGGGCTGGCCTATGGAGCATCGAGCAGTTTCCCGGGTGGCGTCGATTTTGCCAAACCGTTCAAAGCCGCCTTTCAATCCAAATCGCGAACGGTGGCATACGCGAGCAGTATTATGCTCGAAGAAATGACGCGCATCCGTGACGCAAGGGTGAGCGACGAAGAATTAGAGACCGCCAAACGCAGTTTCATCGATACGTTCCCCGAACATTTTGGGACCAAAGCGAAGGTGGCCGCAACGTTTGCCAGGGATGAATTCACGGGGCGCTTTAAGAAACAACCCGATTTCTGGCGGAATTGGCGGAGCAAGATTGAAGCCGTGAGTGCCGAAGACGTAAAACGCGTCGCCACAAAAAACCTGCACCCCGAGAACGCCGTCATTCTCATGGTGGGACAACGCGATGAAATAGCGAAAGGGCACCCGGATCACCCCGTCAAACTCGAACAACTGGCGGCGGGGCGAATCAACGATTTGCCACTGCGCGATCCACTCACCTTGGAGCCGCTACCGGCGGCCGCCCCGAAACCATCGGAACCATCCGACCCGACACGGTGAATTAGGCCGCGCTAGTCGCGGTGATAGGGTAGTCCAGAGCGGAGCGTGTAGGCGCGGTAGACCTGTTCCAACGCCACCACCAAAGCCAATTCATGCTGAAGGGTCAGCGTACTCAGAGACCACAACACATCCGCCGCCGCCCGTAGCTCCGGCGTGTGCCCATCCGCCCCACCCAAGATCAACGCTAGGTCGCGACGGCCCGAGAGTTCCCACTCACCCACCCGCTGAGCGAATTCTCGACTCGTCCAACCCTTGCCGCGCTCATCCAGCACCACCCGATACATGCCCTCACTCGCCTGAAATAACGCCCGACTTTCAGCCGCTGCCGCTGACGTTTTTTGAGGAACCCAGCGCACGGTGGTGAACTTTGAAAGTCGGCCCAGGTACTCATCCGTTCCCGCCCGAGCGTAAGCCAGCCGCGGCTTGCCAATCGTGAAAAGATTCCAGCGAATCATCGCTTGAAACTAGGCGGCACGACCGAATTTGACCACGCCTATTAAACTTCCGAAGACGACTCAGGAGGGCCCCGTAAACCGAGTCCCGGCTTCCATTCTCATCCAGCTTAAAAACCAACTTCCCCTACTCGGCCCTGCGGGATAAGGTGCTCCCTCATAGAGCCGCGTGATCTCGCGGACTGTTAGTGAACCGAAAACGAAGTATTTCCATGGCTGTCGATAATTCTGTTGTGGCGAAGGTCGAACTTCCGCCCCTGAAACCCCAAGTCCTCAAGTCGAAACTGGCGCCCACGCCCACCGCGCCGCCCAAGTACGCAGTCAAAGTGCGTAATTTGGCGGGCCAGGATGTGACGTTGGCCGATCCCCGAGCCGTTCGCGCCCTGATCGCGCTCATGGATGTGCATGCCGTCAATGGCGGTGCTGCCTGTCATTGGGGCGGCCCAGCGGCCTTCGCCGAAATGAGTGCGGCACTTCACGGCCTTCTGTTCAGCACTTCTGGTCGGCCTTGGTACGCCGCCTACCATTTCGTGAACGATGCGGGGCACGCCGAAAATGGCATCTATGCCCTTCGCTCTTTGTACGGGTTCGATGGCATGACCTTTGAGACGCTCAAAGGCTTTCGGTCCGTCGCCAGCAAACTGACTGGCCATGGCGAATCCCATCTGAACCCAGAAGGGGTCTTCGTCTCGAATGGCCCGCTCTCGAGTTCCCTGCCCGTCGCCCAAGGCCTTGCCCTCGGTGACAAGCTTGCGGGCGCTGATCGCCTGACCGTCTGCCTCATTTCCGACGGTGCCTCAATGGAAGGGGAAGCCAAAGAAGCTTTTGCTGCAATCCCCGGTCTCGCCGGCAAAGGCCGACTCAATCCGTTTCTTCTCCTCATTTCCGACAATGACACCAAGCTCTCCGGTCGAATTACGAAGGATGCGTTCTCGATGCAACCGACGTTTGAAACGTTGGCCGGCTTGGGCTGGAATGTCATCAAGGTCCCCAATGGCCACGACCTCGCCGCGGTCTATTTAGCGGTCGAACGCGGAATCGCCGCCGCCCAACTGGATCCGACGCGTCCCGTGTGCCTTTGGATCAAAACCATCAAGGGCTACGGCGTCAAAAGCACCATGGAAAACAGTGCCGGGGGCCACGGATTCCCCTTAGCCAACGGCGAAAAAATCGTCGAGTTCGTTGACGAAATCTATGGCGGCCAAACGCCGGATGAGTTCAAAGCGTGGGCTCAAGCACTCCGGAAAGATTGGGAAACCAAGGAGGCCGCTAAGCAGGCCAAAGCGCTCGCAGCGGCAGCCCAGCCAGCCACCGCCGCCGCCGCTCCAGCGGTGAAGAAAGACAAGGTGCAAGCCGGGCTCGCCGCGGGTGCCGTCAAGGCCGCGATGGAGGGGTTACCGGTCTATAGCGTCAGTTCCGATGTCCAAGGCTCCACCGGCATCAGTGCGTTCCAAAAAGCGACTGATCGTTTTGTCGAAGTCGGGATTGCGGAGTCGAACATGATTTCGACCGCCGCGGGTCTCTCGAAAGTCGGCTTCATTCCGATTGTCGATACTTTTGGACAGTTTGGCGTCACCAAAGGCAATTTGCCCCTCACGATGGCGGCCCTTTCGCAGGCACCGATCATCGCCATGTTTTCGCACGTCGGCTTTCAGGACGCCGCAGATGGTGCATCCCATCAGGCAACCACTTATTTCGCAGCGACGAGCGCGATTCCTCATACGGTGGTTATTGCCCCGAGTTGCGCCGAGGAAGCGGAGGCTTTTATGTACCAGGCGATCCGTCACATTGCCGACGAACGCACGGCGGGGAGGGAGGGAGAATCCGTGCTTTTCTTCGTCGGCCGCGAAAACTATCCGGTCCGTTGGGTCGAAGGTTCGAACTACGCCTGGGGCAAGGCGCAAGTCATTCAAACCGGTACCGATGTCGTATTGATCGGCTCCGGCGTGTTGTTCAACAAGACGCTTGAAGCCGCTAAGATCCTGGCCGCACAAGGGAAGTCCGCAACGGTGATCAATAACCCTTTCATCAACCGCGTTGACTTAGCGACGATCGGTGCCGCCGTCACCCGTTGTGGCGGCCGTGTGGTGACGATTGAAGATCACCAAATCACCGGAGGGATGGGCGCCCAAGTCAGCCATGCGCTCAGCCAAGCCGGAATTTCTCACCGGATCAAATCACTCGGGATCGCGGGAGAGTTTGGCCAAAGCGCCTATCTTGCCGAAGAACTCTACGTGAAGCATGGCCTGACCGGCCCCAAGATGGCGGAAGCCGCTTGGGCGCTATTAGCTTAGGTACGATCCGCTCGACGAGATCGTTCCAGCTCGCGTTACGATTACTAAGCCCTCCGGCAGCACGCCGGAGGGCAAGACGAAAAAAGGCAATTTTAGGATGTAGTATTGCAATATCGGGAGAGCGGAAATCCTGGGGCCTGCTCGATTAGAGTTCGCCGGATCGAAGGGATCAGGCGAACTAAAATCCCGATTATGAATGGAACTTATCTCTGCATTTTAATCGCTGCCGTAAGCCTGCCTGTCGTTTACCTCATCGCAATCCACTGTTGGCTCGGACCCGAATGGCAAAAGGTCGAAGGGCACGATGGAGAGACTTAAAACATAACGGATTCCGTCATTCGCGATCCGACGCCTAAAGCTCAGCTGAGCCGACGGACGCGGGGTTATGCCTGGAATCAGAGCGCAATCGTCGGGTTCACCGCCGCGTTTGGACAGTACCTCCCTCGCGGCCTCACTGTCAGAGCGTCTGTCCAATGCGCAACAGATTGCCGTCCGGGTCAACGATGGCAAACTCCCTCATCCCCCAAGGCTTGTCTTCGAGTGCATCTTGGCGCGGGATGCCTTTCGAGGGCAGTTTCGCCGCCGCAAAAAATTGATAAATGCTCGCTGCGTCTGAAACCCGGATGTAGCAACCCGCAAACGATTCGGCGGGGCGAAGTTGATCGTAAGTGAAAAAGTGAAGCTCCACTGTGCCCCGACGAAGGATGGCGTAGGAGTCACCGAAACCAAGAATCTCCCCATCAAAGCCGAGTCGGCGATAAAAGGTGAGTGTGTCCTTGACCGACCGACAGGGCAACGTCGGAATAGCGAGGTCGTCTTGTTTGGGTGGGCTCACCAGGACGACGGCACGGTGTGGCCTCACTATTTGGGATCAAAATTAAGTCCCGGCAGCCCTTCCGGTAGCCCTCCCGGCAGGCCCGTCGGGGGAGTTGCAGGCGGCGTTTCCGCCTTCTTATCAACCAGTAGCTCTGAGCGATTCTTGAGCAACGGATCCACCGACCATTTGCTAACGAGGTAGGTCCATTTGGAATAGCCCTGCTCGGACTTTAGTTTTTCTTGAAGCTTCGTCAGTTTCTCCGAGAACTCTTTGTCCAACTTGGTCTTATCCTCCGGCTTCTCGTCTTTGCCGACCGTACGTTCCTTGGCAAATTCACCTTTGACCCCCACCTGCATCGGGATATCACCCCCACTAGTTTGTTCTTTGCCAAGTTTGATTTCATAGGTAAAACCAGCTGTCGTGCGAACCGTCGCGGTAACCGGTTGGTCGAGGCCCAAAGGGGCCAAATCTGGCGATACCACGACATCGGTAAACGTTGGCGCGCTCAACAACGTGCCAAAAGCTGAAACCTTACCTGCATCGGTCTTCTCCTCACCCTTAAGTTCCGTCAACTCCCACGCGGCGGTTTCGTTGGTTCGCGACAGAGTGAAACTATTGGTCTCGACGGGCTTCACCACCGCCACTTGGAGAATTGGGGGTTCTACTTTAAGAAAATCCTTCGCGATCCAATCTTCCGGCTTCGCCTCACTACCGCCCAACGCATCGTTCACCACCGCTGCCGTCTTGGGATCGTTCCCCAACATGATATAGCGGCCGACCGGAAATCCTCCGGAGGCACCGCCACCTCCGCCGAAAGGAGAGTTGTCTTGACCCTGGCTCTCACGCATCACCTTTTTTCCGAGCAACACCGATTTAAGAAGCTTACCGTCACCGCCCAAAAGTTCCACTAGCACCCCGGCGCCTTTATCCGGCGTGATCAAATCCAAGGCCGTCAACCGGGACGCCCCAATGCTCAGCGGCTTCGTGATCTTCAGCTCCGCCAATTTGCGAACGAAATCAGAGATCGTCGTGAAATTCGCCGCGTAGCCGCCCCGTTCTTTGACCGTCCAGACGTCGCCACTTTTAACCACGTTGACTGAATTGGAGCCAGCGGTGACGCGAATGCCGCCCACCGAATTAACGTCGAAGGCGCCCAGGACTTTGTCTCCCATCCCGGTCCGGGATTGTTCGGAAACCTCCTGGCCTTTGGAACGTACGTACCAGCCGAGTCCACCGAGGATGCCGGCGGCGATAACGAGAATGCCGAGTTGCTTGCCCTTCATGGTGCTAAAAGCGATCTAAATTCGCGAAGTTAATAATCGAAGCCGTTGCGCAATGAAATCATTTGGCGGCGGTTTTGGATCGGCGACTGAATGCGAAGGCAATGCCCGCCGCGGTCACCAGAAAAGGCATCAATGCAATATTGACCCATTTGAAACGGTTTTCCATCGAGTCAATATCCTTACTCAATTCACGACGAACACGTCGAAGGTCCTTGTTCGCCGCTGCCTGGGTCTCTTGAACTTTCTTCAATTCCACCGCTGCTTCGGGCGCCAAAATGAATTTCTGGTTCCCCTCTTTTTTGCTCTGGATCTGAGAAATCTTGGTTTGCGATTCTTCGACCTTCTTCTGGAATCCAGCGATCTCAGCCTGGAACTTCTTATTTGCCGCCGCTTGCATTTCTTGCACCACGGTAAACGGGCGCCGCACTGAAGCCCGACTCCGAGACCCGATCAAGTTCGCATCGCCCGCCATCTGTTCGACGAGGTTTTGAAACATCGGCAGATTTCCGTTAAAGGGCGTCGCCACTCGGAACATTCGATCAATCTGCACACAAAATTGGTCGGAAACGAAATCTGCGTCACCGAAGAGGTACACGGTGTTTTCCGTGGCTGATTCCTTTAACTGATCTCCTACGGAAGCCGGTGCTTCCTTCTTCTCCTTGTCCGCTTCACTGGCCTTCGCATCGGTCGGTTTTCCGTCGGGGAAAGCCGTCTTAAACTTCCCGGTCAATCGGACCGCCAGGTTATAGACCACACCGCTCGGGGCAAAATCGTCCATCGTTTTGCTGCCATTCAAATCCGCTGTGAGCCCATCCACCAGCTGGGCATCGGTCGTCGATTTCAAAATCGTCTCCATCTTGAGACCGTCCGCCGGTTTGCCGGTAAAGGCGCCTACAAACGGCATCAAAAGGTTATCCGTTTGGGCAAAAATCGCATCGTCCTGATTGATCCCCTTTTTGTTCAGCCACATATAAGCGGGCGCCTCTTGTGGGCCCCGTCCAAAATTGAGCTTCCGGGTAAACTCCCGGTCGGCCACAATCTTTGAAGTATCGAATTCAAGACCCCACGCCTTCAGCAATTTCGGTAAAGTAGATGCCGCCCCAAAATTGATTCCCATCTGGTTATTCGCGCCGCGGGTATCCGCCCGACAATTCGCGTCCAACAACGCAATCAACCGCCCGCCGCGAAGCACAAACTGATCCAACGCATATTGCGCCTTTTCCGTAATATCCTTCGGGTGAATCACGATGAGTACCTTGACTTTATCGTCGATCTTTTCGGATTCCATCCCGACGTTTTGCACATCGAAATCGCGCTTCAGCTCGCTAATCGCCACCCAGGGATCCGTCTGGCGCGGACCGCCACCCTGCATCGCCATCGGATTAAACCCGCCGTTCACCTGCAGCGACGACATCACCCCAATGACCGGTTTGGTGGTTTGCAAAACCTGCGAGATCGCTCGGGACAAGTTGTATTCGAGCAAACGGTCCGAATCCGGTGTAATAGCCGGCAACACGGCTTTGCCCGGATCCAAGGTCACCACCACGCCCAAGTAGTAGGGCTCACCGGTTTGGGGATTTTGGAGGGGTTCAATCCCATCGAGTTTGGCGGCATCCTCGGTTTCTGAATCCGGTTCGGGGTCCAGCTTCTTGATCACCAATCGACCGCCGGCCTGGGCCTTAAATTCGTTCAGCAAATCCTCGGTATTGCGGGCCAGAGGTTCAACATAAGACGGCAACCGATTCGCCTTCTGAGACACGTAGTAGCTGACGATCAAAGGCGTATCGGAAGCTCGGACTTTTTCCAAAATGCGTTTGGTACCCGATGACAACGTATAAAGTTTGTCAGCCGTGAGATCGACACGCGCCCGTGCCGGACTGAAAATGAGGTTCGCGCCAAAAAGGGCAACGAAGACCAAGCCAACGCCCAAGGTGCTGAACAGGAGGGTCTGTGATTTCGACGAATTCATGGTCGATTCAGAAAATAGTTATAGGAAGGCGGTCAAGACAGTTAGGCGCCGCGCACACCTCGAAGCACGACGCTCGTGGTGAACAGGCAAAAGCCAATGACAGAGCCAAAATAGAGAATGTCTCGGAAATCCAAAACTCCGCGTTTGAACGCTTCAAAATGATACCAAGTGCTCAAACCTCGCAGCAATCCGACGGCCCCATCTCCGAGACTGTTCTCGACGAGTTTTGTGACCGGCTCAAAGCCGCAGAGAATCAGCCCAAAACAAATCAACAGGGCCACGATAAAACTGATAATTTGATTTCGAGTCATCGCGGAAGTCAGCTCGGTGACGGCGAGAAACGCACCCGCGAGCAAGGCGCTTCCGATATAGGCGGAGAAAATCGAACCGTAGTCGGGCGACCCCAACTTCCCCACGGTGATGACAATCGGGAAAGTGAGAAAAAGTGCCAGAATCAAAAAGAGCCAACTGGCCAAAAACTTACCGACGATCGCGTGCCACGGCGCAATCGGCATGGTTAGGAGGAGTTCCAGCGTATTTTGGCGACGTTCCTCGGCCCAAAGCCGCATCCCTACGGCCGGAACCAGCAGCAAATAGACCCACGGATGCCAGTAAAAAAAAGGTTCCGCGAGGGAGGCCTGGCCGCGCTCGAAAAATCCGCCAAGCGAGAAAGTCAGAAACCCGAGCAGCAGTAGGTAAATAACCAGAAACACATACGCGACCGGCGAGGCGAATAGGCCAGATAATTCACGCTTAGTAACCGTCCAAATGTTGCGAAAAGATTCACTCATGGCTCAAAAAAATGGGTGGTAAAATGAAAGGTAGGTAACTGAAACAAGCTCAAAACGTCGGCCGCGCCGACCCTTTGAACTCTTATTGCGGGGTTGCTAGCTGCTCTTGGTATCCGCGGTGGTAATCGCCCGGAAGACGTCGTCCATGCGACCCTCTTCAGTATGGAGATCATCAAACTTCCAGCGCTCAGCCAAAACCAAATCCGCCACAGATCTGCCAAGCTCGCCATTGACCGTTTTGTCCCGGGGGAAGATCCGCGCGGAAATCAGGCCCGCGTCCGCGGTCACCGACACCTCGCCAGTGAGCGAAAGTCCGGTGAGCTTGCCGCGTACGACCTCTGCGGGCACTCCATGGACCCGAAGCGTAACGCTGCCGGCGTTTTTCGCTCGGAGCTTGAGCTGCTCGGGGGTTCCGTTGGCCACCACGATCCCACGGTCAATAATGATCGCCCGAGAACAGCAGGCTTCTACTTCCTCCAGGATGTGGGTGGAAAAAATAATGGCCTTCGTCTGCCCCATCCGCTTGATGAGCTGACGAACTTCGTACTTCTGGTTGGGATCCAAACCGTCGGTCGGCTCGTCCAGAACCAGCACTTCAGGATCGTGAATTAGGGCTTGAGCGAGACAAGTTCGATGCTTGTAACCTTTTGAAAGGGTGTCCACGGACTGGTGAAGCACCGATTCAAGAAAGCACAAGCCAGCGACCCGGTGGATGGCATCCGTCTTGGCCTTCCCGGACAAACCACGCAACTCGGCGCAAAAGCTCAGAAAGCCTCGGACAGTCATATCCGAATAGCTGGGCGCACTTTCCGGGAGGTAGCCGACGAGTTTTTTTGATCGAATCGGATGCTCGGTCACATCGTACCCGCCGATCATCACCCGACCACTCGTCGGCGGCATGAAACCGGTTAGCATCCGCATGGTTGTGGACTTGCCCGCCCCGTTAGGTCCTAGGAAGCCCAAAACTTCGCCTTTTTGCACCGTGAACGAAACGCCATTCACCGCACGCTTCGGCCCGAACTCTTTAATCAGATTTTCTACTGTAATCATGTCACATTGCCGCCACCGCGGCCTCACTCCAAGCACAGGACCGGCCCAAACCAGCACCGCCACCCTGCCCATCGAAGTCCGGCTTACCTTAGCCAATCCATCGTCGAAGTTTAACAATAGACAGGTGCGTCGCCCGGTGTTCAAAGAAAGTTCCGGGAAATCATTCGAAAGAGTTCAGTTGCTCAATCCCAACATCCGAGTGTCGATTCAATGACCCTGGTTTCGCCGCTCTTCGCGAGAATTCTGACCTTCATTTTGCGGCTCAGGCGACCAGCGGGATCTGCTCCGGGCGGACTATTCCAAAAGATTCACCCTGAAACACCGCTTGACGCTTCCCGGCACCCCACCTACACAGCCCGCCGAAGTCGGAAAATTCAATAGATTACGAACATGGCTGAAAAAACCATCGAGCAGCGCATCAAGGACATCGTCGTCGAACAACTCGGCGTTAATGCCGATCAAGTGACGCCAGAGGCAAAGTTCATCGAAGACCTCGGTGCAGACTCGCTCGACACCGTCGAGTTAGTCATGGCGCTCGAGGAGGAATTCGGTTCGGAGATTCCGGACGACGAGGCGGAAAAACTCGCCACCGTCGGTGACGTGAACCGCTACATTGAGGATCAGCAGAGCAAATAATCGCCCCGCCAACTCCCCTCCTCTCACGGCCTGCCGTCCGCGGCAGGCCGTTTCTCCGCGGGCGCACCTCCCCCGTGTCGTCGCGTCGACCTTTCCACCTGTTCGACTCCCGTCGTCGCTCATTTCCACTTTTACTGGCCTGCCTCCAGAAAAAACCTTTGCACCCTAGGGCAACCTCCAACCTCATTGCCGTCAACTATGGGAAGCAATTGGTCTGACCGCAGGATCGTCGTCACCGGCATCGGCTGCGCCTCTAGCCTCGGGCTCGATGCCTCGACGCTCTGGCAGAACGTGGTTGCCGGTCACTGTGGTATTGACCGTGTCACCGCCTTCGACAGCACCGCGTACGACTGCCAAATCGCGGCCGAGGTGAAATCTTTCGACCCGACTCCCGCGTTCCCATCCCCCAAAGAAATTCGGCGCACGGATCGTTTTACCCACTTTGGCGTTTACGCGGGATGGGGTGCCTTGAAGGATTCCGGCCTCGAACTCAGTAAACTGGACCGAACAGAGGTCGGAGTTTTTCTCGGTTCCGGCATCGGTGGCCTTCACACGACCGAGATGCAACACGAGATTCTGCTCAGCAAAGGCCCAAGTCGACTCAGCCCGTTCATGATCCCGATGCTGATTCTGAACATGTCGTCAGGCTTATTTGCGCTGTATCACGGGCTTAAAGGCCCAAATTTTGCAACCTGCTCCGCCTGCGCCACTGCCACCCACGCGCT
>JAYVTS010000215.1:0-18561 GCA_043788645.1 Verrucomicrobiota bacterium
CACTACCGGCACCAAGAGCCCCGGGTGGGTGAGTAGCGTTGAGGATTCAAGCTTTTCAAAGCGGAATGGCGCCATCGTGGTGCCGACCGGAGCGACGAAAATGCGCTGTTCCCTGGTTTCGGGGGGCTCCGCTGCGATTACCGGAGTGATGGTCATTGACGATCTCTCCGTCGCCCGTGCGCCTCAGGCGGAGTTGTTACCAGGGAATTTCTGGGTCAATTCGACTTTCGAAGCCGGTAGTAGCCTCGCACGAACCAACGGGACCCCGGCCAATTGGAGCCGGGGCGGCGGCGATAGCACCATTGATCAAGTCATCACCAATAATTTCACAAGCCCGGGTCATGCGCTCGCGATCGTCGATTCTAATACGAATAACACTGGCTATGGGGAATGGTACTCCGATGTGTCGTTGAGCGGTCATGCCATTCCGGGGGATTCCCTGAATATTCAATGGTTTGAATTGTATCACCTGAGCGATCCCGAGATGCGATTGACCGTCCTGTTCTTTGACGCAGCCAATGCCCAGGTGGGAACGGCGACCCATTTTGTAACGGTCGGCACGAATAGTCCCGGGTGGGTTACGACCATTCAGGATTCCACCTTTACCAAGCGCAGCGGGTCCTTGTCCGTACCGATCAGCGCCGAAAAAATGCGGTGCTCCCTAGTCTCCGGCGGCTCGGGGACGATTACCGGAGTGATGGTGATCGACGATTTGTCGGTCAACGTGGTACCGCCGACGGTTCTGAACGGAAATTTCTTTCCGAACCCGACCTTTGAACTGGGCTTGCAACTCGACGATGCCCAATTCGGTTTGCCCACCGGTGGATGGCAGCGGGGCGGCAGCGCGGGTTCCATCGACCAAATCACCACGAACAATTCGGTCAGTGCTTCCCATTCCTTGGCCCTGGTTGATTCCGATCCGGACAAATACGGTGAATGGTATTTATTCTTGAATCTCGCCCACCTAGCGGCCGAGGGCGACGGCCTGGATTTACAATGGTTTCAGAGCTATAGCATTACGGGTGGTAGTATGCGCCTGAGTTTTACCTTCCTCGATGCTGCCAATGCAAGTCTAGCCAGCCGGGATTTAAGCGTGAGTGGTAACAGTCCAGGCTGGAATGGGGCTCTCGTCGGCTCCCTAATGGAACGTCAATATCAGCGGATGGAAGTGCCCCTGGGGGCCACCCAGTTGCGCGTGAACTTTGCGTCCGGAGGCGCTGCCTCGGTGGTGGGCACCATAGCGATTGACGATCTCTCCATCCGTTTAACCAAACTTCTCCTCAGTGGTGTGACGGTCGACGTCAATGGCGTAACGATCACTTGGATGAGTGCTCCGAATAAAACCTACTCGATTCTATTTTCGAACACGCTGGGCTCGGGCACCGGATGGACACCGCTGATCACGGGCCTGGTTTCGGCTGGCCTGAGCACCCCCTACCTCGACGCGTTGATTCACAGTGGTACCCAAGGCTTTTACCGCGTGGTGGAGGAGTAGGCATTCCTTCATCTCGGCTCCCTCGGGATTTCCCACAACGACCGGTTCTCGCCGGTCCCTGGAGTCTATCTCACGGTCCGACTAGGAGGGCGAGTTGTCCGGTGCCCCAGCCAGACGTGGGCGGCCAAGACGGCTGCCGCGAGCAAGCCGGCCCAATCGTGGAGCGTTGCTGTCCATTCGCGCACCTGTTCGCCTCCAAAATAATAGAGGCCATAGCCACTGGTCGTGAGTGCCGCAAGCCACGCGAGTAAGATGACTCCGCTCTTGCGGTTCTGGCCGAAGCGCCAAGCGAGGCGGATGTGGTTCGGCCAAAGCGTGCCCACCAAGAACAGGAATGCCATGGCCGCCCCGCCATGGATTTTCAGCAACCACGGCTTGGCGCCACGTTCAAAATCATGTCCGGGCCACATTCGAGCAAGAGCGACGTCGGCCAGCCACCAAAGAGCCCCCGAAAGAAATAGGACGCTGGAGATACCGTAGAGCGATCGCTTGTGCGGCAACGTCAATTTGAACGGGCGATTTTTCATAGAGAGGCGAGGCCCTATCCGAAGGGTCGTTTGTAGGTCGAATCGGTTTGCGCCGCAATTCCGCCTAGTCCGAATAGTTCATACCCTTACTGCTTCGACTTGCTGGCAACTCGGTGTCATCGGTAAAACAGCACTTGTGACTTCGTCGGATGACGGGTAATCGACTTATTCAACCAGACACCAACCCATGCAACCGCGAGGCGACTCGTTCCGTGAAGAAACTGAGAGGACGATCTCGGCGTCGCGTTCCTCTGGAATTTCACGATCCACGGACTGCGGAGGTCGGAATTTTCTCGAACGCGGAAACTACAAATGCCTGCGAGTGGTAACGTGCGAGCACGGATTCAGCGATGTCGCCGCCAAACAATACAACCTTGGTCAAGGCATCGGCCAACACGCCCTTTGGAGCACGGACACTGACACTGAGATCGGCGACCTGAGCGAGTCCGTTCAACGGGTCAACCAAATGACTGACGACTCCATCCGAAGTTTCACAGCGTGAAAAAATTGGGGCGGAAGTCGCGAATGCAGCCTCCCGAAGTCGGAGTTCATACGACCATCGTCCGGGAGATTGCGGATGACGCACTTGCACGATTTGTTCACGGTCACCGAATGCCCGGAGATCGCCCCCAGCGTTCACTAAGCCAAATTCCACCCCCGCTTCGCGCAATGCTTCGACGGCACAATCAACCGCAAAACCTTTTGCAATTCCGCCCAAGTCCAGTGACAGGGGTCGGGCAAACCGAACCTGGCAACGCCGACCAAGCTCCAAATCATCCCAGTGACCCGACTCCATCCGACACCGCGACGACGAGTCACCCGGGAGAAGACCCCAGCGTTGGAGAATGGGAGCGATGGTTGGATCAAAGGCCCCGTTGCTGGCCGCCGCAATCTCTCGGGCCATCGTGAGCACCTCAAACAGCCACGGATCCACCGTCATCCGGTGCTGGGCGGCCTCTCGGTTCAAGCGGCTGAGTTCGCTGGAGGAGTCGTGAAAACTCATCAACCGGTGGACGCGCTGGATGGCCTGATACGCTGTATCCACTGCGGTTTCCAGAGCAGCGTTGTCGCCCCAAGCCGTGATCTCGACGAACGTGCCGAGTAAGGGTCGGCAGCGACGAACGCTATTGTTTGAGTGCAAGATCATGGAAAGCCAGCAACCGCTTCACCCCGTCGGTGATATGCCGACAGGAGAGCGTTGCGCCGGAAACGTTCTTAATATCGTCATCGAGTTTGAGCTTCGCACCGCTTTTTTTTCCGAGGAATTGTGCCCGCCAATCGGCGTTGCGTATCTCATACCCGTAGGTCTCACGATAGTCCATCACCTCAATACTTTGCACACTACCATCCGGTTTCAACGCCAGCGCCCAACTAATATACTCATGCTTACCGAGGACCTCATCGACGATAAACCAACCTGTGAATTGCCCACTTTTCGTCGCCTTCCAAACACGTTGGGTGTCCAACCGCACCCGCACACCGCTGGCCTGTTCGATGGCTTTCATCTGCGCTTTGGTCAGCTTCACGTCGGCCGAGACAAACTCGATGCCGTCCCCGAAGCACGCCTTCTGCGCGCTTTCGACGGTATGATAGGTGGTGGCATAACCGTGGAAAGCACCGGCGATCAGCACCGGCACCGACAGGTAGTGGATTCGTCGTTTCACAGAGAGGAAACCCATAATGCGATCGTCGAAGACGGCGGGGAAATTGGAAATTGAAGCCCACTTTGATACCGTTCACTATGCCCCTTGGGCAGTGTTTCCGCGCCCCGCACAAAGCGAAACAACTGCTCATCGGCACGCGAAATCGTCGGCGCGGAATCTACCAACACCATCGCGGCGGTCATCCAAACGGATAATCGTTTTATCATCGGGTCCGCAACGTGAGAAAAAAACTGCGGCGCGCTCCCGATCGCTTGCGAAACTTTGTCGTTGAATTGCGGTGTGGACATCACTCCAATAGCTTTCAAAGAACGGGTTCAGCCCGGGAAACGGATTTTGCCTTTGTTTCACAAGCCAACCCTATCTTGCAAAGGGGACGTGCGGCAACGGCTGAATGAACGCCGAGAACGAGCCCACGAGGGGTCGATCATGCCCTGGTTGGGATGACTGATCGGGCTTCTTTTGTGGATTATTTTCTGCATAGTCCAGACATGGTTACAAACACGTCGAAATCGACCACTCGGGAAACAATGGATTCACCGCGATCACGGCCGCCCTTGGAACGAATGATGCGGATTCACGGACTCGTGGCGGCCGGGAAGTACCCCAACGCCACGACGCTGAGTCGGGAATTGGAAATCAGCCCCAAAACGGTTCAACGCGACTTTGAATTCATGGCCGCGCGGATGAACTTGCCGCTCAAGTATCATCCGAAGAAATTTGGTTATTACTACACGGAACCGGTGGATGGATTACCCACGCTCCAGGTGACGGAAGGAGAGGTGTTTGCCCTACTTGTGGCCGAAAAAGCGTTGCACCAATACCGCGGTACTCCGTTTGAAAAACGTTTGGCGGGCGCCTTTCGAAAACTAGCGAAGGGGCTGCCCGATACGGTCACGCTGAACCTGGAGGATTGGGATCGAGCGATCTCATTTCGTATGAGTTCTGAGCCGATCATGAGTGGTGAGGTCATGGAGACACTCTCCCACGCCTTACAGCATCGGGAGCAACTCCGGCTGGGGTATCGAAAACCAGGCGCTCAACAAACCGAAGTACGGGTCGTGGATCCGTACCATCTCGCCAATGTGAACGGTGATTGGTATCTGTTTGCTTTCGATCAGTTAAGGAGCGCGATTCGCACGTTTTCACCGGCCCGTATTCTCACCGCTGAGACGACGGGCAAAGCTTTCCCTCGACCTCCGCGATTCCTATTAGAACAGCAATTGCGGGATTCCTTTGGGATTCACTCCAAGGATGGCGACTATGCGGTTGTATTACGATTTGACGAGACGGTGGCTGATTATATCCGCGAAAAGCGGTGGCACGCTTCGCAAAAACTGGTTGAGTTGGCGCGGGGTCGAGTGGATCTCAGGCTCCAGCTCGGAAGTCTCGTTGAGATTCAGCGGTGGGTTTTAGGGTGGGGCGGGGCGTGTGAAGTGGTGAAACCGCCCGAGCTAGCCGCCGGAGTTCAATCGGCTGCGGAAAAAATATTGCAGCGATTTGATCGGTAAAACATCGGCTAGCTCATCGGGGCCAGGATTATTTCCGCGTCGGCATCGAGTTCAAGTTCTGCGCCGTGCCCGGCCGTCGGACCTGGAGTTGCAACGGTGTCGAGGTCTGCCGTCCCGCTTGGTTTTCGACCGCATAAAACGGGCGGTCGAGGTCGCTCACCCACGCGGCCGCCGCGAACGAGATCTCCCGCTCGGTTTCATCCGCCAAAAAGGTGATCCCGTTGAGTCCCAGGTTTTCAACGATGACGCCGTGCGGCAAATTTTCGATATTAAACACGACCACCCCTTCAAATCCATTCCGCTTGAGTTGCAGCTTAGCGCGGGCGGTGCCGCCGGGATGAAGGGCAACGGTCAACGGGCTGGCGTTGGTTGACCTATCGGTATTGCTGAGGGATACGAGCAGCTTTGGTATCTCGGTGGTCAGGTGTGGGTGGCCCAGGTTATTCGCCGCGAGGATGCTGGTCTGACCCCCAATTTTTGCAGCGGCCACGACGCGAACGGCGTCCCAGGTCGCATCGTCCGGTTGGTTCGCGTCGGAATCCGCATTCAAGGTGAGACTCGCTGATTCATGGCCAGCTTCGATCCTGATCGGATGACTCACCGACCAGCCCGGTGGCAGGTGGAGAAATTCCAGTTCTACCGGTCCTTCAAAGCCATCGTGGCGATCAACCGTTACCGAAAAAGGCTGACCACTGCCCCGAGCAACTTTTTCGGGCGGGCCGTTGAGTCGTACCGAAAAATCGGGATTCGCGAGGCGCAGAGTCAGCGCGTAGCTCGCTTGCGGTCCGCCACCACCCTGTGGATCATCGACGCGCACGAGGAAGTCCCCGGTCACCGGCGCTTGAAAATAGAGCCGCGAATCGGTTCCCAAATCCCGCAGCGCAGCATCATCATTGAGGTGGTTGAGGGTAAATACCGGGAGACCGTTGGCGACGGGTTGTACGCCGGGACTGAGCGGCTTCACCACATAGACCGGTTCATCTAAATAGTGGGCGGCGGCGGTGGTATCGAACCAAGCGCGGCGCTTCTCTTTAGAGGAGTACATCATCGAGTCGGAATCTGGTCCTTGAGGAGCGCGTAGAATTTTCATGACCTCGCCGCCACAGAAAAGAAGCTCGTTCAAGGCCATTTCTTCCCAATTCACAAAACGAATGCCGGTACCATTGGCATCGGTGGCCCGAAACGTGACGGCGGAATTCCGCACGGCCTGGAGGCGGACGAGTTCCACCGGACGGCCATCGGGCCATAGGACCTCAATTCGAGTATCGGCGGTAGACCCACGTCGGGCGGCGGCGGTTTCTAGGAGGTAGGTTTGACCTATTTGAGTTGGAAAACGATAGAGATCAACGTCACCGGGCGGATTCAAGCGCCCATTAATGATTGCAGGCAGGGGAACCGGATTTGCGTCGGTAGTAGCCCCATTCGGTTCCGCCTCCTCGAACGTAGGTTGATCGGTCACGGTCAATTTCCAATTGTGGCGGTAGCGCCAGGACCGCGTCTCCGGGGGCAGCTCCAGCGAGCCCGCGGCCCCGGCCATCACTCGCAGGTGTCCGTTCGGTGGGAGATTGGGTCCGGTGAATTCAACCTCGCTTTCGCTGTTTGAAGAGAGGATCAAGGGAAACAGCCCAGTGACAAAGGGCAATTCCCCAATGGTCAGACGAAATGCGTGTTCGGGTGAACCTCCAAAATTGGCTTCGGCAACGCGAATCTTATACGTCCCCGCCGTGGCAAACGTTTGTATTAATAAGGGATCGGTTTGGTCGGCGTACGTGTCGTTAAACGCAAGTACTTGGTCCGCTGCATCGACCAGCGTCAGGTTATAGTCACCCCGTGTGCCGAGTCGATCCGCCGCCAAATCAAAGAGCAGCGTCTGCCCCGTGCTGGCTTCAAATTGGAATTCCGCAGACTGCCCCGAGTGGGCCAGAACGCCCCAGGCATCGACGGGTAGATGGAGAATCGTTTCCGTCGATTGAGGTAATTCGTCCACCCACACTTTGATTCGCCCCGATTCACCCGAGGACGTCGTCACCGAAAACTCCAGAGGTCCGCGGGGTTGGTCGGCGGCAACGGTATAAGTGAAAGTGACGCCGTTGGTGCCTGTTTCGGGGCGCACCGCGGCAATCAGGTGATCGGTATAAACTCCGACGACCCTCGCGCCCAAAAGATTCTTGCCCGTGATCGTCAGTTTCGTTTCGACCCCATTTTGAATGCCCCGCGGTTCAACGTGGGCGAGTTCTGGTTTAGGCGGCGGGGGAGGTGACCACCGCTTTCCGTCGCTGGTTTGATAGAGTCCCAGGGAACCGTCGGCCCGCCCGACCGCCAGTCGGTCCGAGCCCAAAAAGGTGAGTGCCGTGGGCCAATCCGGTTGCGGTTCAAGACGCAGTCGGGGGATGAGTTCGGGAACGCTGAAAAGCTTTACCGTTTGATCATCGGCAGCGGAGGCAACGGTCTTTCCATCGGGGCTATAGGCCAATTTAAGCAAGGAACCTTCGTGAGCGAAAACGGTGGCCATCAGTTCGTTGGAACCCTCTTTTCCGTCTAGGCCGACGTGATAGGCCCGGATCCGATGGTCGTTGCCACCCGTGAGCAGCGTTTGGCCATCGGGGGAAAACGCGAGCGCGTTCAATTCATTCAGGGCTTGGCCCAAGGTCTCGACTCGAATCCCCGAGATCGGGTCATAGAGTTTGGCGGTACGATCGAAACTGGCGCTGGCTAGGATCTTGCCGTCAGGGCGGAAGGCGAGCTCCATGACGGCTCCTTGGTGAGCGGTGATCGTGCGGCGGAGTCCGCCGTCACTGACCCCCCAGAGGAAGATTCCATAGTCGTAGCTGCCGCCGGCCACGACGGTGGCGTCCGGATTCAGCGCGAGGGACTGCACGGCATCGCGTGGCCCCGAGAAAACTCGAACCAATTCGCCCGAGGCCGTGCGCCATTGGCGAATCTCCCCGCTTTGACCCGGCTGCCCAGCGCCGGCGAAAACAAATTGTCCGTCGCTGGAGAAAGTGACCGCATTCACCGGCCCGATGGGGTGGGGTAGGGTTCGGATAATTGTCTGGGTATCGACCGCGAGAAGTTCGACTCCCGTAGGCCGGGCTACCGCGAGGAGTTGGGTCTTGGGCTCAAAGGCGAGTGAGTTAATTGGGCGCCGAGGCGTGCCGCGGATCGGGATGGAGGGCACCACCAATGCGGCGGACGCGGATGCTGCGCCTGATTTCGGTTCAGGCGCACCGGCATCGATCCAAGCCTTGAAAAGAGCGATTTTTTCTGCTTCGAGATGATCGCGTTTGCCCGGCGGCATGAATTGGTTCTTGCCGGTCTTACCCCAATTTCCCTCCAGAACCTTAATCAGCAGAGAGTCGGCGGATTTGCCGATCACCAGGACGGCTCCGGACTCACCTCCCTTGAGCAGATCGGTATAGGATTCGAGAACGAGGCTGCCCTCGGGTTCTTTGGATCCATGACATTCAACGCATTGTTTCTGAAGGATCGGTTCAAGGTCGGTAAATTCGGCGGCTTCTATGGCCCCAGCGCCGTGAATGAACGCGGCGGCAAACGCTATCGCCCGGGCGAGGCTAAGGCCATGGGGACTGACCCGTTCGCGGACGCTCACCGATAGCGTAGGGATCAGGGATCGAATGGGAGACATGGGATAGACTTTTTAAAAATTGAAATCAGCAACCCTCTGATCACTTCGGGTTCAATTCCGATGCCGATTTCAACTATTAGTGGGTGAAAAGGAATTCCTTACTGCTCAAGAGTGCCCAATAGGTATCTTCTAATATCGCGCGGCGAGCGGTTCCGGGCGATTCGGTCAGGAGTTTCGTGAGCGTCGTGCGTTCACGGTCCGAAGGAGTTCGGGCGAGGGTGGCTAGGTAAGCTTCTTCAATGAGCGCTTCGGCGGTGACGGCGTCGGTCTGAGCGGAAGATTCGCTGGCTAATCGGCATTTCTCGGACTTCAGCTTGTCGTTGAGGGTCGCACCGTTCGCGAGGTGCAGCACTTGGGCGACGCTTGGTTCCGCCGTTCGTTCGCATTCACAGGTTTGATTGCGATCCGGTTTACCGAAGTTTTTAAGGAAATAACTCGCAATCTGAGAATCTGGCAATTGGAGGGCGCGGGTTCCAACGGGGTAGTTGACCTGAAAAGTATCCCCATTTCCGGTGAGTCGTTTGAACTCGGTGGGTACGCCCGTCACTTGGGAATAAGCATCGAGGATCACTTCCGCCATGAGTCGTCGGGGGTAGTACCGGGCGTAAAAACGGGTATCCGCCGCGTTGCCCGGGAGCGGTTCACTGCTTCGCTGATAGGTTTCGCTCCGCAGTATTTCCCGCATGAGTGCTTTCAGATCGTATTTTTGGGCGATCAAATACTCGGCTGCCTGACGAAAGAGGGGTTCGTTGCTGGGTGGGTTGCTGATGCGGAGATCATCGACGCGATCGACCAAACCCACGCCGTAAAAATTGGCCCAAAGACGATTGACGATGGCCTTCGCAAAATAGGGGTTTTGTCTTGAAGTGAGCCATTCAGCAAGATGGATCCGCCGATCTTTCGGAGCTTCAAATTCCAGCGCGATCCCATCGAGCGGACGAGGTATTTGGGGGCGACCGGTCCGGGGTTGGACGAGTTCTCCGCTGGGCTGCGAAACGAGGATTCGATCACCCTCGCGGTCACCATTTTTGGTTCGGACCCGGGCAAAGAGATTGGCCAGCGCATAATAGTCGTCATTGGTCCATTTCTCGCTCGGATGATTGTGGCACTTGGCGCAACCGACACTCATGCCTAGGAACACTTGGGTCGTGGTCTCCGCGAGGGTTCGCGGATCGTCGTGGAGCAAGAAGAAATTACCGCTTCCGTGTTCGAGCGTACTGCCGGAGGAGGTCACGAGTTCGCGGGCGAACTCGTCCCACGGTCGGTTTCTTTCCACCTGCGCCCGAATCCAAGCATAGTAGGCACGAGCGGGAGCGGGCTTCAAGGATTTGGAATTGACGAGCAGCAAGTCGCTCCATTTATAGGTCCAATAATCGACAAATTCCGGTCGTTGCAAGATTCGATCAATCAGTCGATCCCGTTTGTCGAGGGCTGAATCTTTCAGGAATTCCCGAACTTCAGTTGAGGACGGCAACAGGCCCAGGGTATCCAGGGAGGCGCGGCGTAGAAACTCGCCATCGGTACAACGTGGGCTGGCCGCCAGGTTGAGTTCTTGGAGCTTGAGTTGGATTTGGGTGTCAATGAAGTTTCGTGGAGACGGGTGTGGAGTGTTGTTGGCCGCCCACACGTTCGTATAAGGCGAGGTAACTAAACCGACTGCAATCTGGCTGAGATACCAGGCGCTAATCCCCGCTTCGCCAAATCCAACGACGCGGACCTCGCCCGCCTCATTGACGTTGGCGACCGTTTCGTTGGCGCTAGTGTATTTGGCCCATCGGGTGACCTCCTCACGATGGCCATCGCTAAAGGTTGCGTGGACTCGGACAGAATTAGTTTGGCCAACGGAAAGAGTGGCGTGAGCGGGGACCACCTCCAATTGGACCATCCGATAGTCGTTCTTACTCGGTCCGGGTGCGCCAGCGGCGATCCATTGAGCGAGCGTGGTGTATTCGGGTGACCCGACTTCAAAGCGCGGTCCGCCCTTATGGGGTAAGGTGCCCGTGGATTTAAGCAGTAGAAGACTGCGGCCGGGTTCAATAAAATTCAGACGGCGCCCTCCGGCATTGCGGGTGAGGGCAACCCAATCCGCTTCGTCGTTATATCCTCGCAGGCTGAGGTAGAACCCGTTTTTACCTCCGGCGGCTCCGTGACACGCTCCGGCGTTGCAACCGCTTTTGGTCAGCACCGATTGAACGTGGCTACGAAAGGTGGGCTCGGCGGTTTGATGGGCCGACGGCATTTCGTTGGCCTCAGCAGCCGTCGCCCAATCACTGAGAAATAGGACGACGAGGAGGAGACTGATCTGCGTCAAGGCCTTCATAATATCAGGCAAACAATTCCCGAATGGGCTGGGTTCCGAAATCCACGAGCGGATACGGTCGTCCTTGGGGGCCGGGGAGATGGGTTTCCAGATCCAAGCCGAGACTGTGGAAAATGGTGGCGACGATTTCGCTGGGTTTGATTGGCCGTTCAGCGGGGTACGCGGCAATTTCGTCTGATTTGCCGACCACCCGACCTCCTTTTACGCCTCCGCCAGCAAAATAAACGCTCCAGCAGGCTGGCCAGTGATCGCGCCCACCGGTGGGATTGATTTTTGGCGTGCGACCAAATTCGGCGAGATTGGCCACGAGGGTGGAATCGAGCATGCCGCGTTGGTGGAGATCCTCAATGAGCGCACTATATCCCTGATCGTACATGGGACAAACGATGTCCTTCATGCCGGCAATGCTCGTGAAGGGTTTTGAGCCATGGATATCCCAGGTGATCTCGTCAAAGACGGTGATGAAGGTATTGAGGGTGACGAACCGGACCCCGCGTTCAACCAATCTACGGGCCAAGAGACAGCTTTGACCGAATCGACTGGGACCATAGCGTTCTCGAACTTTCGTCGTCTCTTTGGTTAGATCGAAGGCGTCCCGAGCGCGTTCACTGGACATGAGGCGATAGGCCGCGGCGAAGTTCGCATCCATGAGCTTAGCGCTTTCGGTCGCTTCAAACTTCCGCAGAGTTCCTTCAACGACGGCGCGGAGTTCCTGGCGGCGCTGGAGTCTGGCTTCCCCAATTTCTGAGGGCGGACGGAGGTCGGGTACTTGGAAATCGGGTTTCGACGGATCGGCATTTAGGACAAATGGATCGAATGCCTTGCCGAGAAATCCGGCGTCCTGGCCGTGGGGCATACCGCCACCGGTACTCCCCATGGGTTCAGGCAAAATAACGTGTGCAGGGAGTTCGGTGCGACGACCACGGAGGAATTCGAGAGCGCACCCGGCATGAGGGGTATTGACACCCCCGGTGAAGAGTCGGCCGGTCTGCATCATTTGGTGACCGGTGTCGTGTACGGCCGCCGCGGTGTGGTAAACGCTGCGCACCAGCGAGAACTTATCGCCCAACGCCGCGTGGCCTGGGAGGAGTTCGGAGATTTGGAAATCGCCCTTCGTGGAAATGGGCTTGAACGGCCCCCGAATCTCCCGAGGTGCGTCGGGTTTGGGATCGAAGAGGTCGAGTTGTGAGGGCGCGCCTAGATTAAAAATGAGGATGGCGGAACGACCGTTGTCGGCGGCTGGTTGGCCGCTGGTCTCGGCCGCACGGCTTCTGAGCGCGCCAAACTGAGCGAGCGAAAGTCCGAGGGCGCCCAAGGTGCCCACCTGGAGAAAGTCCCGACGAGTGACGCCATCGCAGGTGGTCACGGAACCGCGACCGGTAAAGTTGAGCATAGCGTTAGAGCGTTATTGCAGTGCTGAGGTTAAAGTTTCGGTTTACCGGTTTCGCGATCTGAGAGCACGGCGGCGGTTTGTTGTTCGCGGAAGGTTTCGTAGGCCGCTCGGAATTCGGGGTAATGATTGCCGAGAATAGCCGTGGCGAGGAGCGCCGCATTGATCGCGCCGGCTTTGCCGATGGCGAGCGTGCCCACCGGAATGCCTCCGGGCATTTGGACGATGCTCAGCAGCGAATCCAGTCCGTTGAGAGCCTGCGATTGGACGGGGACGCCGAGCACCGGGAGGACGGTTTTGCTGGCGCACATGCCGGGCAGATGCGCGGCTCCTCCCGCGCCGGCAATGAGCACTTGGAGTCCTCGGCTCGCCGCTGTCCCGGCGTATTCAAACAAGAGGTCTGGGGTTCGATGAGCACTGACGACGGACGTTTCAAAAGGAACTCCGAGCGCCGCCAGTTGATCGGCCGCATGCTTCATGGTTTCCCAGTCGGATTGGCTACCCATAAGAATTCCGACCACTGGCTTCGGTGACATGACCGGAGGATCGGTGAGAGCTGGGCATCGGTGCAAGCGGATGACGTTCAGGTTTTACGTTCGAGAGGACGCTCCCTCACCACCAAAGGCGTGCACTGCGAGGTGATCGACCGGCTACATTCCATTTCTGCCATCCGACGACCCGCTCAGCTTTTCTCTTTTTCTCAAAAATTGTGCTTTAGTACCCTTCCACTCCTGCCGATCTCGGCCTCGGCGGTAGGTGAATACCTGACGCACGGTCGGTTTTGTTAAACTTTCGAGAAGTTAGCCTTTTTTGAAAAAGCACCGGACCACACCACCGAACCTGACCATTTGCCCTCGACCCGTAGCTTCTGGGCGGGTTGAGCACCCGCGCTCTGGCGTGAAACCGCCCCCCAATTTTTTTAACCAGCCGAAACTCGATTTGGAGTACCACCTCATTAGCGAGTCCTCACCGTCTAAAACCTAGTCATCAATGAAATTGGCGTCCCGCAACCTGCCCCGCACCTGGGTGGGAATAAGCGGCATGGTCCTTTCCATGCTCGCTGCCCCCGTCCAGGTCCACCCTGAAGCGCAATTCAGAGCCGCAAACGATCCGAACGTCGCTTGGCTCGGTTCCAATCGAGAAAAGGTCACGGAGTTCGCAAAACTCGTGAACGGTCAACTAAGCCTCAACCCGCTCGCTCTGCATTCGGCGCGAATTCACCTCCAATATCCGGACGGACAGATCGTAACGGCGGAGCGGGATCGACTGGAGACTTACGCGAATGACAACTTTGCATGGGTGGGCCATGTGGAGGGGCAACCCCTGTCCAGAGTCTGCCTCGGTTCCTCGGGTGGAACCATGGCCGGATTCATTGACCGCACGGCCTATACTCCAGGGGATCGGTGGCATCTATTGCCTAACGGCAACGGTGCCTATTCTTTCAGCAAAGATTCCGGCACGGATTTCACCTGTTCCGCCAGCTCAACCCTGCCCAAAGGTCAAAGGAAGGCGCTCCAAGCGGGGTTATCGATTGTCCATTCTCCGGCCGCTACCGCCGACGTCCACACCCTTGCCCAACCCACCATCATCGATTTGCTAGTGGTCTATTCTCCGGCTTCAAGGGTTCGCTTTGGGCAAAACGGACTTGGAGCCATGATTAATCAGGCCGTGGCCGACGCCAACACGACCTTCGCCAATAGTTACGCCGGCATCTTTATAAAATTGGTGGGCGTCGAAGAAGTGGCTCACGTAGAAAACCCCTCGGTAGATATTAATTCCGTTTTGAGTCGGATGGTGACCTCGACCGATGGATTTCTCGATACGGTCCCGCTGCTACGTAACCAATACGGCGCCGATCTCGTGACTTTGATCAGTGAAGACACAGGGGCTTCCGGCGTGGCTTACATTCCCTATCTTCAAGGTACATTTCACTCGGAGTATTCGTATAATGTTGTCAACGACTATTCTCTCATTGGCGGCGCGTTGACCCACGAACTGGGGCACAACCTCGGTTGCAATCATGACCGAGGCCACACGGTGAGCGTGGATCAATTTGTAACCCCCTACGGTTTTGGGTATCAATCCTGCGGGAAGGATGCCTTGGGATTCCGAGACATCATGGCCTACGAATGTCTCACGGGCGGAACCTCACAACGGCTCAACTACTTTTCCAATCCCTGGCTCTCCTATTTAGGACGACCTCTGGGCGTCGACTATGCGAGCGATCCCACCAATGCCAGTGACAATGCACGAAGCATTCGAGAGACAGCGCCCACCATTGCTAGTTTTCGGTCGAGTGTCCAAAGCCTTCCCTTGGGTCTCAGCGGTCTCTCCGCCAGTGCCCCGGCCTTCAACCAAGTTGCCCTCACCTGGTCCGCGCCCGGAACCACCACGGCAGGAGTCGAACTCCAGCGCAGCACCGATGGCGGCCTCACCTGGAGTGCCGTCGCCACGCTGCCCGGCGCACCGACCAGTTGGATCGATCGTCCACTGACCGCTAGTACGAGCTATAGCTATCGAGTCCGTGCTTTTAATAGTGCCGGTTCGGGCGCGTTTTCTGGCATCGCCGCCGTCACAACTTTGGGTAACACTGCTGTGCCCGTCTCCGCGACGAGCCTGATCGGCCAGGAAGTGACCACAGGTCGAATTGATCTCTCGTGGATTGATTCTGCGAACAATGAAGACGGCTATCGTATCGAACGCAGTGATAACGGTGGAGCTTATACGGTTCTCGCCACTCTGGGTTGGGATGCCACGGGCTTCAATGACGGAGTCGGTCTTCAGCCCGGTCATACCTATTCCTATCGAGTCATCGCCTTCAATGCCTTGGGCGATGGCACTGCTGCTGGGGTCACGATCTCCATTGCCACCCAACCGGGCAGCCCGACGAACCTGTCATTGGTCCCGTTGACTGCCACCAGCGTACAGATTAGTTGGCAAGACAATGCCAATAATGAGACAGGTTTTGTCCTGGAAAAATCCACCGACGGAATCAATTTCGTAACCGCGGCCACTCGGGACGCCAACATCAACACCTTCACGAATACTGGCTTGATGAGTGGCACGACCTATTTCTACCGAGTTTGGTCCCAAAACATCTCAGGACTCTCGCCCACCGCTGCCAGCGCGAATGTGACTTGGGGGCAGCTTCCCATCGCGCCCTCTAGTTTGACGGTTGCCTCCTTGGTCGCCGGACAAATCAACCTTTCCTGGACGGACACCAGCGCCAACGAAACGAGCGTTTCAATTGAACGTGCCGACAGCGACAGTCTCTTCTCGGTTGTCGGCACCGTGGCGGCCAAAGTCATTGCGTTTACTGATACTTCCGTGGCCTCGGCCACCTCCTATTCCTATCGGATACGTGCGGTGAACCCTTTTGGCAATTCCGCTTATACTACTTCCGTCTCGGCCACGAGCCGACAGGCAGTAGTCCCGATCCCAGCCGCCCCAACGAGCTTGACCGCTTCGGGGATGGGTCAAACCCAGGTGAACCTCGGCTGGAACGACCTTTCCAACAATGAAACCGGGTTCTTGATCGAACGTGCCACGGGCGCCGGGGTCTTCATCGTGCTCACCACCACGGGGGCTAATATCACCGCTTACAGCGACGTCGCGACGACGCCGGCTACGAGCTATACCTATCGGGTCAGTGCCTTGAACTCCGGTGGCGTCTCGGCCCCGAGCCCGAGCCTCTCCGTCACCACCTTGCCCCTCGCGCCGACCGCCCCAACCGGGCTTGCCGCCGCCGCCATTTCGGCCACGCAGATCGATCTGACGTGGGGGGACCCCTCCACGACTGAAACCGGATTCGCCGTGGAGCGAGCGACGGGTATCGGTTCCTATCTTCAAATCGGGACGACTGCCACCGATGGAGTTCGTTTCCAAGATACGACGGTCAGTGCGGGCGGAGCCTATTCCTATCGAGTTCGTTCGTTCAATTCCGGGGGCTACTCCACCTATTCTCCGATTTCCACGGTGACAACCCCGGCCCTTCCTGCGGCCCCTTCGGCATTGAAGGCTACGCTGACGGGTCAAACCCAGATAGATCTCACCTGGACCGATAACTCGGCTGATGAAAGCGGATTTGCGATCGAACGTTCGTCCAACGGAGGTTCCTATGCTTCCCTCGCCACCACGGGCCTCAATGCAACGTCCTTCCAAGACCCGACCGGTGTTGCTGGCGGTTCCTATTGCTACCGAGTACGGGCATTTAATTCGATCGGTAATTCTGTCTATTCCGGCGTGGTTTCAGTGACGATTCCTTCAGCGCCTCCCGCGCCTCCCGCAAATTTAGTGGCTTCGGTCCTGAACCAAACTCAGATCAGTCTGAACTGGAAAGATAGGTCCAGTGACGAGACCGCCTTCCAAATCGAACGTTCGGTCGGGAGCGGGGCTTTTACCGCTCTAGTTACCTTGTCGGCCAACGCGGTAAGTTATACGGACATGACGGCCTCGGCTGCCACGACCTATTCCTATCGAGTCAGGGCGATTAATTCCGGCGGCAGTTCCGCCTTTGCGGTATCCGCCACCGTTACTACGCCCAGCGGTTCGGTTTCTGGTGTGCTGCCGACTGCTGCGTCCGGGCTGGTTGCCACCGCTATGTCGGTCAATCAACTCAGTCTCACCTGGCTCGATAATTCGACCAATGAAAACGGATTTAAGCTGGAATTCCTATCCGGGACGACGTGGATCCAGCTCGCGAATCTCCCGTTCAACACCAAGGCCTGCACCATCGGCGGGGTCAGTTCAAAAGCGACCTATAGTTTCCGGGTATCCGCTTACAACTCCGTCGGCAGATCCGCTCCAACGACCGTTAGTATCACCATGCCGTAGGCAAACGGGCGTCCAAGAGTCCATTGGGGTGACCGTCAATCGGTGACGGTCACCACCGCCTTAATCACCCCAGTTTGGGGCTGGAGCCAAATCGGAAACACCGACGGAACCTCGGCCAAGAGGGCGCGGTGGGTGAGCCAGGGCCGGGTGTCGATTTGACCGGCTTCAATCAGGCTTATAATTCGGGGGAAATCCTTGGAAAGTGCGTTGCGTGACGCCAACAGCGTCAGTTCGCGCCGATGCAATATCGGCGCATGAGGGAAGATCAGGTCCTTCACGGTGATTCCCACATAGACGACGCGGCCAGCAAAAGCGGCGAATTCAAAACAGTGGCTCATGGATTCATGATGGCCGGTGGCATCAATCACCACGTCCGCTAGCTGGCCATTGGTTAATTGAGTCACCTGTTCTAGGGCGCCTGAGCCCGCCAGGACGGTGTTCAAAATGCCTAGTTCCTTCCGGACAAACGCTAATCTCTGCTCGTTCAGATCGACAACGACGACGCGAGCGCCGGATAACTTGGCGAATTCGATGACGGACAAACCGATCGGGCCAGCCCCGAGCACTAAAACCGTCTCGCCGGGTTGCGGATTGCCCCGATTTACCGCGTGACAACCAATCGCCAAGGTCTCCACCAAGGCCAATTGCTCAAAGGTCAAACGGGAGGAAACATGCAATTTCCGAGCAGGAACGAGAAACCACGTCCGCAGACCCCCATCACAGTGAACACCCAAGGTCTGGTTACTTTCACAGCAATTCGTGTGCCCACGGCGGCAGGCGTAACAGTTCTGACAATTGATATAGGGTTCGACCGCACATCGGTCACCAATCTGGACGTGGGCGACCCCTTCACCGACTCCGACAACCGTTACGCCCAATTCGTGTCCTGGAATTCGCGGGTACGAGAAAAACGGCATTTTCCCCAAATACCCACTATAATCTGTACCGCAGATACCTACCGTCTGGACCCGAACCAAAGCTTCACCGGGGGCTGGTGCCGGCGGTTCTGCCGTTTCGATCACGCGCCAGATTCCCGGCTTTTCAAGTTGAAGAGCTTGCATAAAAATGACTAATTATTCTCCGGCAATCCTTCTCGGTGACCGAGGTTTTTGACCGGAGCAAAAATGGCTTGGACCTCGCGCAAAAGTTCGAGGTCGAGGGGTTGAACCGCCCACTGA
>JAYVTS010000216.1:0-6150 GCA_043788645.1 Verrucomicrobiota bacterium
GCACGGCCAGCGCGCGGGCCAGACCGACCCGTTGCTTCATCCCACCGGATAGTTCCTTCGGGTAGGCTTCCTCAGAGCCGGTCAAACCTACGACCCCAATCACCTGCCGCACGCGCTCCACGCGCTCAGCGTCGGCGAGCCCCAGATGCGGCAACCCGACTTCGACGTTCTGCTGCACCGTCAACCACGGGAACAATGCAAAATTTTGAAATACCAACGCGGTCGAGGGATTCAATCCGACCTGCACTTGGCCACGATACTTCATATATTCGGCGACGATGCTAGCATTCCAGGCGCCGCCCAGGGCGGTAATCCAGCCGGTGAGCAGACTCGGAAAGATGGCTGGCAGTATCAGTTGCAACCAGCGCTGCCGCCACGAGAACCGTGACAGGCGCGAGACCTCCCAGAGTTCATGCGGGATCGCGCTACTGCCCGCGATGACATTGAAAAGGATATACCATTGCGTGCCCAGCAACAGCAGCACGACCGAACTGATTCCCAGCCCCACGCCGAACGCCAACAGGCCACCCACGACCAGCGGAAAAATCATGGGTGCAGGAAAACTCGCCGCCATTTGAATGATGGGTTGCAGGACGTGCGACCAGCGCGGATGACGACCGATGATGACGCCAACTGGAATCGTCCAAAGCGAAGCGAGCGCCACCGCCAGGACGACGCGCAAGAAGGTCGCTGCGGTGCTGCCCAGAAGATGAAGCCAATCACTGCCTGTGAGCGTGAGCAGCAGATGAACATATTTCACCGCGCCGAACACGACTCCAGCGGCAATCACACCGACGAGCAATCGCTTTCCCCAAAGCCACGCCTTCGCTGAACCGGATCGCACCATCACGGGAGGATTCGTTGGCGCGACCGCAGAACGATGGGCGTGTCGGCGAAGGAAACCCAACGACTGCGACCCTGATTGCCAAATCCGTGAGCGACGAATCCGTTCCCACAGCCAGGAACTAGGTGCATCCGTTGACGGTTCATCGGTGAACTTGTGCGACCAGGCCACCAGCGGACGCCACACCGCTTGGTCGACGAATACAATCATGCCAAGCATCGCCAGCACACCGAGTAGTTGCGCCATGCCATCGCCGCGCTCGATTGCAAGACTCATATACGAACCGAGGCCCGGCAGTCGGAAATCGTGTTCCCCCAGCACGAACGCCTCGCTCACCATCAGAAAAAACCAACCGCCCGCGATGGACATCATGCTGTTCCAAAGCAGCCCGGTCGCGGAGAAGGAAAGGTCGAGACGGAAGAATCGTTCCCACCCCGACATCCTGCTCAGGCGGGCGACCTCGACCAAATCCGGCGGCACGGATTTCAACGACGAGTAAAACGAGAACGTCATATTCCAGACCTGGCCCGTGATAATCATCAGCACCGAAGCAATCTCCAACCCGATGTTTTGATTTGGAACCAAATGAACCAGCCCGAGCACAAATCCCGGTAGAAAGCCAAGCACAGGGATGCTTTGCAAAATGTCCAGCACCGGCAACATCACCCTGTCTGCGCCAGCCACCCGAGCCATCGCATAGCCATAGACCATAGTGAATAGGAACGAGATGCCGTAAGCAATCACCCCGCGTGACAAACTGAATAGCGCGTAAAGTGGCAGATGCCGCGCTTCCAAATGAATCTCGGGGAGGTGTTGCAGCGGAGCGCTCCATTCGCGGGCGACCGTGATCAGTGCATAGACGAGCGCAGCCAACAGACCGATGACCGCCAGATCAATCCAGCCGAAGGCGCTCGGCGCTCGGAAAAATTGTCGGTCAACGGCTTTCATTTATGGCTAGCATATCCTAAACAGCTTTACTCCAAATGGTTTCGCTGATCGTGCGCCAACGCACGTTGAACGTTTAGTCGGAGCACCCACCCGCCAATCACCGCCCACTTTAACCACCCGCTCGCGCTCCGACGAGCCCGCTTCCATCGTCGCCGGGGCGGTTTCGAATTCCGGAATGATTTCCGGCAAGGGATGACCTGCTGTCATAGGTCGTAAATCACTTGGGAAGAAACACCAATCACCGCCGCTTCCGGCGCTGTGGCTAGAATTTCGCCGCCTTCATTCTCCCAACGCTCAATCGCCCTAAGTTCGGCCGCGCGTTGGTTCGGCATGGAGTCGAAAATATTTTCCGCGCTGGCGTTCCACAGCATGATGGCTGGTTCTTCGGCGAGGTCGTGCTCGAAACCAAGAATGCTCAGCGAGGCAGGGTCGAGTTGGAAACGCGCACCCTCGCTCACCGGAAGTCCAATCCAACGCGCCGCCAGTGCACGTCCAAAATGCCCATGCGTGAACAGCGCGATGTTTCCCTCGAGCAAACGGAGGCGCGCCATGAGCCGGTCGGCGCGTTCGGTGACTTGAGCCGGTGATTCGCCCTCTGGACAGCCGTCGCAAAAGATATTCCAGCCGGGTCGCGATTTGTGAATGTCGGCGGTGCGTTGCCCTTCGTATTCGCCATAGTCCCACTCCGTAAGGTCCGGTTCGTCTTCCGCGGCTGGACTGAGTTCAGCCAATTCACCGGTGCGTTGTGCGCGTTGTCGCTGACTCGTTAATACCTTGGAAAAGAGGACGCCCCGGAGACGCTGGCCAAGTTCCCTTGCTGCCGCTTCGCCGGACGCGGTTAACGGAAGGTCGGTGCGACCGGTATGCTGACGCGAAAGCGACCACTCGGTTTCACCATGACGAATCAGATAAATGCGCGGGAGCTTGAGCCCCGGACGCTGCTGCCGTTTTGGACCACTTTTAAGGCATCTCCGCTTCTTCCGAACACTCTGGTCAAGCGGGACGCTTCATTTCAAAAAGGTCTCGCGTACGGCAATACCAGTCCGGGCTGGCCATGCGACCGATGATATGCAGCCGATCGGCCCGGATACGAAGCGTGACCGGGTCGAATAGCTCATCCCGAACGTGGACGCGTTTGATGAGGCCGATCACGAGCCGGTTTTCACCAATTTGGAGCGTGCCCCATTCGGTGCATTCGAGACTGGCGGGCGACTCCGCGATGCGCGGCGGGCGCACGACGGACGAGGGAAGTGTGGTCAACCCGGCACTGGTCAGTTCGCTCACGCCGTAAGGCAACGAGGCGGCACTGCGGTTCATCGCTTCGGCCACGGCCTCGTCCACCAGGTTCACGACGAACTCATGCGACATTCGGATGTTAAGCGCGGTGTCTTTTGGCGTGCCATTGTCGCGATCACCCGGACAGAAGCCAAGAATGGGCGGGTTTGCTCCCAAGAGGTTGAAAAAGCTGAACGGTGCGAGATTGACCACATCATCCGGCCCAGTCGTCGTCACCCAGGCAATGGGACGCGGCGTAACCAATGACGCGAGCACCGAGTAAGCGCGGTCGGCGTGTTTACCTTCAAGATCGAATTCCATAATCAAAAATTCCTTAATTTAATTGTCTTCTAACCCCAGAGTTGCGTTGGGAGATGGTGAGACTGGTGTCACCGCGCTTGAGGATGCCAGCGATCACGACGTTGACATAATGCCGACTGCGCAGGCAGTGATCCATCACGGACAGCAGGCAGTTCGCATCCGGCGGCAGATAGACCCGCACAATTTCGGCCTTCTTGTTCACGACATGATCAATGAAACCAGGGTCTTGATGCGTGAAACCATTGTGATCCTGTCGCCAAACGTGCGAGGCCACAAGATAATTGAGCGAAGCGATCTTCCGCCGCCACGGCAGATGCGACGTCACCTTCAGCCACTTGGCGTGCTGGTTGAACATCGAATCAATGATGTGGATAAACGCTTCGTAGCAGTTGAAAATTCCGTGCCGTCCCGTGAGCAGATAACCTTCAAGCCAGCCTTCGCATTGATGTTCGCTCAACATCGAGTCCAGCACGCCACCCTCATGAATTGAGCCCGGACACTCGGGCGAAGCGTGACTAGAAATTCCTCCGGGGAACGAAAACTGAAGAAAGGGGTTTTGAAACCCAGCTTCATCCTGACTGATGTGGGGATAACCCTCGCTGTAGGTGCCTTCGAGATAGGTTTTGCCCACAACAACTGGCCGGCCGTGGCCCGGACCCGAGACGTAAATCATGACGAGGTCGTACTTATTAATGACGCGGTTCAAGTGGACGTAAACAAAATTCTGTCCCGGCGTCGTGCCCCAATGTCCGAGCAACATGTGCTTCACATCCGTCAGTGCGAGTGGTCGCTTCAGCAGCGGATCGTCGTAGAGATAAATCTGACCGACGGAGAGGTAGTTTGCGGCACGCCAATAAGCGTCCATCCGTTCCAGCAGTTCGGGAGCGAGAGTGTTGCTATTCATTATGCGAAGCAACCGTGACCGGCACGGAGGCAAACTCCCAGACGATGATTGGGCAGAAGCGGCGGCACTATGGGGTGAAACCCTACTTGAAATAGCAAAAATGGATGAGGTACGGGAAGATGCGGCGGAACCGGGAATCGCGGAAGAAGAGGCGTTGAAAAAGGGGATGGAAGAAAAGTCCCACGAGTTTACGGGAAGGGCAGCGAGCTTTGCGCGAAGGCGTAAGGAACACTTGCGGTTGAAATTCTTTGGATTGGTTGTCCTCCCCAGACAGCTTTGTTCGTCCTATCTCTGTGCGGGCGAGATTGCCCGCGGATTTGAAAACCAATAAGAAAAAACGAAATGACTATTCGCTTCCGCTTCCTCATCGTGATCGCCACGAGACCAGCGAACGTCCGCGTCGAACTCAGCACAACGATTGCAGCCACGTCCGCTGCGCTATTTGAGCAGCGACTCGCCGACCACGGCAAAGTCGTGGCCCCGAAATAATTTCAATAATCAACTGACTAAAACCATGCACGAACTTATCATCACCCGTAGAACCCACGTCCCGCGCGAGAAACTTTTCGTCGGCTGGACGAATGCTGAACTCGATCCGGGGCACCTATCGCCGACCTCGGCAGCCCAATGGTCGGGGATATCAACCGGCCGTTACGCCGCCGCCAACTCATCAATCCAGTAACCTTTGCGGTGGCAATAACGATAGCGGTCGGCTTCGTAGTTTTCGCCATGGGGCATAACCCTAGCCCGGATTTGAACGATCCGGGTAGGTTGAAATCGGTTTCAATGCCGTGGCAGGTTTTGGAGCGGCTGGAGATGTCAGGGTGACTCGTGGGTGGATTCCCGCAGACATGCTGCCCATGTAGGTCGGGCACCCAAAAATGATGGCGTCGGCGGCGTCAAGTTCTTCGAGCCGCGCGGTCGCCTCGTCCACGGTATACAGTTCAACGGAAGCGAAGGAAACCGCCTGCGCTCCGTACTGGACCGCCTCGGCCTACAATGGGGTGTGGCCGTAGGTAGTATGATAAACGATGGCCTTGCCTCAGATAGGCGTAAGACAAGCCGTGAAAGCCGTAGCGACGAATACCCTTTGCCTCTTAGCGGCGCGGAACCGGCAACAGTTTGGCCACCCGCGGAAGGTCGTGATGAAAGGCCGTGTCGAAACAGGCGATCTGCGGCACGTCGGAAAATTTCACGGCGAAATGTTCCATCAGCGCAATCTCGGCGGGAAGATGTTCGGGCTCGAAGAACCGGCATTGAGAACGAGCATTCGCGTCTCCGTCGCAAGATGCTCAGCGACTGGGACGATTGCGGCGATGGATTGATCGGGTGCAAGTTGGTTCATGGTGATCCTTCAGACGAGAATCTGCGTGGGCCAGCGTCCGTTGCAGAGCGAAAAGGTGTATATTGTCTCTTATCCGTCCCTCCCAGTTACACTTCTCCCCGCCAACAACACTTCCGATAGGTACCGACAAGCAATCGCTCGTTGACGCTCCGCAGAAAAAACTCCACGATTGTTAGATGAAGAAGCCTCGGAATTTCGTCTGACCCAGGTCGGCATGGTTGCACCAAATGAAACCGATCCGTTTTTTGTCTACGTTTGTCTCCGTTGTATACGGTTTTTGGATCGTTGTCGATCCCGCCTTCGCTGTGGGCACAGCGGTGGATTTCACCAGGGAAATCGAACCCATCCTCCTTAAACGCTGCTCGGAATGCCACGGACCCGATAAGCAAAAGTCAGCCTTGCGCCTCGATTCTCGCGGCGCGGCGCTCCAGGCAGGAAAGTCGGGTAAGTTCGCCTTAGTCCCTAGAAAACCGACGGAAAGCGAGGTGCTTAGACGAGTTACGTCGGCCGATC
>JAYVTS010000217.1:0-12024 GCA_043788645.1 Verrucomicrobiota bacterium
GACTGGTCGGACAAGTCGCAGACGTATCTCCAGCTTTACACGAGCGACCTGGCGGTGAGCGAGGATGGCATGGTGTTCTGCACCACGACGTGGGAGGAAGGCCATCGTGCGGCGGGCATCTATCGCGACGGCGATGTGCTCCCGTATGTTCCAGCGCTGGCCACCTCCTCGGGCGAGTCGGTGGCGGTGAGCCGCCGTTGGCTGGCGTATGGGCAGGAGGGGAAGATCGCAGTCTTCTCGAGAAATGCGGCGGGCGATTACGAAGTCGCGTCGGGCCGGCGCATCACGTTTGCGACGGGCAAAGACGCGCCGCTGGTCACCGGGCTGGCGATTGATGAAACGAAAGACCGGCTCTATGCGGCGAATCAGTCGGGCGAGGTGAAGGTGTTCACTATGAGCACGGGCAAGCCAATCGAGGGCGCGGGATTTCGCGCCGTGCGGCCCGGCCAGATGCGCCTCGATGCGGAGGGCAATCTCTGGCTGATCGAAAAGCCGCTGGACGCCGAGTTTGAAGTCATCGCGGCTGTCCCGTTTGGCAGCGATCCAGCGGAGGTGCGTGGCAAGTTGCGCGTCGTGACAAATGCGGTGTCGGGGGCGAGTGATGATACGTATTTCCAGGCGAAGGGTCCGGAGGGTTTTGTCGGGCTGGAATTTCCGAAGGCCGACCCGGTGCGGCTCCTGCGTTTTTACGGTGCCGGCTGCGCCGTGACGGCGATCAGTGGGTGGAAACACATCGTGCGGCGCTGCCTTACGATGTTGATCTAGCCGGGGTGGCCCATGATCAACCTTACGTCGCCACGGCCACTGGCGACTACGTCTTCATCGGCTACGAACAACGCACGTTCGAACCCACCGGCTGGAGCGCTTGGAAAAACCTGAAGAGTGGTGAAGCATCGACCTCCACCTGGCGCGACTCCTCACCATCTGCCAGAGCCGCCGCTGACCGCGTCCGCGCTGGAGTTGAATAAGTCTGTTTCCGATTGGTCGAAAACCATCTATGTCCGCTAGACTTCGCGAGTGAAAATCAACCGACTCCAAACTCTGAAGACAGCACCTTTTTCGCTGAACACTCTTGGCGTTGCATCGTGCCTGCTGCTGCAAGGCGCAGCACTGGCCGCGCCGGTGCGATTGGAGCCAGCGGATTCGCCAGTGAACAATCCCTTGAAAGGACTGGTGCCGTATGCCGGGAAATCGGCGGAGCGTTTCCCGCACAGCCTGGAGTTTGATTATCTGCCGCTGGCGAAACTGCTGACGGGGCCGGAGCAATACAATTGGCAGCCACTCGATGACAAACTGGTGGCAATCTCCGGGCGCTCCTGCCAGGCGGTCTTCCGCATCTGGTTGGAATTCCCAGGGCAGCCTTCGGGACTCCCGGACTATCTGGCGAAAGCCGGCGTGAAGGTCACGGAATGGAAGGACGAGAAGGAGAAGACGCCGCAGAAAAACTTCACGCCCGACTACGAGGACGAACGGCTCGTCGCCGCGTTGGAGGAATTCATCGCCGCGCTCGGTCAACGCTACGACAGCGATGCGCGGATGGGATTCCTCACCGCCGGACTACTCGGCTTGTGGGGTGAGTGGCATACCTATCCGCGCACCGAACTCTTCGCCTCGAAGCGCATCCAGGAACGGATCCTTGCAGCCTATGAGCGGGCCTTTCATCGCGTGCCCGTGCTGCTGCGTTATCCGGCGGCAACGGAGGATCACAGGCTAGCCGCGAACGCCCACCGGCCCTTTGGCTATCACGATGATTCCTTCGCCTGGGGCACGCTGGATACCGGACGTAAGGATGACTCCTGGTTCTACCTCGCCGCACTGAAAGCCGCCGGCCCACTGGCGATGGAGCGTTGGAAGACTCATCCCATCGGCGGCGAAATTCGCCCGGAAGTTTGGGGCCAGATTTTCGATGAAAAGCCAGTCCACCCAAAAGCGCAGGATTTCGCGACGTGCGTGCGCGAGACCCACGCCTCGTGGGTCATGGACAGCGGGATGTTCCGTGACAAAACCGATCCCGGGCGAGTCGCACGCGCGGCCACTCACGTCCGGCGCATGGGGTATGATTTCCGCGTCCTCACCGCCGACCTCACCCGTCGTGGAGAACACGGGGCGGCGGTAATTCTGGAAACTGTTAACCAGGGAGTCGCCCCGTTTTACCAGGACTGGCAAATGGAACTCGCCGCCATCGCGGTGGATGGAACCGTGTTGGAAACGTGGCCGGTGAAGTGGACGCTGCGCGGACTTCAGCCCGGCGAGACACCCACGCGCTGGGAGACACAGTTAGAACGCGCCGCTTCAATCGGACGTATTTGCACCCTTGGCCTGCGCGTGGTGAATCCCATGGCGGGCGGAAAGCGCCTGCGCTTCGCGAATGCCGCCGAAGACCAGGATGCAAAAGGCTGGTTGAGCCTCGGCCCGCTGCCGTAGCACCCGTCCGCACGAAATCAGAAGCTAACGGAGGTCAAGTCCAACCTCCGCCCACGCTCCCAGCATTGGCTCGGAATGGTTGAGTTCATCGTTTTGGCTTCGAAGAGTCGGGTGCGAGCGAGCGAATCCATTCTTCGATCACCGGGACAATGGGCGAGATCTCGTTGTGGTTCTGGGTCGCGGGCATGCGGAAAAAGCCGGTGTCCTTGAGGCGGCGCACGAGCATGGATTTATCCGGTGAACCAGGGTCGCCGAGCGTCTGATTCCACTCAGCCAACGTGACTCCACCAACATAACGAATTCCGATGAGCGAGCCGGCGTTAGCGACAAACTTCTTCGGGTCGCGCCAGACCGCATCGCGATTGAGCACGAGCAAGGAGCCGTCGGACGCGAGTTCCGTGGCGCCCAAACTGTTGAAGTCCGGCGACAACTCCCTCGAACTTCTCAGTCACACCAAGGATCATGGCATCGAAGTGAACTATCCCGGCCCGGCGCTGATGGTGCGATATCAGCGCTGAACAAACGGAAGCGGGGAATCTCCTGAACGAACTGAAGCCCTGAATCGCTAGGCGCATCGCGGCTTCCGTCGGCGCGCACGAAAACTGACTTGGCGAAAGGTGGGCTGGTTGCTAGAAGAGTCACCATACGCATCAAGACTTCCAGGTCGATGAATAGGCTGGTTGCCATCGGAACAGTGTTCACCACGTTCGCGGTGTCGGCCGGGTTGCCGACGGCCGCGGTGGATTTCCTGCGCGACGTCCAACCCGTACTCGCCGCGCATTGCTCAAAGTGTCATGGCGAGAGCAAACAAAAGGGTGGACTCCGGCTCGACCAGAAATCAGCCGCACTGCGTGGCGGCGAATCGGGGCCGGGGTTCGTGGTCGGTCGGCCGGAAAAAAGCGAGTTGCTGCGGCGCGTGATTAGTGACGATCCTGATACACGGATGCCACCCGAGGGGCCGCGTCTGACTGAGGCAGAGGCAAAGATTCTGCGTGACTGGATCGCCGCCGGTGCGACGTGGCCAGATGATCCAATCGCTGAAGCCGCCCAGAGGCATTGGGCATTTCGACGGCCCGTCCGTCCGCTCGGAAGTTCTCCATCCCAGAAGAATTGGGCGACGACCAACTCGATCGATGTCTTGCTTGCGGTCAAGCACGCTGAGCTTGGATTGCAACCATTGCCCGAAGCGGATCGACTGACGCTCATTCGTCGCGTAACACTTGATTTGACCGGCTTGCCGCCGACGCCGGAAGAAGTGGCGGCATTCGAAACGGACCGCTCACCGACGTCTTATGAGCAGCTCGTGGAACGTCTGCTGGCCTCGCCGCGACATGGCGAACGTTGGGGGCGCTTCTGGCTCGACCTCGCGCGATGGGCGGAGAGCGACGGCTTCGAGGCCAACGAACCGCGGTCGAGTGCGTGGCGGTACCGCGATTACGTCGTGGGCGCTTTCAACTCGGACAAACCCTACGACCGTTTTCTGCGCGAGCAGATTGCGGGCGACGAACTGGAGCCTTACGCAGACGAGCATTTGATCGCCACGGGCTTCCTCGCCGCCGGCCGCAGCAACAACAACGAGGAGGACAAATCGGTTCAACTCAACGGCCCCCGCGTGGACATGGCGAACACCGTGGCTTCCGTCACGCTCGGCCTGACGTTGCAGTGCGCCCAATGCCACGACCATAAATTCGAGCCGCTCACCACTCGCGATTATTACTCACTGCACGGGTTCTTCGTGGGCGGCCAGATTAACAACCTCGTGCTGCGCGATCCGGGGTTGCTCGAAGAATGGGAGAAATCGCGCCCACCCGAACTCGCCACCGCGCACACATTGTTGGCACAACTCCAGGACACCGCGCGAAAGAAGATCAAGCAACGCCCAGCCACTACGGATGCAAAGGAAACCTCGACTGGGGAGCCCACCGATGATCAACTCCAGGCCGCATGGGGCGAAGACGACCGCAAGCTGGTCGAGTCGTTGCGCAAGAAGATCACGGCGCAGGAGAAGGCGCTGCTCGAACGCAAGCCGCACTCGTGGGGCTATTACGCGCCAGCCACCAGCGGGCATCTGATCGAAAACTTGCCGCCGCGCGGTCAATATCCGTTTTCCTACCAGCCGGACGTATTGAAGACCAACCTCGCGCTCGTGCTTCGCCGCGGCGATCCCCATACACCGGCCGAGCGGGTGACGCCGGGATTGCCGTCCGTACTCGACCGACGCGCGACCCATTTGACGTCCCGTTCGCAATTAGTCGACTGGCTCGTGTCGGACGCCAATCCGCTCACCGCCCGGGTCTGGGTAAATTTCGTCTGGCAACAGCACTTTGGTCGTGGCCTTGTCGAGACGTCGGGCGATTTCGGATTGCGCGGCGCGCCGCCGTCAAACCAGCCCTTGCTCGACTGGCTGGCGTGCGAGTTTCGTCAGCCGAGCGTGACGACCGGCGAGGTCGGCGGGCCGACACCGCCGCACGCGTGGAGCACCAAGCATCTGCACCGTCTCATCGTCACGAGCGCCGCCTACAAACGCGCCGCGCTCCACGAGACCAGCAACGTGCGAATCGATCCGGACAATCGGCATCTTTGGCGTTGGGAACCGCGCCGCCTCGAAAGTGAAGCGCTCCGGGACGCGATGCTTTCCGTCGCCGGATTGCTCGAAGAAAAAATGGGCGGCCCAAGCCGGCTAGTCACGAATATTTTTGCCAATGGCCGAAGCCTCTACCTCATCCAGCAGCGAAACATTCTACCGGCAATGCAGCGGTTATTCGACGCGCCCACGGCCACCGAAAGTTGTCCGCGCCGCCATGCCTCCACCGGGGCGTTGCAACCACTGCACCTCTTGAACAATCCGGGGCTGGTCCGAATCGCGGAGGCATTCGCGGGCCGCGTCGAACGCGAAGCCGGAACCCATTCAGCGCGCCAGATCGAGCGGGCCTGCCGACTTGCACTCAACCGCACGCCCGACGAGCAGGAACGCGAGTGGGCGATGAAGTTCCTCGCCACCAGTGGGCCAAGTGATCCTGCCCCAGCGCGACCCTCGTTGGCGTTGCTTCACTTCTGCCAGGCACTCCTGAACCTGAACGAATTCGCCTACCTCGAATGAGACCACCGAGATTTAACCACAGAGAAACGAAGGCACACCGAGAAAGTCTGTTTCATGACCTCTGTGTGCCTTCGTTTCTCGGTGGTAAAAAAGTAGTCGGTAAGTAATGACGATATGAACTGCTCCTGTGGTAGCGACGGCCCACTCCCGGTCTCACGCCGCGAGCTGCTCCGGCGCTCGGGCCTCGGCCTCGGCTCCCTCGCGCTGACTTGGCTGTTGGCCTCCGAACGTCGTGCGTTGGCGGCAGATGTTGCTCCCGCGACTATCCGTCCGGTGTCGGGCCCGGCGAAGAATATCATCCTCCTGCACATGGGCGGCGGTGTGAGCCAGGTGGATTCGTTCGATCCGAAACCGGCGCTCTCGAAATTCGCGGGCCAGAGCGTGCCAGATTCGATCGCCGCCCGCGTGCCCAAGGGTAACTCCCGGCTGCGCACGGCTAACTTGCTGCCGAGTCCGTGGGAGTTCACTCACCACGGCCAAAGTGGCATCCCGATCAGCAGCTTGTTTCCCAACACGGCACGCCACGCGGACGACTTGTGTGTCATCCGCTCGATGCAGCACAGCAGCCCGATCCACACCCCGGCGGATTATCTCGCGCTCACCGGATCGTTGACGGGTCAGCGGCCGAGCCTCGGCGCGTGGTTTGCTTACGGGCTGGGCAGTGCGAACCGAAATCTCCCCGCGTTCATCACGATGGTGACTGGCGAAAATTTTTCCGGCCCGGCACTCTGGGGCAGCGGATTTCTTCCGCCGGAATATCAAGGCGTCGAAGTCAATGGCGCAACCGGCCTGGCCGACGCGACGCTGCCGATGGGATGCACGTCTGACCAACGACGTGCGCAAATCGATCTGATGGGCGCATTCAACCGCCATCATCTCGAACGCCTCGGCCCGCATCCCGAATTGGAGGCGCGCATCCAGAGCTACGAGCTTGCCTTCCGTATGCAGACCACCGCGCCGGAAGCCTTCGAGCTCAAGGGTGAGTCCGAAGCCACGCGTCGGCTCTACGGGCTGGAACAAAAAGAGACCGCCGATTTTGGCCGACATTGTCTCCTGGCCCGGCGATTGGTCGAGCGGGGCGTGCGATTCGTCCAACTCATTGGCGCGGGCTGGGACGCGCATTCGGACATTCGCAACAATCACACCAAGCAGGCTCGCTCCGTCGATCAACCAATCGGCGCGCTGCTCGCCGACCTAAAAGCGCGCGGGATGCTTGAAAGCACGCTGGTGGTCTGGGGCGGAGAATTCGGTCGCACGCCGACAGTCGAGGGCGATCCGAAGAAACCGGGTCGCGATCACAACCCGGCCGGTTATTCAATGTGGCTGGCCGGCGGCGGCGTGCGCGGCGGCCAGATCATCGGCGCGACCGACGACGTGGGTTACACGGTTGTGGATCGACCGATTCACCCCAACGACCTTCACGCGACGTTGCTCAAAGCGTTTGGGTTCGACGAACGCGCGTTCTGGTTTGAGCACAACGGTCGCAAGGAAATCGTGACCGACCTCGGCGGCCAGATCGTGAAGGAGGTATTTGTATGAATTGCACATTTCCCATGACCCGTTTTCAATACTTAGTCACCCGTCAACTTGCGCTGCTCGGTGCAGTCCTGGCCCTGGCCCTACGCGGCTCTGCCGACGATCTTCCAGCCTTCACCAACACACTCGGCAGCGTGTTCCGTCAAATTCCATCTGGCGAATTCCTCATGGGTTCGCCGAAGGATTACGCCGATGCGATGGCGAAAAAGGTCACCTACGATTGGTATCGCGACAGCGCCCCGAGCGAGACGCCGCAACGGCGCGTGAAGATTTCGCGTGCGTTTTGGGTCGCAATCCACGAGGTCACGCTGGGAGAGTTCCGGCAGTTCGTCACGGCCAGCGGTTACGTCACCGACGCGGAACGCGATGGCAAAGGCGCGGCTGGCAAGCGGGACGGGAAATGGGTGGAAGCCGCGCCCGGCTTTTCGTGGAAGAACCTCGGCTACGAGCGCATCGACGATGAACCGGTGGTCAACGTGAGTTGGAATGACGCCGTCGCCTTCTGCGCCTGGCTCTCGAAGAAGGAAGCCGTAACCTATCGTCTACCGACCGAGGCCGAGTGGGAATACGTCTGCCGCGCTGGTACCACAACGCCGTTCTACTGGGGCGACGAAGAATCAAAGCGCAACGACTACGTCTGGAGCGGCGGCAACGCGGGTGGCAAGCCGCATCCGGTCGGGCAGCTCAAGCCGAACGACTGGGGTCTCCACGACCTGAACGGCAACGTGTATGAATACACCAGCGACGGCTGGAGCACGAACATCCTGGCCGCGCTGGGCGCGAAGGAAGCCACCACGCTGCTGACCGATCCATGTGTGCCCGCGAAGGTCGAGTGGGTGGTGCTGCGGAGCGGGAGCTGGGGCACCGCGCCGATTCATTGCCGCAGCGCCTTTCGTGGCGGCGCGGACAAGACCCATCGCAATCACCGGGACGGTTTCCGGGTCGTGAAGGACCTGTTGGTGAAATGACGACGGCATTCACCGCGAAGATGTGGAGCGGAGGAAAGAGTCCGCCAACGCGCCCGTAGCCGGTCCCGCAAAGGACTTGGCATCGGCGGGTTTTCTGGCCCGCTATGACTTGTTTTAGCATGTCTTTCATCGCAACACACAGTTCGTGGCCGGTCGCGGTGTTGTGGGCTCTCGTCGGGGCGTCGCTGCCAACTTCTACGCCGGGGCAGCGGCGGTTGAAAACGCACCAGCCGGTTTGGAAAGTGAATATCACGAAGTGGTTCATCCCTTCATCGAGACCTACTGCTTTGTGCCCCCTCGGCAAGCGTGCGTGCGGGGTGAATGGGGGCTGGGGTATTGTGGGCGGTAGTTATGAAAACGCCGCGGTTCTGCGCTACCGATCTTGCCGAGCTTCAAATTCAGCTTAAATCCTGGCGCCTGGCTCAGCAGGGTCGGCCGCGGTTACCTACGTCTTTATGGGACGCGGCAGCGACGCTGGCCAATTGTCACGGCGTCAGTCAGGTGGCCCGTTGTCTCGGGATTAGTTTCTACCGGGTAAAACGTCGGGTCGAGGAGGGTGCCACCCAAAAGGCTTCGCTTCCGATTAATACCCCGCAGTTCGTCGAGCTGAAGCGGTCCGTCCCACCCTCGTGTCCGAGCGTGGCCACGGGATTGGTCGAGCTGGTGGCCGGGCCTGACCGACGCTTGGTCATTCATACGGGAGCCGACCCGGCGGCTTGGGTGGCCTTGGCGGAGGCGTTCTGGAAAGCCCACCTATGATCCAGATCACCCCGCAGATGCGGATCCTCCTCGCCGTTGAGCCGGTCGATTTCCGCCGCGGCATCGACGGCCTGGCGGCCCTGTGTCGGGCCACACTCAACTCCGATCCGCAGGACGGCACCTTGTTCGTCTTTTGCGGTCGGAGTCGGCGGGCGATCAAATGCCTGATGTATGACGGTTATGTGAACTTTAATATTATGGGAACTAGCCCCGAGATAAATCCATAAAGCCTAACAAAAACGGGAATTCGCTGAGACTCATGTTCCCATTATTACATGGCGTCCAAAATTCCCATGATCTGTGATCGCTCTTTCCTCTTGTTTGCTATTCCGCACGTAGCGAGTGGATGTAGATGGGCGAGGATCTGTTTTTTCATAGTCAGATCGGCCTCCAAGTATCCATGGGTGGTGTTCATCTGCTCATGCCCCAGCCAAAGTGCGATTAGTTCAACCGACACTCCCGCTTGGAGCAGGTGCATGGCGCAAGTATGCCTGCAGGTATGGAGTGTGATCTTGCGACCACGGAGCGATGAGCAGGCTTTTTTCGCTATGCAAAGTGCCATGTTAAGTCTTTTGCCTGCAGCCCGTCGTGAGATGGGCTGCCCATTCCGGTTGCCGAAAATCGGTTGGGAATCACCGATCTGATTCTCCGCGACCCATCGCTGGATCAATCGACACGTTTGGATCCAAAGTGGTAATTCCCTCTGCTTGCGTCCCTTTCCGTTCAAGCGCAGTACCCGCCGTCGAAAGTCAGCCGGAGTTATGCGAAGGATCCCCGAAATCCGTCCGCCGGAGTTGTAGAGTAGTGAAAACAGCAGGTGATCCCGCCTTCCCGTCCAACGGGACCTGTCCGTGGCCTCCAAGATGGCTTTCATTTCCGACCCATTCAGAAATCCAAGGAGGGGCTTGTCGCAACGTTTGCCGGGAATCGCGAGAATACGTTGCATCACACACATCACATCGGGCTCGACCTCACCTAGGCAAAACCGAACAAAAGCACGAATTCCCGCCAGGCGGACATTCCGCGTTCGCGCTGTATTCCGGCGTTCTTTCTGCAGGTGCTCAAGAAGGTTGAGGGTCATCTCCGGTTGAAACGCACTGAGGGGAATTTGATCCAGTGAGATCTGTTGCCGGCTGGCGATGAAGTGAAGCAAAAGGCGCAGGGTATCACGGTAGCAGGCAATCGTATGGCTGCTCAAATCCTCGGTATTCCGCAAACCTGCGAAGAACCGTTGGAGCAGAACGGGCAATGTGCTGCAGGCCATATTCCTTACGTGATCCGCGATTGTTTATGAAACTGTTCAAATCGAGCTGAGGCAGCCTCAAGGGCGTGGAGATCGTGCTCGACGTACCAATAGGTCTGGTGAAAATCCTTGTGCCCCAAATAACGGGAGAGAAGCACCAGATGGTGATTCAGAGGCGCCTTTTCTTGACTCCACCGGGCAATGATCCCGGTCGTAAAAGTGTGACGAAAATCGTAGAGACGGGGATGGAGCCGACACCCGTTACACTCAATGCCATGAACCAAGCGCCGAAACGCCGCATCGACGGTGCCAATCTGTAAAGCCTTCCCGAGAGGACCGACAAAGAAGTGAGACGTCTACGGAAAGCGAGAGCGACGGAGTCGTTGATAGCGCTCAAGGGCTCGCACGGTGGATGAATGCAAAGGTATTTGGCGCCCGGGACTGCACTTGACCGCCGGAACGATCAGAGATGCGCCTGCGGCATTAAAATCTGAATCTCGCAAACGCAAGACCTCCGACGGACGAAGGCCAGAGCATGCCAGCAATCCGATGAGCGTGTGATAGGTGGCTGGTCGCAAATCCGTACAATATGGGCGAAGCCCGGCCGCGCGCTGCAAGATGCGTCGGAGTTGGACTTTGGTGAAAATATGTGGAGCCCGCCGCCGAGCTCGGCATCGTTCCAATCGGTTTGGTGGGATCTGCGTGCGCGCATCGAATATCGGACAGAACCGGGCAAATCCACGGACAACGCTCAACCGCTGTGCCACGGTGACTGACTGGCAGCCGTGGCCTCGAGCCCACTCCAAGGCCAGCTTTACGGTCACTGGTTGTCTGGGAGCCTGGCGATCCATGAACCGCGCGAAACCGTTCAGATGGATTTCAGCTCCTTTGAGTACGTAACCGAAACTTCGCCGGTGCTCGAGGTACCGGCGAACAAGGGCTGCTTTGGTTGGAGGAGAATCTTTCATAATTGACTGGGCCACGGTCTTGCCACCGCTCGCAGAGCCAACCAATCGACCTGTGTGTAGGTATTGGTAGAATCAAAACGCCGATGCCCAAGGAGGTCGGCGATGGGTTTCATATCGACGCAGCGTCTCTGCAAACGTCAGGCAAATGTATGACGGAGTCGGTGAGTTCCGGACCACCGAAGTGGAAATCCGCAGTGACGGTAGGCCCTGCCAACAATCGCCTTCAGCGCGGAACGGGTGAGCGGATATCCGGTCCGGCGTAAATGTCGAACAAACACATGAGTGTCATTGGTGAGTGGCCGAGCAACATTGATATAGGCCCGCAAGGCTTCGAACACGAGGCTCGGAATTGGCAGTACGCGTCCTCGTCCCGTCTTGGTTTTACGAATACTTAATTGACGAGCTTCCCAGTCGATATCGTTGAGCTCCAAACCGATTACTTCACCACACCGAAGGCCCAGATCCAGCATCAGCAAGACCATGGCATAGTCGCGCTTACCTATAGGAGACTTGCTTAAGAGGGACCGCAAAAGGCGCTTTCGTTGGTGATCAGAGAGAATCTCCGGGCGAGAGACGTTGCGGGTAATCGCCACCTTTGGAATGGAGTTGGGAAGCTGAGGACCACAGGCGCCTTTCAAATGAACGAAACGCAGAAACCGCCGCAGATACCCGAGCCCTGATTTGGCGCTGACTGGGCTGAGACCCCGGACGAAGTTACGGGCATGGCGCCAAATGTCGTTCGGGCTGACATCGGTCCAGTCCGCGTCGATGTTACCGAACTGCCACATCATGAAAGACTTGGCATTGGCTTCGCTGAGATCGAGGGTGGATCTACTCACGCCCTTATGAATCTGCAGAAAATCTAAGTAATCACTCAGCCAGTTCCTCCATGGCTGACGAACAGGTTTGTTGAACCGGCCCTGAAACCTTATTCTAATTCGCTTTCAAATTTATACTAACTATCCAAGGCCAGGCGGTGATACTTCGGATTCGGTCCGCGTCTGCGGCGAGTCGCGGCAGGCCCTG
>JAYVTS010000218.1:0-3854 GCA_043788645.1 Verrucomicrobiota bacterium
GATCTATATAAATCAACGGCAATGCGTTTTCGGCAATGCCAACGGCCTTTCAGCAAGTTCTATACCAATTGTCGTATTAAAATCACGCTTGTTGTGGGATAGTCAAAGCCGTTGGTGAGAGTTGGCAGCTTTCCATCCAGGGTATAACGAATGTCCGCCATCGGAGCCGGCTCCGCCAAGGTCAAACGAATCACCAAATTGGTTTCGATGATCGTTCGGCCCCGTAGGGAAAATTCAATGGCAGGCGCGAATCCAATCCCGCTCACGGTATTCGGTTTTCCCGGTGTTGGGGTATTGAAAAACCCGGTGTGATCGGGATCCCCATTTGCTCGCCCAAACGCCACGTCTCGCAGAGCGGCCGGATAGCGCGGGGCAAAATCGTTGACCACCACCCCATCCGGCGCGGTGAGCCCGAGGTATTCCCCACCGTTACCCAGCTTGAAATTAGTGTGCAAACGGTTCGTCGGATCGGTACGATCTTTGGCCGAGGCGAACACCACCAAAAATCCGCGAGCGGGAACTGTGACCTCAGGAAAGGTCCATTTTAACGGCTCACCCGGCGCATCCGTCAGATGCCACCCCAAAAGCGTCACGTCCTGGTCGGTGATATTTTGCAGCTCAATCCAGTCTTCGTAGTCCCCGTCTTCGTCTCGAATCGTCTTGTGGTTGTCCGGAACAATTTCGGAAAGAATGACCCCGCCGGGACGGACCGGTGGGAGCAGTTGGTAGGCAAAACTCGCGCCGACAAAGTGATTGGGCACGTCGGCGAAATCGACAATTCCGTTGACTTGGCGCCATTTCACTTCCACCTCGCCAGCCATTGACGCGGGCACGGTGAAAACATAGACGTCCGGGCTCACGCGACGGACGGCGAGGCAAGGCTCACCGTTCACCACCAGGTCAGCCGCCTCAACACCGGTCACAGATTCACTAAAGTGGACTTCGATACTCCTCAGCTCATGGGTTGCGCCCGGCTCGGGAAAGACGCTTTCGACCACGGGCGGGACCGATTCTGCGTCCGCGGCGAGTTGCAGCGGCGTTAGCCATTGAAAAAAAAGCGAGAGAAAGAGGCCAGCCAACCGGCACAAGCATTGAATTTTCATGCGGGAATAGGGGAGATAACAGAGGGTCGGCCTGCTGGCGACCAGCAATGCGATAAAATATGAACGAGCCCGGATCGTTCATAGCCTTTCGTCGCGAGACGCAGCGTAAGCCCGTCTGGGCCGGGGGGCGAAGCGATTCCGAGCCGGGCTAACGATGGAACAATCCATTCACCCCGCGCCAGCCGGTGGGGTTGAGTCGGCTCAGCACCGAACGCGCCCGTTCCACCCCGGTGCCCCGTTCAAAGTCATATTGAATCAGGATTCCGATATTGTGGGCGCCCCGCTCGTCCCCCCGGAGCGCATTGACGCCATACGCGTAACTGGCCACGAGGTGGAGTCCGCCGTCCGCCGTTTCCCAGCCAAAACCAGCCCCCACGCCGGCATTCAAATTCCCGCGTTGTTCCAACCCAGGAAGATCGTCACAGACAGCCGCCGCTCCGAACGTCAGCACTTCCCAACGTTTGCCGAGCGGCACCGAATAGTTCGCGTTAAAAAGGGCAAATTGTCGCGTGCTGATTTCCTCAAAATAATACCCAGGAATCATCAACGGAAACTCCGCCGCCAGCGGCAAAGTACCGCCCAAACGATAAGCCGATAAACGATCCGCATGGAGGCTGGTGCCAGCCGTCAAAATCACTTCAAATCTCTGTTGGGAAGGCAGCGTATAGGCCAGCAACGCTCGCGCCCAAAACCGATGAGATTGAGAATCCGCGGGAGTTGTTCCACGATAGCCGTAGTCGTCCGTATTGGCCCGAAACTGCCCCTCATACCAGGCACTCAATTCAAAAGCGACCGGTGGCACCATTAACGGTTCTCGACCGCCCCAACGGATTCCCATCCGCACATGCCCCGTCGGCCGATCCTCTGGAATGACGAAATCGTTGGCGGTGGTTTCATTGCGTTCAAACTGACTGTAGCGCAACGCGCCGCGAAACACGAGCTGAACCGGAGCCTCCAGGACGGACGTCGGAGTGACTCCGCTGGACAATGGGTTCAAGAGATGATAGGCGCTCAGACTGAATTCGCCCGCGTGGCCCGTAAAAGATTCCGCCTGAATCCAGCGGCCGCCCCGGATCTCCGAATAACTATCCGCAAATCCCCCACCCGCTAATCCGACAGCGAGGTCGGTGTGTCCACCCAAACCTCCCAAAAAGCCCAGTTCAGCATCCGCATACACCGGCGCGATGGCGGCGCGCAACGTCCAATTCGTGCGATAGAAACCGGGCTGATTGTAGTAATAGAAGGCATAGGCCGCGAACGGAGCCTTGCCCTCAGTCGGCTGGTTGTAGCCCAACTGCAACATCCGTCGCGGCGTGGGATCGATCTGAGCCCAAACCGGTAAGCCGACCAGCCAGACCAACGCCGAGGCCAGCCAAAAACGAACCGAATGAGATCGAAATGTCCTCAAAACAAACTGCACGGAAACACTTTTAACGGGTGAGATCCGACCCAGCAAGGATGCCAGCGACAGAAATTCTCCTCCTTCGCCGTCGCTCCGAGTCATTCACTTCAAAACTCCCCGCAAGTAGTCCCCGCGACCTCGTACCTGGCGGCGGAAAGAATCCATCTCCGCTCGAAGACGTTTTTCCGCCGAAACACCGTCCGACCCACGAAGTTCCCCCCGGTACTTCGCCTCCGGAAGCAAACGCTTTTCCAAATCATCAATCACCGGTCCAAATTTTTCCAAGGTGAATTCGGCCTCCAGCAATGCACTCAAACGTTTTCGCAGTTGTTTCCGAAACTCTTCGTTCGCCAACAACGGACCCGAGATCGGACCCGCAGGCCGCCACCACGCCGAGCCTCCCCACGCACCATTTCCGCGATGCCCACGGTCACCACCCGACTCTCGATCATCATCCGCCCCGTAAGTCAACGGCATCGTATACCAATCGTATTTTATGGTGGCCCCATCAAAATCACCCCACGTTTTATCCTCGTCCCAAGGATAGATCTGCCAGCTTTGTACGGCCCCTGGTGCCGCCCCCGCGTGGTGCAAAAAATGGTTATTGAAAAATCCATCCCAATTCTGGATGAGCAAACTCACGGCATAATAATTAATCGTTTCCGGGGCATCGAATTCCTGTTGGATATAGCTCCACTGCTTCGCTCCCGTCCGCTTGCTCAACTCGGTGATTGTCTGCATCAACTTCTCATGTCCAGTTTTTCGATCCGTCTTTTTCTCGTGTCGTTCCTCAATCGAATTGCCGTACCACACCGCCTTATACAATTCACCACTCGGATCTCGATGGTGGCGTTGTAGGAAAGACTTGGAAGGTTGTTCAATCCACAAATAGTAGCCCAAACTGCGACCGTCCAAGGTCAGGCGGGCATGTCCTGAATCGGGGGTCGGTACGCCGGCTCGACGGAAGAGTTCGTACGCGAGATGTTCCGCTAAGGTCCACCGAGGTTTACTCTCAAAAATCACATTCAGAATCCGCACTCCGTTCCACGGGGCATCGGGATGTAACCGGACCTTCCACCCCCCGGAACGGGGCGTGACTCGAATGTGATCGAACACTTCTACCGGTGCGGTCCCAGGCGGCATGACGACCATCACACTACTCCCGCGAGTCAGATTGGCGGGCGGCGACGCATTTCGCCCGCGCCAGAAATTGAGGGACGAACCGCCGGGGCTCTCGGTGGTCCCAACCTGAAAACCGGTAAACATTCGGTAAACCCGGTGGCCGCGAAGCTGCGCTGATTTTCTGGCGGGGCCGTTGTGAATTCGTACTACGCCAGGTTGAGTCAAAG
>JAYVTS010000219.1:0-3885 GCA_043788645.1 Verrucomicrobiota bacterium
CCTTCGTTCCACCGCTCCGAAGCTGGCGAGCGGCGGAGACCGTGGTCAGCCGTTCGTCCCACGTTCGGATGGGGATTAACAGGACGTCTTTCAGGGCGACGATAAAACCTCGAACCTTGGTGGCCGCATCTCCATAGGAACCGTCCATGTTTCGAGGTAGTCCGACCAGGACCAGTTCCACTTCTTGTTCGCGGACGAGCGTTTTAAGTTTTTCGACAAATTCAGCAAACGGCTCAGCCGGTATAAATTCGCGGGGAGTGGCGATCATTTTGAGTTCATCACTCAAGGCCACCCCAATCCGGACGGCGCCGTGGTCTAGGGCGAGATATCGCATGGCAACACGAGGTGAGGGTTACGTGGATTGGGTCATTCGGGAGCCTAGGCCGCTCCAGTTGGATGCAATCGGGCCGCGGAATCGAGGTCGAGCAAAAGTTCGGCTTGAGGATACCGACGCAGGATGGAGGCGGGACATTTTTCGCTAATGGGCAGTTCCAAGGCAGTTTGCACCGGGATCGCTTTGCGACTCTCGGGTGCGAGACACAGGACCCGACGGGCCGATAACAAGGCGGGGGGCGTCAGAGTATATGCGTAGGGTGGCACCGACTCGAGAGTGGCGAAGTGACCTTCTTTTACCTGTTGAAGGCGACACGGGACGTCCAGACTGACGAGCTTCACCCAATGAGGATCGTCGAATCGACACACATGCGGATCATTAAAAGCGAGGTGCCCGTTCTCGCCGATGCCGAGGCAACACAGATCGATGGGTTGAGCTTTCAATAATGCGGTGTATCGGGCGCATTCGTCGAGGGGTAGATCTGCATCTCCGCCCAAGTAATGAAATACTCGTGGATGGACGAACGACTCAACTTTTTCCTTCATGTACCGGCGGAAGCAGGCGGGGTGATCCGCTTTTACACCGAGGTATTCGTCCATATGGAAGAGCGTGACCGCCGACCAATCGACGCCCCCCGCAGTGACGAGGAGTTTAAGAAAGCGCAATTGCGAATTGCCGGTGGCTAGAATCGCGGCGGCGGTACCGGTGCGACGAATGGCGTCTGCCAAAGTATCACGAACCACGGCCACGGTGTAGGCGGCCAGCTCGTCTTGACCGCGAAACACATGGACTGAGAGTGAATCGCATTGGAACGAACGGATAGGAGAGGGAACAGCACTCATGAACCAGCCGGAGCATGAGCGGAGCAAAGCACCCCAGGCAAGCGCGGCGCGTTGCGGATCGAGATTGCGATCGGTGCACTGGAAGAGAACCGCGGATGAACGCCGATGGACGCGGATCAGAAAAATTGCCGACTTTCCCATCCGCGTTGATCCGTGTTCATCCGCGGTTCAATGCTTCCGCTTCCAATTCGGTATGGACGGTCCGCGGTGGTATTCCCCGCAAACGAAGAGAACCGCGGATGAACGCAGATGGACGCGGATCAGAAAAATTGCCGACTTTCCCATCCGCGTTCATCCGTGTTCATCCGCGGTTCAGTGCTTCCACTTCGGTTTTAATTCCTGCATCAACGCGTTGCGAAAACTGGAAAATTCGTGTCGGATTCCCCGGAGACAATGCTTACGCTAATGCCGTGAGCCCGGAGTCCACTCCTATCCCTCCAAAATCGTCGTCAGCGGCAGGTAACGCCGCGAGCAGTCTCCCGCCCGGGAGTCGGGTGGATCGTTATGTCATCGAGGAACGCCGAATTGGGGCTCCGCTGGCTGAGGTTTATCGGGCCTTCGATAAAACCGACGGAAAAAAAGTCGCGCTGGAGTTGTTTCCAAAGGTGTTGGAGACGGATGTTTGCCGACGTTTTGACGTGTTTATGGGGCAATTCGGCGGGGTCGAACTACCGGGAATTCCGGAGGTTCTCGACTCTGGGATTGACGCGGGTCGCCCCTTTGTGGCCCGGGTCTGGGTCGAGGGCGATACGCTGGCCACATTGCGGGCCGGGCGTGGACCGATGCGTGCGGATGAAGCAGTCTGCCTCCTCCTGCGGGTGACCGATCATTTGGCAATCGCCCATGATCGCGGACTAATCCACGGCGAGGTCTCGTCCGCAAATCTGCGGGTCGATCCAGGTGGTTTGATCTATTTGGAGGGATTCGGTTCGGCCGCTCTGCGGAGTGCTGCGAACGAGGTCGGGACGGTCGGAGCGGATGTGGCGGGATTGGCCAATGTTTTGGCCGAATTGCTGGCCGGACAGCGGGCGGTGCGATCCAAGGAATTGCTTGCGTCAGGTCTGGAAACAGGCTTGGCGCATCGGCTAGCGGCGCAATTGAGGTCCAAAAGTTCCCAGGCTGATTTGGCCGCCATTATCCATCGGGCGAAAACGGCGGGCGAACGGGTATCGCACCGGGCATACGGGTCGGTCGCGGAATTTGCCGCGGATCTGAGGGCATGGCTGCTAGGCCGTCCGGTGGCTGTTCGGCCGCGATCATTCGTTGAACGCGGGCTTTACTGGTGTCGGTTGCACCCGATTGGGACGGCGGTCTTGGGTTTAGTATTGGCGGGTATGCTGGGGGCGCCGGCGCTGGGCTGGTGGTGGTTCAAATCCCACGGTCTCGCGGGAAGTGCGGTGCTTTCCGGTTCGCAACGTGCGGATTTTGATTATGTGGCGGGAATCCAGCGTGCTCACGCAGCGCTCGAAGCGGGGGCGATGGAACGGTTCGAGGCACTCCTGACGCCGACGGGTAATGCCGCGCAAGTGCTCCCCGGTCCGGAGCGCGGCTTGCTCCGCGCCTGGCTCGAAGTGCAGCCGCGGGAACGTTTGCTTAATCTTATAAGTCCCGTGGAAGGCCTTTCGGTGAGTTCGGACGGTTCTCGATTGGTGGCTTGGAGCCAACGTGGCGCGGAAGTTCTTGGAGCACGCGTCCGGCAGCCTCATACGCCGTTGCGGATGCTCGGTACGAACTCGGCTCTGGCAGTCGATTTCTTGCCTGACGGTGGCACCGCTGTGGTCGGGACGGCCGCGGGGATTTTTCTTTCCCCGTTAGTGGGCGATAGTTCGACGGCCCTCTTACAGCCGCTTTTTGGGGAAGGGACGGCCCGACTGGCGGTTTCGCCCGATGCCCGCTGGATCGGGGCCGTGGGTCTTTCCAACCCTCCGACGTTGACCGTGAAGTCGCGCCGAACGAGTGGGGCGCTCGAATCTCCGGGTTGGGCCATCAATATCGTGCCGTTGATGGATGGAGTTGCGACGATCCGAGTGCGTTTGCCGCTGGGCCCGGTCTTGGCCTGGAGTTGGATCGAACCCGAGCCGGGCGCATCGCGCTTGGCCGTGGCGCTTCGAGACGGCCAAGCGGGCACCTGGGATCTGCTCAAAACCAATTATTTTGGAATCGTCCGTTCGGAGAGCGAGTGGACGGCGGCGGCTTGGGATCGGAGGGGGCGGTTGTTGGCTCGCCTGGATGCCGCGGGAGCCTTGGAGATCCTGAGTTTTACTACGGGCGAACTGATTGCGCGCCGCGAGGGATTTGCGGCAAAGAAACAACTATTGACAGTCGCCTCCGATGGTTCCCGAATTGCTGCCATCACGACCGGTGGGGACGTTGCAATTTATACAGCGCCCGAATGGCTTAACTTCGCGATCTTGCCGACTCGGCGCGAGGACCTGACGGCCCTCAGTTTTTTGCCGGATGGCGCGTTGTTAACTGGGATGCGCGGTGGGACGGTGTGGCGTTGGGAACCCCAGTCGGGTACGCCTCGACCGGGGACGGTCACGACGAATCACCTGCCGTTTACCACGGGACGGCCGTGTTTTAATCCGGACGCGAGTTGGTTAGCTTTGCCGAACGAGCGCCAGTCGGAAGAAGATCGGTGTGTGGTGCAAGAACAGGGTCGGTTAGGGAACTCCGCGGTCGTGATTGGGCTACCGGTGGGTTTCCTGA
>JAYVTS010000220.1:0-12558 GCA_043788645.1 Verrucomicrobiota bacterium
GGGCCCTGTAGGAACTCGAGCCGTCTCGATCTTTGGCTTTGAGGACGAGAATTTTTCTGAGGGCGGGACGGCAATGATTTCGGGTGGGCGATTGGTCGCGCTGGCACTATTCAAGTTCGGTACGATCCGGGATTCTTGAGCCCGCACTTGGAGTTGCCGTTGGGCCTCCTCAAGTTGTTGCCGTAGGGAATCATTATCGCGGCGAAGCTGTTCAACGACGACCGAAGAACGTTCACGTGCCAATTGGTCGACGGTCCGCTCGGCCAGTTTGATTTCGCAGCCTTGAATGCAGGTTTCCACCGTCGGATCAACGGCGTTTTTGATGTGTAGCTTTTGGGCAATCTCGATGTAACGGCGATAATGGTACAGTGCCGTACCGGGGTCATTGAACCGGCGTAGGTACAGGTCCCCGAGTTCTTGATGGGCAAAATAGTTCGCGGGATTGACCTCCACTGCCTTTTGGAAAGCCTCACGGGCGGCCTCGAATTGGGCCGTCCCCTTGAGGTTGTCGCCTTCCATGAAATGGGGCTCATGTTTGGGATCACCCGAAGCACGTTCGAGCCAACCGCATCCAGAGAGCAGTAGCGCCGCGACAATTACGATTAATCCTCGACCCCATCGGACCATGTCACGGTAGGCTGGCCGTAGTGACGGGCTTTGGCAAAAGCAATGGTGAGGCAGCTGCTCATCCACGGCCCCCTTTCGACGCCCACGCATTCCACCCACCGGTGAATCCAAAAATTGGGATGAATCGACTGAGGAGGCTCCATAAAATCGTGAATCCAGTCGTGGCCGTGGTGTTGGGCTGGTGGTTGGCCGGAGATGCCTTTGATCCGCGGATGCTGTCGGCAGCGGTCATCATCGTCGTGGGAGTGGTGATCATCACCTGGCCGACCCGGAACCCGATCGCGGTGCCGACGCCCACGGGGCAAAAATAATTTTCCGATTTTTGCATTGAAGGCGAGACGAAAAACGCGCATCCAAGGGGAAGTCATTTCCATTTCCATTTCCATTTCCATTTCCATTTCCAAGTCCATTCCATGAAACGTCGCGAATTCCTCTCCACGTCAGCGTTGGCCGCAGCCACGCTCGCCGCGGGCTTCACCAGCCCCACTCTCAGCTATGCCGCCACGTCGCCTTCGTTTCGACCGAAACGCCGGGTTTTGGGTGCCAACGATGATCTCCGGGTTGCAGTCATTGGGTTCAATTCTCGGGGTCGGGACCATATCAGCGGGTTCAAGCATCTGAAAGGTGTCCGGTTGGTGGCGCTCTGCGACGTGGATTCCAATGTACTGGCCCAAGGCAAAGCGGAATTGGCTAAGGATGGAATCGACGTCGCCACGTATACGGACGTCCGGAAATTGCTGGAGTCCGGCGAGATTGATGCGGTTTCGATTGCGACGCCGAACCATTGGCATTCATTGATCGCCATTTGGGCGGTCCAGGCGGGCAAGGATGTTTATGTGGAAAAGCCGGTGTCACACAACGCGTGGGAAGGGCGGCAGCTCGTCGCGGCCGCACGGAAGTACCATGCGATTGTTCAAACGGGGACGCAATCACGGTCCAACCCCGGTCTTCAACAGGCCGTGGCGTGGGCACAAGCGGGCAACCTCGGAAAGATCCAATTGGCTCGCGGGCTTTGTTACAAGCCACGGATGAGCATTGGAAAAGTAACCGCCGCGACGGCCATTCCGGCGAACGTGAACTACGATCTTTGGTGCGGTCCGTCCCCCTTGGCTCCGTTGATGCGCGAGAAATTGCACTACGATTGGCACTGGCAGTTCGTCACGGGCAACGGGGACTTGGGGAATCAGGGGATCCACCAGATGGACATTAGCCGGTGGGTGCTTGGCGAACACACACTCAGTCCGCAGGTATTCAGTGTCGGTGGCCGTTTCGGATATGTAGACGATGGCAATACGCCCAACACCCAGTTTGTGTTTCATGCTTACGAACGGGCTCCGTTGATTTTCGAAGTTCGTGGTTTGCCCAAGTCCCGCGAATTCCAAGACCCAAAAACCTGGGGTAAAAACATGGACGTCCTCCGGGGCGCGAGCGTTGGGGTGGTGGTGGAATGCGAGGGCGGAATTCTGAGTATTCCCACCTATGATGGTGCGGTGGCGTACGACCGGGCGGGCCAGGAAATCAAGCGATGGCGCGAAGGGGCGGATCACTACGCGAATTTTGTGGCGGCTGTCCGTAGTCGGAAACCGACTGATCTCAATGCCGAGATTCTCGAAGGCCACTTGAGCAGCGCCTTGTGCCATACCGGCAACATCAGCTATCAGCTAGGAAAACGTCTACCAGCGGAAGCGATTCGAGACCGGGTCAAATCCAATCCTGCGGCCGGCGAGACATTCGGTCGATTTGCGGAGCACTGCGCCGCGAATGGCGTTGACCTCGCGTCGGGCTCGGCCGTCTTCGGAGAGATGCTCAAAATGGATGTGAATTCCGAGCGGTTTATTGGCAATTCAGCGGCGAACCACCGTTTGACTCGCGAATATCGCAAGGGTTTTGAAGTGCCGACCCACGTCTAAATCGCCGAGACTTTCGCTTCACCCACGTCAGAAACGCGCTCCCTGCGTCGCGCGTGGGCGTCGAGGCGACGCCCACTCCAGGGAGCGACGTTCGGACCGGACGGCGCGAAGGCGCCGGGTTAAGTGCCGATCCCAGCTCCCTCTCACTTGTCCTCGTTACCCGCGGGCCACATTGTTCAGGCGATGTTTCGTTCCGTTTTGACTTCCTGGATGGCGGTGTTGCTTACGTTTGCGACCGCGCTGAGCGGTTTGGCTGAGGCCGAGGTATCCAATCCAAGCCGCTTCGGTTTTAACGGTCCAGAGATTTTTCCGATTGATTTTGGGCTGACTTTTCTCAAATGCGCGGATATCGATGGCGACGGTCTCAACGACCTCATCGCGGTCAACAATCTGCGTTCAAAAATCACCCTCCTCTACAATCGCACCGGTAAAACCAACGCACCCGCGACGCCGGTTAAGGTGGGTCGTAAGGACGTCAATGAACTTCCGGCAGGCTCCCGCTTTCGGGTGGATAGCGTGGCGTCTGAGAAACGGATTTCTTCCTTGTGCGTGGATGATCTCAATGGGGATCATCGACCGGATTTAATCTACTACGGTGAACCCAAGGAGTTGGTGATTCAGTTCAACGAAGGAACCAACGGCTGGTCGCAACCCAAGCGGTACGAAATTAATGATGGGTTGCTCGACGCGAATGCGCTGATTACGGGCGATATTAATTCCGACGGACGATCCGACGTGCTCCTGCTGGCCGAGAAATATATTTATGTGCTGTTGCAAGGCGCGGACGGGACATTGGGTGAACCCGAAAAACTGCCGTACACCGGCACCGTCAAGGCGTTACAGATCGTCGATTTGGACGGGGATCGGCGCAATGACTTGCTGCTAGTCAATTGGGACAGCGTGAATCCCTTCCGCTTTCGATTGCAAACGGGTTCAGGGCGCCTGGGGCCAGAGATTCACCTGCCCTTGGCCCCGATCCGTTCGTATTGGGCGGATGATCTCGATGGGGATTCGCGGACTGAGATTATCACGATTGCCGCGAAATCGGGGCGGGCGGCAGTGGCCAATTTTACTCGCACACCGGCGACTGCACTCGCTGGCGGGTTGCTGGACGGACAGCTTTCGGTATTGCCGTTGCCGCGCACGGACAAAGCCCGACGCGGGGTCGCTTGGGCGGATGTTACGCGGGATGGTTTGGCGGATTTATTGGTGACCGATCCTGATGCAGGCCAATTGACTGTTCACGCCCAGGCACCAGATGGCACGCTCTTGCCGGCGAAGACTTTCCCGACCTTGAGCGGGGTTGTGGATTTAGCGGTGGCTGATTGGAATCAAGACGGGTCGCCCGAGGTGTTTCTGCTCAGCGGAGATGAGAAACAGATTGGGGTGGCTTCGGTGGAGGCGGGTGGAAGGATCGGTTTTCCCAAACCCCTCGACTTACCGGGCCGACCGTTGGCGATGGCAGTGGGGATGTTGAACGACGCGATCATGGTGGCGACGCTCACCGAGCGTGAAGAAAAACGGACCAACGCTGTGGATAAGAAAACTGAAAACGTAACGGTGCGCGAACTCGTGCTCGTTGGCTCCAAGGGGAGCCGCCGAGTGCAGACCTTGGCGGAAAGTTTTAAGGGAGTGCCTGCCTCACTCGTGTTTCACGATGCCGATCAGGATGGGCGGATCGATTTGGTGGTGCTGACGCCTTACGAAAAAATCAAAGTGCTACGACAGTTGGCAACCCCGATTGACGGGCGTTTGTTTGAAGAGCTGGACGTCAATCCGCCGGGCGGAGCCACGGACTCGCCTTGGTCGGCCACGGCCGATGTGGACGGAGACGGCCTTCCGGAACTGTTGCTCGCGCAGAAGAATTTCTTGCGGGCCGTGGTTTTAAAACCCGATCCCGCCGGCGAGAAGGACAAGGCCGTTTTCGACGTCAAAGACCAAATTAATGGCGCCAGCAGCAGCAGTCGGATTGTGGCGGCAACGACGGTTGCATTGCCGGATTCAAAGACTCCGGCCCTCTTTCTTTTGGACGGTGATCGCAAGGCCTTGACGGTTTGCACTCGGGACACGAACGGCGTGTGGAAGACGGCGCGGAACGTGACCTTGCCCGTGAGCGATTTCACGTCGCTAGTGCCCGTCGAGTTTGTCGGGAAAACGGGGCGCCCTAATTCCGTGGCGTTTATCGGCCAAAATGGCGTGGCGTGGAAACGTTTTGATGGCGAGAAATGGGAGTTCACCGAACTCGACGGCTACGAAACGTTAATCAAGGATGGTTATTTGCATGATGTCGTTAGTGGCGATTTGAATGGCGACAAGCGCAAAGACCTGGTGTTTTTGGAGACAGGTCGAGGGTATGTGGATCTGGTCACCTTTGAACCCCCGCATCGCTTGGTACCCGCCAATCGTTGGCAGGTATTTGAAGAACGAACATTTCGGCAACGACGGGGGACTGAATTGGCCGAACCGCGGGAGGCGTTGGTCGCGGATTTAACCGGTGACGGAAAGCCGGACCTGGCCATCCTCGTACACGACCGTATCTTGGTCTATCCGCAAGAGTAAATGATGCGGCGGAAATTCATTCGGGGGCGGATTGGAATCGGCCGGGTGTTCAATTACGCTGCCGGTGGATGAAGTCCCGACATTTTGCGTCTGATAACTACGCAGGAATAACTCCCGAAGCTTGGGCCGCGATGGCCGAAGCCAATCGGGACCATGCCCCCGCCTATGGCAATGACGCGTGGACTCAACGGGCGGCGGATTTGATTCGGCAAGTGTTCGAGACACCGTGTGAGGTATTCTTTTTGTTCAACGGTACGGCGGCCAATTCGCTCTCCTTGGCCGCGTGTTGTCAGAGCTACCACAGTGTCTTGTGCCATGAAGTCGCTCATGTGGAACGCGATGAGTGCGGTGCGCCGGAATTTTTTAGCAACGGCACCAAGCTGATCCTTCTGCCCGGCACCAACGGGAAACTAACGCCCGCCGGAATTTCGGAAGCGGTCCATCGACGGACGGACATCCACTATCCGAAACCCCGGGTCGTCACCGTCACGCAATGCACGGAAGTGGGCACCGTTTATAGTCCGGCGGAACTGCGGGCGATTGGAGCAACGACCAAGAAGCTGGGCTTGCGTTTTCATATGGACGGTGCGCGTTTTGCAAATGCCGTCGCAGCCCTAGAGGTGGCGCCGCGTGAGATCACTTGGCAGGCCGGAGTCGATGTCTTGTCGTTCGGCGGGACGAAAAATGGGATTCATGCGGGGGAAACGGTCGTTTTCTTCAATCTCGATTTAGCGGAAGAGTTTGCTTATCGAACGAAACAAGGCGGGCAACTCTGTTCCAAAATGCGGTTCATGTCCGCGCCGTGGGTGGGGATGCTGTCGGATGCCGTCTGGTTGCGGCACGCCGGGCATGCAAACGCGATGGCCGCCCTGCTCTACCTACTCATCGCTGAGTTGCCGGGGGTGAAAATTCTGTTTCCACGCGAGGCCAATAGCGTCTTTGTGGATTTACCCAAACCGGTCATCCAACAGCTCTGGGATCGGGGTTGGCTTTTTTACAATTTTATCGGTGAAGGCGGCTGTCGGTTGATGTGTTCCTGGGACACCCGTGAAGGGGATGTGCGCGAGTTCGCCGCCGATTTACAGGCGGCTTTGGGTTCTTGATCAGCCTCCCACCACGCGGAGAGAGCCCAGAAGGCCCTTCCGCGGTGGAGACCGGTTCCCGTCGCAGGGAGAGAGGACGAAGGCGCCCCTTCTCCTACCCCAATTAGAATTAGGTCCCAAGGCGCATCCGCTCCCACCATTCTTCCAGTTCATCGGCGCCGAAGTCGAACAGGATCTTGCCGTCCACGTCAATGCTCGGAGCACGGGTTTGACCCGTCAGTTCGTGCATTTCGTCGCGGGCGATCGTGTCTTTCGTGACATCGAGGACTTCGTATTGGAGACCATGTTCATCGAGCCAATCGGTGGCTTCTTCGCACCACGGACAACCTGGTTTGATGAACAAACGAATCGATTCTGGAGCCATTTTAATAGATGTGTAAGGATTTAATCATTTAGGCAAACGGTTTCGTGAACTCGGCGGTGGGTCCATTCCAACGACCGCGGCACTCGCGAATTTCACCCGACCGTTTACTGGGGAAAGTGTTTATTCTGTGATCAGGGTGTCGCTGTGTTCATAGGCCGGGGAGCAACAGCACAACAGGCGCAAGGGTTCGGCTCCGGTGTTCCATAGTTTGTGTCGCTGCCCCGGGGGAATCGCGATGGCGTCACCGGCTTTGAGGTCGCGTTCTTCAGTGCCCAGACGCATCCGGCCTTGCCCCTGGATGAGGTAATAGATTTCCTCGGTGCGGGCGTGGTAATGTTCCTGCGTGGAGGTACCGATCGGCAGGTGGGCTTCTGCGAGTGATTGATGGCAGATCGTCGAATTGCGGTGAGAGAGCAATTCACGAATTTCCGATCCGTCCTTCGTGATGAAGGGCGGGCAATGATCTCTGTGGACGACGTCCATGGCGGTAGACTGGCCGGGGAACGCGCATTGCCAAACCCGAATTGTTGGCAGACCTTTAGGGAATGCAACACGCGCCCGGTTTCCTTAAGCTTGTGGACGATGCGAAGACCCGTGTCCATGAGGTAAATATCGACACTCTTCGCGCCCGCTTAGAGGCGAATCCCCAGTTGGTCTTACTCGACGTCCGGGAGGAGAGCGAATGGACGGTCGGCCACGCCCGACAAGCCCGCTCCTTGGGCAAGGGAATCCTCGAACGCGACCTCGAAACACTCTATCCAAATCGCGACGCGGAAATTGTCATGTATTGTGGAGGCGGCTTTCGAAGTGCTCTCGCCTGCGATGCCGCCCAAAAGATGGGCTACACCAACGTCTCGTCACTCATCGGAGGTTTCAAGGGCCTGGTCACGGCGAATTGGGAAATCATCCGGTAGCGGAAACCCGATGGTTATCGATTCTCTCCGCGCTTCTAAGTCGCGGGGATGAAGCGTTGGGCGAGACGAGCAATTCCAAAGGCCGCCAGACAAAAAAAGACGGCGGCTGACTCTTGGGGGACCGCTAGAAGATCAACGAGGCAGATCCCCGCCAGGAGTCCTGAGACCGTTCGTCCTAAGTTGGGGTGGGCTGACCTAAAAGTATGCCCCAAACACCAAAGCGCCCATGTAACGAGAGCGCCAGCGGCTAAGTATGCTCGAAGTCGATAGTCACCGTCATTGATCAAGCCTGCGAGGACGATCGGGAGCGAGAGCGCCAGTAGCGGAGTCCATTTCATCGGTCCGGCGGCGCTCTCCCGACGCGCCACATAGCTCAGACCCACGATCCAACCCGCAAGGGCGAGGGCGCTCCAGAGGGCTAAACCCGTCACCCCATCATCACCGGTAGATGCCGCTGCGAGCAGCAAGAAAAAGCGGCACAACGCCATAATGACCGGCGAGAGGGCAACCGCCTTATGAACCGCGTCATAAAGCAACACCGTGAGGACCAGGGAAAAACTGAAAGCCGCCGTCGTCCAACCCAGAAAAGCCAAGATCAATCCGCCACCTACCAGTAACGCCCCGCCGATTTCCCAAACGAGCGTTACCGTAATCGCTTCCGCTGGGATCGGGCGTTCCCGTCGATATTGGCGATCAAACGCGGCGTCGAAGGCGTCATTGAGGTACATCCCCCCGACATAAACAAGGCTGGCCCCGAGTCCCAGCAGCAAAAGGGTCAGTTCCGAGCCGGCACCGCCCAGGAGCCATCCGCAAAGGCAGTTGGTCCAAACGGATGGTAGGTTGGAAACCCGTCCTAGTACGAGCAGGGTCCGCAAGGTCGGGCGCGAAGACATCAGTAGGTTCGGGATCAACCGGGGCTCGGACCAGGACGGAGAACCATCGAGGGAGATGAGCGAAAACGACGCCGGATCTTCAGGCTTTAGCGGCCTCGCGTTTAGAGGTGGGTTTGCGGGTGTAAGGTGAGTGAAGATTAAAGTAGATCCCACACAGCGGCCGCTCGCCTTCGTCATTGACGGAAAGAATGATCGTCAAATGTCGATCCAGGGCGATTCCATGGCGCATACCCGAATTTCGCGTGGCATAGGCCGTAATTGCTTTTGCCATTAATGAACTCAACGCCGTCGCGGCTTCTTCCGGTACCTTGTCGAGCGCAACGACATACCGATCATAGGCCGCTAAAGCCGTCTGAATTTCCAGAGCGTAAGTCTCAACCGTAAGTTCCACTCCAAAAAAGGTAGGAGGAGTGCCGGGCCTGTAAAGGGCGCGGGCGAGATCCCCGGTGCGGAGACTTCCGAAGGTCGCGCTCCTGCAAGTTCCTCATTTCTCGAGTTCGCCCAATAATCTTCGGAGAGCGGTGGTGGCCAGCGGCAGTTCTGCGCCGGTTTCGGCGAACGCACGAATCTCATTCAACGCCTCACCCCAATGCGTCGAAAGCGGGGCCAGCGTGATAAGAGCGATTTCGGTGGGCACCGGAAGACGGTGCTCCACCGCCAGTGCCCGGCCCAAAGCCAGAATCGCGTCACACAACGGCGCCACGGCTTCATCTCGGAAATTCGCACGCTGCAAGAGTTCAGACATTTCCAGTCGGCGCGACGCCTGAGCCCGATGCGCCGCACAGCGAGAACGCTCGTCCTCCGAGAGAGGTGGCGGAACGTTCACCACCGACCCCGCTGCCAACGGGCGAGTTGCGCGAGTGGTCGAGGTCACCAAACCCGCCGCCATGAGTCGCCGCAACGCCTCATCCGTGGCTCGATCAATCACCAACAATTCAACCGGGGCCAGCGAATCCGTTTTGCCCGCCCCGAAGAGATCGCCGTGGAGCGAGACGAGTTCTGGAGTGATGAGTTCCAGCGAACAATCGACCACCACACACAGGACAGAATGGGAACCCTCCGCAGGGAATCGTTCTTCGCAGCGCAGCAACTTGTCACCCAACCGTTCGGCAACCAATTGGGCGAACGCCACCGGGCGATCACTCGATAGAATTCGGGTCGGCGCCGGGGCCGAGGAATGCGTCCCAGGAGGAACCGCAGCGGTGAGTTGTCGAAGTCTTTCGAGGAAAGCCTGGCGCCCGCTCGTTAGTTTTAGCTCGCCCAAATTCCCGCGCAGATCTAGGACCCCATCGCTCAGGGCTTGCTTATTGGCCAAGGTGGCCAGCATCCGGTGTTCGATGGTTTGTTCGCTGACCAGATTGATGACGGTTACGGGGCGGGTTTGATTTTTTCTCCAAGCACGAGCAATGCGTTGTTCGTATTTGGCCGGATTCCACGGGAGATCGCAATTGATGACCACACTCGCGTTTTGGAGATTGAGTCCAGTGGCCCCGGAATCCGTGCTCAAGAACACTCGGCAATTGGGGTCATTTTTGAAGAGGTTGATCTCCGCCCGGCGTTTTTGCTGAGGCACACTGCCAGTATGCCACGCAAAACCGAGTTTTAGCGAACGGCACACCGTGCCGACCAATTCGAGCATGCGTTCCCACTCGGAGAAAATGATCACTTTGGCGTCACCGTTATCGCGTAGTTCTTCGAGGATTGTTTTGAGTTCATCGCGCTTCGGGCACTCGCGGGCCTTGGGATCAAGGATATAATTCGTGTCACACACCATGCGCATTTTCGCGAGCAAGAGCATCAAACGTTTTTGTTCCGGCTCGGTCAATAGACGGCGCTGGGCTTTGCTCATGAGCTGAGCCACTCCGTGCGAGAACGCATCATGCTCCATTTGTTGCTCATTGCTCATGCGCACAAAATGCGTTCGCTCCGTTCGTTCCGGGAGTTCCGTCTCCACGTCGGATTTGCGGCGGCGCAAGAGGTACGGACCGATGCGTTCGTGAAGTTGGGCGAGGTTTCGATATCCGGCCGGCCGACCTCGCTCGTTGAAGAGATAGTATTCGCGATTAAACCGAAAGAGGGCTCCCAGCGCACGGGGTTCCACGAAATCCATCAGGGAATGAAGTTCGTCGAGGCGATTTTCGATTGGCGTCCCGGTGAGCACAAATGCATAGCGACTCCGCAACCGCTTAATCGCCTGAGTCGTTTTGGCGTTCCAATTCTTAATCCGTTGCGCCTCGTCGAGAATGACCAGATCGGGCTTCAGGTGCTGGTTGACCTCCAGACCGTCGATCAGCATCTGTTCATAGTTCACAATCGTGAAAAATGGCACCGTGCCAGCGGTATAGGCGGCCATGCGAACCGGGCGGTTCCCAAATACCAATTGAAGCCCGAGCGGGGTGAAGCGCCGAATTTGTTCTTCCCATTCGGACTTGAGCGAAGCCGGGGTAACAACGAGCACGCGCTGAACCTGGCCTTGCCGATGCAATAACGCGGCGGCGGCGATCGCCTGAATGGTTTTGCCAAGGCCCATCTCATCGGCCAACAATGCGCGCCCAGTGAACGCGAGGTGTAGCATCCCTTCACGTTGATACGGAAAGAGTGGGACCAGAGTCTCCTGCGCCGGCCACTCGCCGCGATGCACCTTCTGTTCGTAATCTCGACGCAAAGACATACGCTCTGCCGCTTGCTGACGCGCGCTGAGCCAAGGAGCAACGTCTTGGGATACTCGGAGGTTTGGATAGTCCGCCGCGGCTAGTTGTGCCCAGGTTACGACGGCGGCATCGGGCGATGCGCCTTGCAGGATTGCTGATGAATCAAACCAGTCACGGACCGCTGAGGGTAACCGTTCCCACTCGGTGGTTGATCCCTCAATCCGCAAGGTTCCGCGGGCTTCGTCTGGGACTAAGTCCAGCCGCGGACTGGGTGATTTAACAGCGGCGGCAAAAAGGCGTTTAAAGCGACCGTCCAAATGATTTAGAACGGCTTCGACATGTTTGCAGGTGCCGAGCCCATTGATTCTAAAATCCACGCATTGGCAGGAAAATTGTCGGGTTGCAAGGTCCCGAATTTCGATGTGATATGACAATCCGCTGCCCGAGTCGATTTTGAAGTTGGAAAAAACCGGGTGCCGCGGATACAAGTTCTTTATCTCGAACGATTCCTCGCGAGCCCGTTGCTGACGACGTGCCACTTCTTGGGCGTCCGTCGTATTCCAAAAAGCCATGGGTGGGACCTGCGGTTCCGCTTGGGCGCGGCGTGGATGAGCGGGGCTCCGGGATTGACGTGACATAGTGTTCGTCAGAATGCCGTATGGGTATCTGGTGGCAAAGTTCTGACCTCAAAATTTTTGCCATCCCATGCCCAAAATCCCACGGACGGCGAGGGGGTCACTGGAGCGAAGCCATGAAAGCCCTGAAGAGTGTGCTATCCCAGAGTGGGTGACAGTCCGGCACCCACCTACGAAGCGGACGTTTCATCTCAGCGATGAAGCGTGCGCCATAAAACCCTACCTCCCACGCGGTCTGCGATCAGGGCAGTTTCAGGAAAAAAGAGATCAGAAAGGGTCAAAAGAGCGGCGGAGGCGGCGTGTTATCGCATCGGTGGGATTTGTTAAAACGGGAGGCGTTTAGACGAGGGGAGTCTGTGGCCCTTTGCTCAGATTTAACTCACTACTTTCCTCACCTCATTCATCAACCCTGTTTTCTTGAAACCGCCCTGCCAAAGGCCGGCCTGCGTTCTTTTTGACCCTCCACACTTTCTTAGAGTATGCGTGGCTGCGCTCGAAGGGGCACGGGCAACTGCGGTTCCGGCGGACACCTCAAATCTCAATTTTCTGAACTCAAATCCCTTCCTCCTGGTTCACCGCCACCGCCCATCAAGCTACCTTCCCGGAAATGGCGCGACCTGATTCGTCAAGCATGGCATGTGGACCCGCTGCAATGTCCGGCTTGTCAGAAGCAGATGCGGGTGATCGCTTTCATCGACAACCGAGAGGTGGTTGAGAAAATCCTCCGCCATCTCCATCTCTGGTATGGTCCAGCGGCCTATGCCCCGGCTCGTCCGCCTCCTGGTTCAAACCTGGTACGCAGTGAACCAGACTTTCGCATCGAACTGGATCCGATGCCCGACTATGAAAACGTGATAACCGATTGATCATCAATCGGTATCACCGTGAAAATCCGTGCCCAA
>JAYVTS010000221.1:0-9851 GCA_043788645.1 Verrucomicrobiota bacterium
AAGCACACGGTGGGTCCGGCGGATGAGCCCCGACTGACGCCGGGCAAGCCGTTGCCGGCGCAGTTCGTCGGGAAAGGCTGGAACACGTTGCTTTCGCCCGCGCTCAATGTGGCGTGGTTACCAGCCAAGGACGTGTTTCTGCGGGTGGTGCAGGTGCCTGCGGGTCCCCTGGAAGAGGTGATGGGGCTAGTGGAGCTTCAGCTAGATCGACTTTCCCCACTGGCTCCATCGCAGGTGGTTTGGTCGGTGGAATTGTTACCGCACCCTGATCGCACCCAACAAACGGCCCTCGTCGTGATGGCGCTGCGGGCTGGAATTGAAGAGTTTCTTGGGGGCTTGGAGAAATCGGGGTTTGTCCCTGACCGTTTGGAGGTCCCGTTTATCGGTCAACTGCGTCAACTCCCGCCCGAAGATGGGCTGTGGGTCTTAGCGGAAGATGGGGGAACGAGTACGAATCTTTTGCTGGTCTGGCGGGTGGAGGGCGTAATTCATGAGGTTTCTTTGATCACGGTTCCCAATGGACCCGGTTTGTCGGTGGCCTTATCGGCGCACCTGACCCGGCTCAATTGGGCAGGGGAACTCGAGGGTTGGCTTAAGAGTCCCCTTGAAGTCAGACTCGTGGCACCGGCTTCGCGGCGAGACGAATTGGAAACCGCACTTTCGAGCTGGCGCGGTGGGTTCGTGCATTTTCAGGAACCGCGGCTGATCGAGGAGCAGGCGGCTGCCAGTGCGACGGCCCAGTTACGGTCCGAGGCGGCTTCGCTCGTTCCCGCCGAAACCCAGGCCCGCCAGCAGCGGCAGTTTGTGGATCGGCTCTGGTTGCAGGGGCTGGGGGCCGTTGGGCTCCTGTACTTAGCTCTGGTCGTTTTCTATTTGGGCATCTTAAATTTCAAAAAATGGCAATTGGATACCCTTCAGTCCGATAATGGTGGACTGGCCCTGAAATATACCAATACGCTAGCGACCAAAGCGCAAATGTTGATTTTGGAAGAGCAGGTGGCCCTTCGGTATGCGGCGTTGGATAGCTGGCAGGCAGCAATCGAGAAACTTCCTTCCACGATCAGCCTCACCACGATTAACTTCGTTAAAGGTCGAACGTTACGGCTCGATGGCACGGTCGGAACCGAGGCGCAGCCGGAGGTCGTTTCGTATAGCACGGAACTTCGCAAGATCGCGAACACGAATGGCACGACGCTCTTTTCGGGCGTCAAACAAGGCCCAATCGCCGCCCGAGGGAATATCGTCACCTGGTCCCTGGAGGCTGAACTCAACCGATCGGAGGTCCCATGACCGCCTGGTTTGATCGCCTCAATTTGCCGCCGACGGAGCGACGTTTGGTGCTCTTTGGAATCGTCCTGCTGATCTTGCTCTTAAATTATTTCCTCATTTGGCCTTACTTTAGTGAATGGTCCAAAACCGGAGATCAATTGCGGAAGGAAACGGATAAGCAGACGAAGTTTATGGCCGAGATTTCTCAGCGCGAAAAATATGAGAAGCGGCTCGGAGATTTGAAGCAAAAAGGGGTGCCCGGTTTGCTCGATGCCGATCGTGTGCCCATGATGCAGCAGACGGTTTATGCGCAAGGCGGGCTCAGTGGAGTTCTGATTACTCGTGTGATGGTGCCGCCGCCGGTGAAGGCGATCGGTATTACCAACCAATTTTTTGATGAACGCCTCGTGACCGTGGACGTCAACGGGGGCGAAGCGGAACTGGTGGATTTCCTCTATCAACTTGGGTCCGGAGAATCCATGATGCGAGTGCGGGATATTTCGAATTTGAGACCGGATGCATCGCGCACCCGGCTCCAAGCCACTTTGACGTTGGTAGCCAGTTTCCAGAAAGAAAATAAGGCGCCGGCCAAAACGACGTCGGCCCCGACCAAACCTTCGATAGCCACCGGCGTTCCAAACAAGACCGGGATTCAAACCAAAGGGCCGACGCCCACCAACGCCATTTCCAAGAAGTAGACGCTTCCCGTGAAAACTTTCCGTTCCCTGCCTTCCTCCCTGCTGCATTCAGTGCGAGTCTTGTGGTTCGTTCAAGGCATTGGTTTGCTGGCGCAGGCGCCCGCGATCCCACTACCCGAACCCGCTCCCGCGGTGTCCACGCCAGTCGCCGTACCACGTCAAGTTCCGAAAGTGGTCGGCGGCGCGCCGACCATCTCGCTGCCCACTCCGGCCTCAGCCGTTCCCGCCGTTCCCGGCGCTCCCACGATTCCTTTGCCCGGCCCGGCGACGGCCACGCCAGCGGCTACGACTCCGGCACCGACTCCGCCAGCGAAACCGGCAACTTCGGGGAGTGTTTCAAATGCCCTGACCGCCTTGGCTATTCCGAGTGCGGCGACCAACGAAGGGACCGCGCTTCCTGCGTTGGATCCCAATCCGACCGTATCAATTCCGACATCCCCAGCCACCGCGCCCGGCATACCCAATGTAGTTGTTGCCGTGCCCGCGACGACGCTCCCTCCGTCCGGAACCAATCCCGCACCGAACACTCCCCGAACACTCCCTGGAACTCAACCCCCGACGGCGCCGGTCGCGACGGCTCCGACCAATGCAGCACCGGCGCGGCCTCTGGCCCTTCCCAGTAATTTTCCCAAGCCCGCCACCAATATCGCGGCGACGGCTCGGCCTGGATTGCCGGTCGTCGGTCCCGCCGCTACCCGGCCTGGTTTGCCTGGACGCCCGGGTTTACCCGCGACCGCTGTCCCTGGCACGCCTCCAATATCGCCGGAGATGGAAGAAAACAACGCGTTAGTGGATCGTCTTAGGGCGATTACCGATCTAGATGAGTATTCTGAGGTCATCAAAATCAAGCAGATGCCGTTAGATCAATTCTTAGATATTTACGCGAAAGCGGCCAAGCGAATTGTTTTACGTGGCCAGGGCCTTAACGGACAGTTGCAGGTTACTTTTGTGGCGGACAAAAAATTGCCGAGAGACGTAATTTTGCAGGCGTTTGATACGGTGCTAGCGCTCAATCAAATCGCCACCATTCCGCAGGGCGAAGAATTTGTACTGGTCGTGCCTTCCCAGACCGCCAGTGGAATGGGTAAGCAATTTACGCCCGGGTCCGGTACGAATTATAACGAGGCGTTTCAATACGTGACCCACATCGTCCATGTGAAACATGTGGAAGTGAAGGAAGCCGTCGAAGTCATGGCTAAATTTGCCAGTCCACAAAACGCCCAGGGCATCGTGGCCCTCGAAAGCACTAAGACGATCGTTCTGCGGGACTACCAGCAAAATGTGAAACGAATGTTGGAGGTATTGGAGAAAATCGATGTTCACGTGGACGACGATTTCTTATTGGAAGTGATTCCCATTAAGTACGGGAAGGTCGAAGAAATCTATGGAACCCTCAGCAGCGTGATCGGGGGCGGTGGCGGTCAGGGCGGTGGCGGGGCTTCGCTGAATTCAAATCGACGGAATACCACCCGCAGCTCGTCCGTGCGGTCGAGTTCTAGCTACAATAATAATTCGGGCGGCGCCTTTGGCAGCGGGGCAGGCGGCAATAACTACGGCGCTCAGCAAAATAACCTGGGTGGGGCGGCGGGTGGCCGCGGTGGGACTGGATTTCAACAACGGCTCGCGGGGGTCAATCGCGGCGGTGTTGGGGGCGTTCCCGGTGCGGGCGGTGCGATTTCCGAACTCCTGGAAACCACGAGCATCACTCCCGATCCCAGGTCCAACTCCCTCATTGTCTACGGTACAAAGAAAGACATTGCCAAGCTGAAGGAAGTCATTGCGAAGGTGGATACGCTTTTGGCTCAAGTGCTGATCGAGGGCATTATTATGGAGGTGTCGCTGACCGATGGGTTGAACTACGGCCTCTCCGCGGGACAAAACCCGAAGTCCTTCGGTGGCAACCCAAAAGTCATCGGCGGCGGCTCGGTGAACGGCAATAGTGCGCTCAATAACGTCTCGTCGTTTCTCGGGGGTGGCGGGGGAACCAATGGCACGTTTAGCACCGGGGGCGGCCTGAGCTATTTCACGAAGATTGGTCCCACCTGGAACCTGGCCCTGAACGCGATTGCCAGTGATAATCGCGTTAACATTATCCAACAACCGCGGATTCAGACCACTCACGCGACGGAAGCCCGATTCTTTGTCGGTAGCACGGTCGCTTTTCAACAGGGAGCGTATGGGGGCATCAGCGGCGTAAGCAGCTCTTATTACCAACGGCAGGACGTCGGGATTGACCTCACGGTGACTCCTTACATTACTCCCGACGGACTCGTGACCATGGAGGTGAATCAAGTGATTGAAGAAATCGCTCCGGGAAGTTCCACCGAAGCAAACGTTCCTCCGACCACGAACAAGCGCGAGGCCAATTCAACCGTATCGGTCATGAGCGGTGAAGCGATTTTACTGGGTGGTTATATCCGCAATTCTAAGAGTGATGGCCATTCGGGGGTGCCGCTTCTAAAGGATATTCCCTTCCTCGGAAAAGCGTTTTCAAGCACGAGTCGAAATGGGGCTCGGACGGAACTCATGGTTTTAATACGTCCGACGGTTCTATTGAATCCCAAAGAGGCTGCGGAGTACGCGGCCAAGACCCGCAGCGATTCCGCCCCGCTCCGGGAATTGGAAGACGAAGTCAAAGCGAGCGAACTGGCTCGGAAAAAAGCCGTGGAAAAGAGAGAACAACACCGCAACTCCAAATGGTGGGGGCGTTGATCTGATTCGAAACCCTATTTGGGCTCCGCATTCATTCCAAGGCTTGATCCAAAATCGTGAGTTCGAATGAATCACGTTATTGCCAATGGCCAGCCGACGACCGTGGCGTTTCCATGCACGCTCAACGAGTTTCTAATTCTTCAAGGATTGCTTCCGCGAAGTGTGGTGGTGGAACTTAACGGGGAGGCCGTGGCTCCATCGGAATTTCCGGTGCGCGGATTGAATCCGGATGATCGGCTTGAGATCGTCAAGATCGTCGTCGGCGGTTAACCTGCTTTTCCTTTTCCTACGCTACGGCGCCCGTCGACGCAGGGTCACGCGGAAGGATCCTTGATCGAAGAAAAATTCGGCGAGTGGATTCCCGTTAAGTTCCAGGGCTCTAACGGTGCGGGCGATCCCTTGGCCGAAACGGTTTGTGTAGCCGAGGACGCGGGCGGCTTCAGCGATGATGGGATTGCGGTAACCGACGGCGCTGGGGAAGGATTCAGCCGTGGCTTCACCGTAAAGTCCACCGGGGTTGTCGATCATCAGGTGCTCAGGAAAGCAGTGGAACCGGACGGAAGCGGACCTCTGAAAGATCCGCCAGGGTGCTATCCACGCAGGGGAGCGCATCAAAACTAAGGGCACGGTTTATAATTGCGCCGAAAGGTAGCCCGAGAATTCACCGATACCGAATTCTTTCGTTCTTTAAATTCTACACTGAAGGCGTCTCTCTTGAGGATATTTCTGGCAAACTTAGTCGGGACAGGAAGAGTCAGCGTAAAGATTTTCGGCGGGTAGACTCGGTCCGCTCGACCCTCTACTCTTTCAGGGTGAATGCGCCCGGGCCAGACATGCACAACCCGCCAGGGGACTTCGTTTTGGTGCCTGCCGGTGAAGACTCCAATGATCGGGTAACGTTGCGTTCCCCGGCGGCCGCAAAAATCGCCCTGTTTCGTTCGCTTTTTCGCGGGCGCGACGATGTCTACCCGCTGCGCTTCGAAAGCCGGATGACGGGCCGATCTGGGTACTCACCGGCTTGTTCGAATGAGTGGGTGCGCGGTGTCTGTGAAAAACCTCGAATCAAGTGTTCCGATTGCCCTCATCGTCGTTTCTTACCCGTAACGAATGAGGTTGTTGGTTGGCATCTGACCGGTCGCGATGCTCGCGGGCAGCCTTTTGTGATGGGTCTCTATCCGATGCTCCGAGATGAAACCTGCTACTTCCTCGCGGCAGATTTTGACGGTGAACGCTGGGGTGCGGATGCCGTTGCCTGGATGGAGACGTGTCGTCGGTTGGGTGTGCCGGCGGTCCTCGAACGTTCGCGGTCAGGAAGTGGAGGCCATGTCTGGTTATTTTTTTCGGAAGCGATTTCTGCGGGTTTGGCGCGTCGGTTAGGTTCCTTCCTACTGACCGAGACAATGGAACGACGGCCTGAACTTGGGCTGAGGTCTTATGACCGAATGTTTCCGAACCAAGACACGCTTCCGAAAGGTGGCTTTGGAAACTTGATTGCACTGCCTTTGCAGCGCGAGCCGAGGAACCGCGGCAACAGCGTATTTGTCGATCAGGAGCTGAAGGTCCAACCCGATCAATGGGCGTTTCTCGGGGCGGTCCAACGAATTACTAAGACGGAGGCGGAACGTTGGGTGCATGACGCCCAAGCGAAGGGGCGTATTATTGGCGTCCGAATCGTGCCCAGCGCTGACGACGGAACGGAGATGGACGCTGAGATTCCATGGACACTCTCGCCCTCGCGGCGACGAAAGGAATCGTTACCGGACGGCCCTTGGCCGAAGCGATTGGATTTAGTCCTGGGGGATCAAATATATATTTCCAAGGCAGGTTTGCCTCCCGCGTTGCGCAATCGTTTGGTGCGTCTCGCCGCTTTTCAAAACCCGGAGTTTTATCGCGCACAATCGATGCGGTTACCGACCTACGATAAGCCGCGTATTATTGATTGCGCTGAAGAGACGGGGCAGCACTTGGGCCTGCCGCGCGGATGTCTGGAGGAGGTTCAAGACGTCCTGTGCGGGCTGGGAATCGAGGTGGTCTTACGCGATGAACGTTTTGGAGGGACCCCACTCGTGACCTCGTTCCGTGGAGTATTGCGCCCGGAGCAAGTCGCGGCGGTCAAGGCCATGCTGGCTCATGACATCGGTGTGTTGTCCGCCACGACGGCGTTCGGAAAAACCGTTGTGGCGGCCTGGCTCATTGCGCAACGGGGTGTTAATACATTGATTTTGGTGCACCGCCAACAGCTCTTGGATCAATGGATTGAACGGCTGAGTTCTTTCCTGGAATTACCCACGAAATCCCTGGGATATCTCGGGGGCGGTCGGAAGAAACTGACCGGCATGGTGGACGTAGCTCTGATGCAGAGTTTGGTTCGCCAGGGTGTGGTGGATGATCGCGTCGCGGAGTATGGCCAATTGATTGTGGACGAATGCCATCATTTATCCGCGCGGAGTTTTGAACTCGTTGCTCGCCGGGCCAAAGCTAAGTTCGTAACGGGGCTTTCTGCTACTTTGGCGCGAAAGGATGGCCATCATCCCATCGTGTTGATGCAGTGCGGCCCGGTGCGTTATCGCGTTGATGCGAAACAACAGGCGGCGGCCAGACCTTTTTCACACCATGTCTTGGTCCGATCCACGGGGTTCCGTCCGACGAATCCGCCGGCCCCAGATCAACGGGCTGAGTTCCAACAACTCTATCAGGACCTAGAACGATCAGACCGGCGCAACCGGTTGATTTGTGAGGACGTACTGGGTGCGGTGAAGGAAGGGCGATCACCGCTTTTGCTCACCGAGCGGACGGCTCATTTGGAAAATTTGGCGGAACGGCTTCGAGCGGCGGGTGCCCGAGTCATTACGTTGGCGGGTGGGATGGGGAAGAAACAATTGCACGAGGCGATGACCAGCCTGGCGACCGTTGAGGCAGAACGTACGCGGGTGTTGATCGCAACGGGGAAATATATCGGGGAAGGATTTGATGATGCTCGCCTGGACACGCTTTTCCTGGCGTTACCTGTGTCTTGGCGCGGAACGATTGCTCAATACGTGGGACGGCTCCACCGGCTTTGCGATGGAAAGAAAGAGGTCCGAGTTTATGATTATGCGGATCTGGATGTGCCGATGTTGAGTCGGATGTTTGATCGACGGTGTCGCGGCTACGAGGCGGTGGGTTATACTCTTTTGTTGCCGGCCAGTGCGCTGCCTGGATGGCCTGCGGATGTTCCGCTTCCGATTGTTCCGGAGTGGAAGCAGGAGTATGCGGCGAGTGTCCGGCGGTTGATTCGCGACGGTGTGGACACTCCGTTAGCGAACCTCTTTGTGGGAGCCACGAATGGCGGTGCTTCTGCGTACGGTAACACCGATCGTGCCAGGAGCGCGTCGGAAGCGTTTTTGCATCGGCGACTCGCTTCGCTGAGCGAGACACATGAACGATTTCGATTGAACGTGCAGTTAGCGATTCAGTTTGATGGCTCCGGACAAATGGAAGTCGATTTTCTGTGTGCGGAGGTGGGATTGGTGATCGAACTAGACGGTAGCCAGCATCTCTCGTCCGAGGAGGCTTATCGGCGTGACCGACGCAAGGACGCGCTGCTTCAGGAAAACGGTTATTTTGTGCTCCGTTTTTTGGCGGGGGACCTTGCCAAACACCTGGATGAGGTGCTCGATGCCATCCTTCGGACCCTGGCCCACTTGCGACGGCGGCCTGCCGTTCAAAGGTTGTTGGCTGAAACCGAGGTTCCCAAGGGTTGAGTAACCATCGATCATTCTTTTCCGGGCCAGGGATTTTCGGTAGAGGGTGCGTCCCCTTTCTGCTACCCCTTGCCCCCCCTTCATTTATTTCCGGTGCCTGACTCTGCTTCTCCTCGCGTTTCAGGCGGAGGGACGTGAGGTATCTCGGGTTTTGGGCGGGTGGGCTTGAATTGGAGGAATCGAGGTGGGCTGGCTGGACGAAAGGTTCATGCAGGACCGCTTTGCATTGATCGCGGTACGCTGTCAGGCTCGGGGTACTTCATTCATGAATCGACTTGTTTTGCTAGTTCGGCTCTTCTGGTTGAGCGCCTTCTTCTGTGCGCCGTCCCTGGTATCGGCAGAGCAGAGTTCATCCGGCGGGGTAGTGGTGTCGTTGGTCGGTGCGCCCGTAGCTCCGCCCAACGAACTTTATCCGCTCAACGTCGTCGTGAACCTCGCTGAGGGCGTCCGGGTCACCGACTTAACCGTAACCAATGAGCTACCGACTGGGCTCGTCCTCAACGGTTACGTGGCACCGCCCGGAACCGTCTTCACGCCTTTGGGTTCAATCGGTATCTGGCGAATCGGCAACGTCACGGGCTCGAATAGTTTCAGTTTGAACTTGGTTTTCCAGGGACGTCCGGCCGGAGAAATTTTTCGTTTCCGCTCGTCGTTGGGGTTTTCAGCCGGGCCGACAAACGATCCGAACGATGCGGTCGCAAGGATGGCCGTGGTCTTTCAACCTCAGATCGATTGTGTCGGAATTCCTGGAATTTTGGCTCGCTGGCGAGGAGAACGGAATGCCCGGGACAGTGTGGGAAATTACGATGGGGTTCTCCAAGGTTTTCCCATGCATGGATTCTATACGAATGGCCAGTCTTGCCGGAGCTTTTACTTCGATGGAGCCGGTGGCGGAGTGTACGTTCCCCACTCTCCTGGCCTTGAATTCTCCCAAAGTGAGGATTTATCGACGTGTGCCTGGATCAACCTGGATCTTGACCAAGGGGATATTGGCAATCTGGCTATTTTGGATAAACGAGAAGCCTTCGTCCGCTCCGACGGAAATTTTACAGCGGTAGGCTATTCGTTCTCGCTTTTTCGGAGTGGGAACAGATTCACCGGCAAGTGGGTACTAGAGTTTCAGTTGGATCCCGGCCCGATCGGTTCGCTCACCGTGAACAATCGGTCTAGCTCTGGACCTGATTTGCACGACGGCCGCTGGCACCATGTTGCGGCCACGGTTCGTCGAGGCGATGCGGATGGAGGGCGTTTTTTTATTGATGGCCGGCTGGTCGACACCTTTGACCCGCGCCCTTTCAATGGCGATCTGCGTCCTGAACACCCTCCTTTGCTGAAGATCGGATTGCACGCCGTCCCTGGATTCCCGGCCCATTTTAAGGGAATGGTGGACGATGTTGCCCTCTACCGCCGGGCTTTGACGGACGCAGAG
>JAYVTS010000222.1:0-3456 GCA_043788645.1 Verrucomicrobiota bacterium
TAAATGCGATGGGTAAGAATGTCGTGAAGGATGCTCTGGGTGCCATTGCGCCAACGCACTTCAAGCCGCAGGGGCGCTTTGGAATTCGGGTCAGCGGCAAAAACTCGCATCGGTTGGTCGCCGGACAGATAGCGTCCTCCACAGATCATTTCCTGGGCCTGGGTCATCGATCCGCCCACGAGTTGGACCCGTGCGCCAATGCCTTGGGTGTTGGGAGCGAGCCCTTTCAATCTCACTTGGATACGGGCCTCGGCGGAATCGTTTCGATACAAGCTCGCCCCTTCGTTCAGGTTGTTCACCACCAAGTCCAGGTCGCCGTCGTTATCCAAATCCCCCGTCGCCATCCCAAAAGAAACCCCGAGATGATCAAAACCCCAGGTTGAACCCGTCGGTTGAAACGTTCCGTCACCCCGATTGCGAAACGTGGCATTCCGGGTTCGCCAACGGGGGTGAATTTGCATCGAACGTTTCAGTTGGGCTTCGGTGAAGCGCCGTTGTCCATTTTTGATTTCGTCGTGGCTATCCTGGTCCATCACGTCGAACTCAAATCCATTGGTCACCAAGAGGTCTTCGTACCCGTCCAAGTCCACATCCAAAAACAGGGCGGTCCACGTCCAATCCGTGGCGGCCACTCCGGCCATCAACGCGGCTTCCACAAACGATCCGTCCGCCCGACCAAAGAAAAGAGTATTTCGATTGAACTGCGGCCTCTCTTCAATCCGTTCGGTGTCCAGGAGGCTGGGGCGGTCGCGCACGAGCTGGGTCATTCGTTTCCCGTGCTCCCGTGCTAACATGTCCACCACGAAGAAATCATCGTGCCCATCGCGATTGAGGTCTGCGAAATCGACGCCCATGGAGGAGCGGCTGGTGTGCCGAATCTTCAAAGAATCGATGGCTCGGAAAGTGCCTTTTCCCGAGTTAATCCAGATGCGATCCGGTGACGTATTGTCGTTGCAAACATATAAGTCAGGAATTCCGTCTCCGTCGATGTCCCGAAACATTGCCGCCAGCCCCCAGTCGCGATAAGGCGGAATGGCTTTTCCCTCTTCGTTCAAGTAAGTTCCAGGCTCAGATTCGATCGCCGTAAAGTGGCCTTGGCCATCATTTCGATAGAGGCCGTGAATCTCCGGGAGTTCCCGAATTTTTCCATCCGGAAGGGCTTCAAATCGCCCCTTCCATTTCTGTGCCCGGGTTGATTCGCCGTTGACTTTGGCCACCTCCCAGACGTCGCCTCTTTTGGCTAAGGCGAATCGAGAGGTCGGATCCGCCAAATGCATCACATCAATGAAATGAGTGCAATAGAGGTCCAGATCGCCATCCCCATCAATGTCCGCCAAGGCTAGCGAGGTCGCGGAAGCGGTGCGGGAGAGTCCAGAAGTGACGACTTCTGTAAATTTGCCCTTCCCATCATTGAGGAAAAGGCGGGTCCCGGCGGAGATACCGTTCACGAGCAGGTCTAAATCATCGTCACCATCGACGTCGGCAAAGGTCACACCGGTCGAAAGTTGTCCGACGCAGGCGGCTTCGCCTAGGTCCATTTCCTCAAACCGCCAATTGCCGAGATTGCGGTAGAGGCGATTGGGCCCTTCCAAGCTGCATAGATAGATATCCGGCCACCCATCACCATCCACATCGCCGATCGCTACGCCCGCACCGTTGTGGGCCACGGCATTCGTCAGATAAAGGTCCCCGTGAAGTTCGTTGGTAAAGGTGAGGCCCGTTTCCTTTGAACTCATGGAGGTGAATCCCACTCTTCCAGAACCGATTGGATGAACTTCTACGCTGCGAAATCCCGAGCTTTTCTTCCAGGGCAAGACTTCCGTCGTTTGCCCGGTCACATTCAGGCAGAGTATCAGCCCAAGGAAAACGCAGGCGGCCCAGTTCACCACCCCAGTAAAACAGTCACGATGCCCTCGGTCAATTCTGGCGCCCCGGTCCGAGCCTAATCTGCATTCCGCTCCGCTGAGGAGAGGGGGTCCTCTCCGTGGTTCCCTTTCCTGACGGACCGCGGTTGGGTCCCGTGCTTTTGACGGGATCAACCGCAGCGCGCTCACGGATCTCGGCGTGCGGTCTAAATCAATCGTACGCGCCTATTCGTAACCACGTTGCTGCGAATTGTGAAAAGTGGCCCTGGAGTGCTAGGATCAGTCCATGCTTCCGCGAAAAAATTGGCGCCCAGCAGAGGTCCTGATTCCGGCCACTCTCGTCCTGGTCATGGCCGTATTGTCCGTTGCCAGCTTGCTGGTGGGATCCACGAAGAGCGAACCGATGCCGTTGAGCAGTGTTTGGCTCCAGGTATTTGTCTTTCAGATCCCCACACTTTTGCTGGTGCAACGATTTCTCGTGCGGCACGAGTCCTCTTGGGTCGATGGCTTTGGGTTTTTCTACCAGCGCATGGGCTCCTTGCTCGGTTGGTTGTTGCTGACGATTCCGGTCAGTGTGCTGGGTTTATACGGATTGCAGCAGGTCGGCAATCAGGTTCTCCAATTTGCGGGCAGTATCCCTGAGGTGCAGTCGGCCGTTCAGGTATTATTTTATGGATCAATGAGTGTAAAAGCTTCCGTGGCGTTCATCGCCATCTTGATCGCTCCGGTGGTGGAAGAGACTGTTTTCAGAGGGATTCTGTTCCCGTTCTTTCGAGATCTGGGCTGGCGTTGGCCCGGCATGATAGGCACTTCTGTGCTTTTTGGCATTCTCCATGTCAATCTGTCCTCCCTTTTGCCGCTCACGCTCTTTGGAATCGGTCTTTGTTGGCTGTACGAACGAACGGGCAATCTCCTCATTTGTATCTTGACTCATGCGGGCTTTAACGCGGTCAGCGTCACCCTGGCCTTTACCGGCGTGCTCCAAGGGTGAAGGGGCACCGGGCGTACGCGCGGAATTCGTTATGATTTATCTCTCTATTCTTGATTCTGACCGTCCGGCTTAATACCTCGACAGTCGGGAATCAATTCCCTTGGCCTTAGACAGTGAATCAGGGTCTACCCAGGACTTCTGGCGTGAGTAAATGGCGCCAACGCACTGGAACCCGATTTGAATCGCCGAGTCCAAAAGTGCCAGACGAACCCTCGTTCGACTCGCTCCGATGTCGGATTGTTCGTGAAGGATGGTCGTTTTGAGGCGCTTCATTCAGTACGATTTCGATTTGCATCTCGTCGGTTCCCAGAGGAAGCCAATCTAGGCTCTCGCAATCGTTGAGACGAACCATATCCTCTTCACTGCGTAGTTCCTTCCCGGCAAAGAAACGAAGCAACACCGCATCGCGGTCGATATGATTGAGTTCGTTCATTGCCTCATCCAACCAGGGACGGATTTCGCGTATAACGTTCCAGAAGCTCGGCGTCATCGATGATCATCGTCTCAGCCTAGTACCACCCGCCCAAGAGGGCGACCGGACAAAGTTGGATCACTCAGGGAGGGGCCTAAAGCGCTATCGCCGCCCATGACGCCCAGGGC
>JAYVTS010000223.1:0-8113 GCA_043788645.1 Verrucomicrobiota bacterium
AGCTAAAGAAGGCATCCGGGACGAAAAAGTGGAGAAGAAGTATGAGGCGGCCCTCAAAGTCCGAGAAGCGGCGGCCAAGAAGGCCGACCGATCAGTCTCGCCCTGGGTGAGAGCCTTGCGCCGGATCACGCGGTGGAGCAGCCAATTCACCCGCTGGTTGCAAGATGCGATCCTCCGCGATTGGGAGTGGGGGTTTGGGATTAAGAAACTTAGACCGCTCATGACCGCTTATATGCGTTAGGGCCTCGTAGGGCTTCAACAGAGTCATTCCCACTACCCCCTACGCACGAGTTCCATCTACCTTCCACAGGCCCCGAATTGTCAATTTGCCATGCGTTTAAACACGATATTTAAAAATGATTGGGTAACACCCATAGCCCGCGTCAACCGGGCGCGGCGGGACCTGTCCAAAGCAAGTGGGGAATCCTAGGCCGCGCTCGGTTCACCTTAACCTGAAGCGACTACTTTGGTTCGTACCGCTCCTTCTACTCGTGCTGGAGGCCTTTTGGCTGTGTGGCATCAATCTCCTGCTCAAACCTGGCGGGGCCGTATTTGGGTGGGTTAATCTCAAGCCCGAAAAGTTCCGGATGGATTGGGTGCGAGCGTTCTCGTATTGGCCCGGCGATCTTCGGATGACAGGCGTCCGAATCCGCGGCAATAACCTCACAACTCAATGGATGATTTCGATGGATCGAGCTCGCACACAGGTGGGCTTGGGCGCGCTCTTGGACAAACGTTTCCTCGGTCACAGACTCCGAGCTGAAGGAGCGGTCTTCCATCTGCGTCGTCTTCCTTACCCAGAAGCTCGTTTGAAAACGGAGGAGGTGGTTGCACCTATTCCCTGGTCTGATTTCTTGTCCCGGCCTTCGGGCGCGGAGGTGAGAGAGATCCTCGCGGCCCAAATACGCCCACCAAAGAATAAGATTTGGGCGGTGGATCTCAGAGCTGCCCAGGCCGGGAACATACGGGAAATCTGGATTGATGAATTCCGTTACCGCGGCGACGGGTCCGCTCAGGGGTCGCTCTTACTACTGCCCCGACAAAAACTCAACCTGGAAGGCTTCCGAACGGTGATCGGTCAGGGAATTGTCACGCTGGGATTCGACCAAGTCCTGGTGGTTCGCTCGGGGCGTTTGAGTCTAGCTTTCCCCGAAGTCAACACGGCCCTATCCCGTGGAGGCGCGGTGTTGCAGAAGCTCGAGGCCCAAATCTCGATTAATGGCGACGTGCCTGATATCCGCTTTGCTAAGTTCTACCTTGGTCGTTTCACAGAATTCGAACTCAGTGGCACGCCCGGGGAGCTTTCGGTGGATTGTTCCGCCAGCCAAGGAGTCTTGCATGGAAATGTCACTCTGAGAGGCGACGATGTGCACGGGAACTATCGCAATGCCGCTTTGCGAGGGGACCTGCGCATAGACGGCATCATCAAGCGATGGGTGTTGGGACAAGGGGAGATTGACATTTCGGGCACCCACGGTTCCATGATCAACGTAGTGATCGACAAAGCAGGCGAAAGCAGGCGATTGGCACAAAATTGGTCCGGCGATGCGACGTTTCAACAAGGAACTTTGAGACTTGGCGAGAGCAAAAAACTGGAGGCGCTGGTTGTAGGAAAAATCCAGGATAGTCGTCCGCTCCTAGAACTCTTCCCTGCTCACAAAAAATTACCTTGGCTGCTAAAATCCATCCTCTCCGAACGTGATCTCGATGCGAGCGCTTCCATCCGAGCAGGGGCAGATATGGTCGAAGTGAAAGCTCTTGAAGTCAGCGGCGAAAAGCTGCGCCTCCAGGCCCGGTTGAGAATGGAGCACGGCTTTCGACCAGAGGGGATCCTTTACGTCAAACGTGGCGTGATTTCAATCGGCTTGGAAATGGGCGGTGACCGGTCGGTAAAACTGATCAAAGCCAAGGAGTGGTTTGAGCACCACCCTTTACTGCGACCGCCAGATGGCGGCTAATTCGTGAGGTCGCTTGACGCTGGAACGGGCAAAGCTCGACAATTTTTCAGGGCACCGCCACCCGTGCTGGGCGAGGAGGAGCCGGGCATTTTAGCCGACAATCGAGAGTGAATTCCGGCTGTGAGGATCAAATCCGCAGTGCTCAAGGCCAGGCCCGCGACCCATTCGGCGACGGCCAAAGCCCGCGCCGAACCGTGCGACCGAAAACGGTCAATTCGTACGGTGTTAGCGCGACCTCGATCTTCCTCCTGACAGTCCGAGGTACGGGTCAACGGGCCAGAGGGGGCGTCGATCGCTATTTCGACTTCGAATCACGTAACGTCAGCATTAAGCCGACGACCGCTGCCACACTCCCGGCAATCAACATCCAGACAGCTTTGTCGGTTGGCGATCCCGTGAAAAATCGGGAAACGTCGGATTGAAACGAGTTGGTGGCGATGGCCCCAAGGACGAGAAGCACCACTCCACCGACCAATAGCGCAAGAGAAATGATTTTATTCATAGAAGTGTTAACCGCTGAGTTTGCTTGCTTGAAATACGAGCGACTGGACGTCTGCAAGTGTCCCGTAAAACGCCTCGGCGGCGAGAAATGACGTTAACGAGCACCATCACGACGGCCACGACCAAGAGGATGTGAATGAAGCCGCCCATGGTCGCACTCGTGACCAGGCAAAAGTTTGGCCGCAATCGGCTGGTAAAACGAGTAGCGCAGTCAAACCTGGTTTGCTCTGGGGTGAAGCCCGACTCGCTCCCGGGTCGACGCCTAATCGACCATTAGTTTGACCGTGGTATCAGCTCGCATGGCTTTTGAGTAAGGACAGGTTTTGTGGGCTTCATCCATGATCCGTTGGGCCTGGACTCGATCAACTCCGGGGAGTTTGGCATGCAGCTCCACCGCTAAGCGGTAGCCACCTTGATCATCTTCCAGCAAACTGACCAGAGCTCTGACGGTGGAATCGGCCACCGGTGTGCCGAGCTTTTTGGCAGCATTGCTGACCGCTCCGTGATAACAAGCTGAGTACGCTCCCGCGAACAAGAGTTCGGGATTGGGACCTTTTGTTTCGGACCCTGGTTCGAGCGGATTGCCCAAGGTAAGATTTAACAGGCGGTCCGGCGATTGGATCGTTCCTGAGCGCCCGCCTTTGGAAATTGCTTCGGCTGTGAAGAGTGTTTTCATCGCGTCGTCGTTAATAGTGTTTTCATCGTGCAGTGGTCCGCCCCGTAAACTGGGCTTTGCAGCGGGTGGTGCCTATGGGGTATTACCCCACCCCCATCGAAGGGGTTTCCTGGCAATCCGCTACGTGCGAAGGAACTTGCCGCAGAACTGGGTCCGGTGTTGACCCCATGGCGGATTTGCAACCAGGAGGCATCATTCGATTCCATCCCGGGGCCGGGATACGGCGGAATGAGTGTCATCGGCCCAAAATGAATGCCCAACCCGATGGACGCCTTTTGAAAGCACTGACGCGCCTCCGATTTCCCACGTCGGGTTACACCCCATGGATTCTCCAAGGGCAGCAACGCATCGTCTGGCAATGAAAAATGTAAATTGTTGCCACGGAATTCGAGGACTTGCCTTGGTGGCCTACCCGATCCTTTCGATCCTTTGGGGAATGCTTGCCGGGTGTGCCAGTTACCGGGGTCACGGAAACGCCACCGAACCCTACTATCTGGGGGAGCATCAACCGGGATCGAAAATGCACCCTTTCGAAGGCGGCCAGCCCGGCCAATTCGATCCCGACGCACGCTCGGTGAGCAGGGAGCGATAGCCTCGCGGTCAACTCATGACCTTCTCTAAACCGGTCTAATATTAGCCCGTTGGTGGTCGTCCTCGGCGGTTGCTTGAGGGAAAACGAACCAGAGCGGATGCGTCAGCAATCGGTCAGCGAGCTGATGTAGTAGGCGACCGGCTAGTTGTTCGTGCAGACGGCGCATTCAATTTGTGTCATTCACAAAGCGGCCAACGATTTGACTCGCAAGGACTCTTCTGGCGCTTGACACACAACCAGAACCATCGGCTTCCATCGATCCTAGCTGATGGGGTGAACACCCCATTCCATCGAAGCAATCACCGACCTTACTGTACCCGTGTGTCTACAGAAACACTTCTCATCATTTTGGTCCTAGTCCTTTTATTCGGCGGCGGTGGCTTCTTCTATTCTAGACGACGCTAAGCCGAGGACGAACTACCCAGGTTAAGGCCGTTGGAAAACGAGGATGTGTTGGCGCGGCAGGACGGGGTAGTTCGTCAAAAATTCAAGTGGGTGGAGGGCCATTTCTTGGCGCACTTGGAACTCGGTCAATTTGTGGAGCGGTTTGATCGGAATCCACTTCTCCTCCCCGCGATACTCCACGAAGACTAATCGCCCTCGGGGTTTCAAGGCCCGCGCCATCCCGGCGGTCATCTCGTAGGGGAAATCAAATTCGTGATAGACATCGACGAGGATTACTAGGTCGAAGGCGTTGGTGGGCAGGTGCGGATCGGTCGCGCCCCCCAGCACGGCAATCACATTGGTGACACCATGTTGAGTCATATTGGTCCGCAGAATTGTCAACATCTCCGCCTGAATATCCGTCGCATAGACATGCCCGCTGGGACCGACAGCCTGCGCCAATCGCCAGGTGAGATAGCCCGAACCAGCACCGACGTCGGCGACGGTTTGTCCGGGCTGGAGGTTGAGGGCGGAGAGGAGTTTAGTAGGGCGCTCTTCGTCTTCACGTTCCAAGCGTTCTAGCCAGGGAGCGCCGTGATGGGTCATATAATGGGCAATTTCACGTCCCATATACCATTTTCCCAATCCATCCGGAGTGCCTTCGCGGAATTCATATTCCGGCGGGGAATTTGTGGCGGCGAATAGACGGACCAAGCTCAGGAGGAGGAAGCTCAACCAGCCATTCGCAGGGGTCCTCTTCATACCCGAGTGGGATTGGCCGCCAACGCGGCCGCCGCTGCCGTTATAAATGCCGTAAAAAGGCGCTGATGCACTAGGTGTTTTTCGTAGAGACGCTCGGGATGATACTGCACGCTACGATACCAAGGCAGCAGTTTTGCGTGTTCGCGATGCAACTCTGTGCCCTCAACCACGCCATCGGAGGCCAACAACGTCGCGACCAAAGGCGCCGCTAATCGACGGATCGCTTGGTGATGCGTCGTGTTCACACCCAGGGATAACTGTTGGTACAAAGCGTGCATGGCCGATCCGGGCACAATGGAGACCGGGTGGACGATTTCAAACCGCCGGTCCATTTGAGAATGAGTTATCGGCCCAGGCCGTTCGGTTGGAAGGTCGACATATAACGTTCCGCCCAGGGCAACGTTCACCAATTGATGGCCCCGACAGATCGCGAGTAGCGGTTTGGGGTTCTTGAAGAGTTCATCCATTAAAGTCAACTCCATCACGTCCCGAGCCGGTTCGGCGCAGTCGCAACGTGCCAACAGTTTAGCACTGACATCGGGTCGATGAATGGCTGGGGCCACATCGTCTCCCCCAGTCAAAAGAACTCCGTCGGCCCGAGCTAAAAATTCCCGGATGATGCCCCGATCCGTCGTCAGCGGCAGCGCGAGTGCCAGACCGCCAGAGTCGATGATTGCCTCCAGATACCGGCTGCCGACACTGATGGAGTGGTCCAGCATCTCCGCGCCAGTGACCTGGGTGCTGGGCGTGACAAGAATCAACGGCCGCATGCCACGAAAAGACACGCCGGAAGGGCGGAGCACAACCCCGAGAGGCCGGCCATTTGTCCGAGAGCGTCGTTCCGCTTCGTCACCGTTTGGAGGGACGAGTAATACGAGTTCCGGTCGTCTTTCCTGACGCCTGGCGGAATGTAAACGCCCCCGTGTGGGGAAAATGGAGCCTAGTCCGGATCGTTCTACTCCTCAAAGGCGTGACTGGGGAACCGTTCTCGGATCGTGCGTTTGACCGCGTCAATGTCTTCCCGCTGATAGCGTCGTCGGACGTAGCCTCGTTCTAAGGCATCCACGAGTTCGAGCCAATCGACTAAGGGCGGTTCTTCGACGCGCTCCCATTCAATGTCACGCCCACGGCGTTTCGTTCGGTGAAAAAATTTCCACTTTCCGCCAAAACGTTCGACGTAGACACAGCGTTTGCTTCCGTCTTCGTCGGGACGTGTCCAACCGATGTCAGCTTTGACTCCCATGGGAATTAGAAAAACTCGTTAACCGACCTCGGGTAGGTCAATGGCGGCCACCGCCATGGCGGCGATACCTTCCTCGCGGCCAATGAATCCCAGTCGTTCATTGGTGGTGGCCTTCACGCCGACTTGGCGAGGGTCGAGACCCAGCGCGGCGGCAATATTGGATTTCATGGCTGAAATGTGGGGAAAAATCTTGGGTTGTTCCGCTGCGAGTGAGGCATCGACGTTGACGATACGACCACCGCGCGCGGCGACCCGGCGGGCGGCTTCCTCGAGAAAAATTCGGCTCGGTGCATTTTTCCACGTCGGATCTGTGTTAGGAAAAAGGTGGCCAATATCCACCTCGCCAATCGCTCCCAGGACGGCGTCCGTGATGGCGTGCATTAAGACATCGGCATCCGAATGCCCCTCGAGACCTTTGGAGTATGGAATTTCGACGCCGCCGAGGACAAGGCGGCGGCCAACGACCAACTCATGCACATCGTAGCCGATGCCAACGTGGACCATGGCCAGAAGGCTAAGGGTTGGTCCAAGTGCGCCAAGGGATTCGTGAATGTGTTTGTACTCGGTTTGTCCGGGATCCCAATTTGGCGCTCTCGTCAAATGACGGGCCTGGCACCTAGTCAGGCCAGACCTCAATCAAACGTGGGTTCGGGCTTGAGAAACGGGGTTTTGCTCAGCGCCTGTATGGCAGCAAGTGCTTCGGGCAGCGCTAGACGGTCGCTCGCACTTGAACGGATCAAAAGCTCGTCCGGAAGGAACTCGTCAAATTTCTCGGTTTCACGCGGGGTGATTTTCTCCCCCAATTCGAACGGCGATGGAGGATTCGCCAGCACCTGTCGCCAGAGGGCACGAAAATCGTCCTCATCCGAAAGTGCGAGCGAAATCGATAAGCGGTCTGTATCGCATGAGACTCGATGAATGTCCGCGAGAATCGCTAGCGTCCGGAGGCATCGGGTTCCGACCCAAGGGAACCAACGCAGACCGTCGGGAGTGGGAACCACATCCTGATGCCGCAAATCAAGGGTATTCGCGACCGTTCGCGCCGCTCGGAGAAGTTCGCCGGCTGGCTCATCAAGGTACGCGGGATGTTCTTCGCCTAAGAGCACAGATTTCATTTCAGCAACGACGCGGCCATGCAGTTCGCCACCGCGGCCTAGAAACAGGGCCGCCGTGCCACTCTTCGCCGGCGATACATCGACCGATTTGGTTCCCGCCTCCACTTTGTCCACTAGCCAGCGGCGTCCGGCCAATACCACGAGATGTCCCGGAGGCGGCAAGGCTTCGAGAGGTAACTCGCCGATCTCCGTTTTGTTATGGCGGACGGTGAACAGTTCGCTTCCCTTGAAGGCGGCATAGAAATCGTACGCCGAGGTGATCCGTTCACCCGCGGGAGCAAGGATCAGTTCACCCGTCGGTATTTGTTCGAGGACCTCTTTGGCCGCCAATCCTCGCAGTATAAGACCGAAGTCCACTGGAGATACGGCGCGGAACGGACCCTCGAGCACGAGGGATTGATGCAATTGCGCCGCGACCATTCCGCCCGTCTGTTTTAGAAAACTCAAGATTTGATGAACCAACGTGCTGAGATGCGTTCGGCTCGAATCGCCCGGTTCTAACCACTTCGCGAGCATCAACTGCGTCAACGCAATGCCCCGGAGTAGGTCCGGGAATAACAGATCACAGAGGCGACTGCACGCATGGGGCGATTCCTCCCGGACGTAGAGTCGCATGATCGCCGACTCACCGTCCCGACGACCCGAACGTCCGAGCCGTTGAACGAGGGAAGTGACCGTCCACGGCGGGTCAATTTGCCCGACGGCACGCACTGAACCGAGGTCGATTCCCATTTCCAGCGTGCTGGAGCAAATGGCGGTCGTCGGCACGCCGCTTTTCAACGCCGCCTCAGTCTCTTCGCGCAATTCCTTCGCAATCGATCCGTGATGCACCGCGAACGGGTCCCGGGGCCATTTCTCTTTTGTCACTCGGTCATGGACACG
>JAYVTS010000224.1:0-7152 GCA_043788645.1 Verrucomicrobiota bacterium
CTCGGAGGCCAGACGCCCTAGGGCTTCGTCGGCGGACCAGCCGTAAATTCTTTCGGCGCCAGCGCTCCAATGGGTAATGGGTCCATCGATTTCGTGGACAATCACGGCATCGCGGGTTTGATCCAGTAAGCTGGCCTGTGCTTGGAGAGGTTTTCTATGCTGTCGACGGTCAGCGGTTTCACGTAAGTCGGCTTGATGCCGGGCCACCGCTATCTCGATGCTTGCCCTAAGCTGGCCTATTTCAAACGGTTTGAAAAGGTAGCCAAACGGTAGCGCCAACTTGGCCTGCGCCAGGGTGAGCGAATCCGTATTGGAGGTCACAAAAATGACGGGAAGTTCCACCTGCCGACGCAAGTCGTGGGCGACGGCGATACCGTCCTCGCCACCGCTTAGAATCGTGTCCATGACGATGACATCGGGTTGAAACTTTTGGGCCAAGCCGACCGCTGCTCCGCCGGTCGGGGCAACGGCGCAAACGGCTAAGCCGTGACTTTCTAGCTGGCACTTGAGTTCCAGGGCGCCACGTCGTTCATCCTCAATGAGTAAGACCTTGCAGCGGACGGGTTCTTGCGGGTCATTTGGCATGGAAGGAGGGGCGCATGGCGCCAGTGGGTGCCGCCGCCGCATGAACCTGGAGATCCCAAGGTTCACTCGCACATTGGAGGTACGAGTCGGGGCGAGCCACGAAACAGATTACGCCGCAGAGGTACTCCCTTGGCAAGTCCAGAGTAGCGAATGAGCAGTGAAGGCCCTGGACAAAAGATCAGGCGAAGTTGCTACCTTTATTTATTTCCGGCGTCTAAGCTCACCGACGCGTTAAATTTTGAATTCTCCCAGCGGACATGAGTGACTACGAAATTGAATCCACCCCTCCGTGGTGGCGAGTGATGATCATCGGGCGAAATCCAGCATTCACTGCGATTCGACTGTCAATCACGGTCTTGCTGGTTTTGTTTCTGTACCAAATTTCCATTCGCCGTATTGAAGTGAAAAGGGTCAGCATGGAGCCCACTTACAAGGAAGGCCAAAAGTTGTGGGTAAATCGGCTAGCCTACCGCTTCGGCGAACCGCTCCGGGGCGATATCGTGGCCGTCAAAACCACCGGTGAACAAGTCTTGCTCCTGAAACGTATTATCGCACTCCCCGGTGAGACGGTGCAGATCGACCTGGGTACGGTGAAAATCGACGGTATTGCGCTCGATGAACCTTATATGAAAAACACGCCAGCTCCTTGGAATTATGAGGCGGTAAAGTTGGAGCAGGATGAGTACTTGGTCATTGGCGACAATCGTTCGATGCCGATGAAAGATCACGAATTTGGTCGCGTGCGGAGGATTCGGATCCTCGGTCGAATCGTTAAATGAATCGCCGCGCGGGAACGCAACGAACGCAAAAGCGAGGTTTTCAGTCCTCGCGGGCTTAAAATGAAAGGAAAGATTATCGGGTTCGGCGGACTGGCTCTTGTGATCGTGGGCTTGGTTTGGTTGCGAGTGACTTATTTTAGTGACGAAGCAAAGATTCGGCGAACCCTTCGCGGATTAGCCGCGGATGTCAGTTTTTCGACTAATACGGGCAATTTTTCTAAAATAACCAAAGTGAATCGTCTGATGGGGCGCCTGACGGACGACGCGATGGTCAGCGTGGACCAGGTCGTGTCTCAGGTTCCACCGGTCAGTGGGCGGAGTGAATTACAGTTGATGGCTCAAGCGGCCTTCAGCCGACTATTCAGTTGCGACGTGACCGTGTACGACATTGCGGTCGAGGCCATTGGAAACGGAGTCAACGAGGCTCGTGTGGCCTTGACCGCTTCCGCGACCACCGGGTGGGCGGGTGTGGATTTTGCGGGACAAGAATTCAATGTGACGCTGAGGAAATCCAAAGAAGGCCAATGGTTGGTGGCAAAAATCGAGGCGGTACGAACGCTGCGGCCGTGAGCGTGAGCGCGTTGATTTAGTGCTTCGCTTGCAAAAAAGCGATGAGGTCGCGTAGGTTTTGGGGAGTCTTGCCTTGTTCCAATCCTTCCGGCATGAGGGATCGGCCCGTACTCTCTAGTTTGGTGATGTCTTTGCGCGGGATCGCCACAAACTGTTCATCCGCTTGCACCAGCGTGACGGTTGTTGAGTTCTGCGCGAGCAAGAGACCGGTCTGAGGGTCGCCCTCGCGAGTCTCCACCGTATAAGTGATAAATCCAGGGTTAACCGCCATATTAGGGTCGAGAATATTGGCGAGTAAATCTTCCGCACTGCGGTGCGCAACCGCCGAGAGTTCTGGGCCGACGCTCTTGCCGATCACGCCGCACCGATGGCATTTGGCGCAATCCGATTCAAAAAGTATCCGCCCAGATTCCGGATTGCCCGTGGGGGGCAATTTGGTGAGCCATTCACTGACGATCCCCGCTCGATTTGCGTATTCGCCATCCCCGAGGAATTTTTGCGCTCGCGTTCGCAATTCGGCAGTGCCGGTGTTCAAGAGTCGGCGACGTTGTTCGAGATCGAGATTGAATTCGCCGACCGTCAAAGTGCCGGCTTCCCACGCGGCGACGAGCGGCGCGTGAAACGCAGATCGGTCGAGGAGAAGCTGGATCACTCGGCCGCGAACGGTCGGGGCGAGGGCGCGCCAATGATTGACTAGTTCGGTTCCAAGACCCGGGTCCGTACGACGACGCAGGGCGGTGACGGCTGCGTCTTGGATTTCCGGCAGTTCAGTGCCGACGAGGCAATTCAGCAGGATCGAAGTGGCCTCCGGAGTGGGATCGAATTCTAAGAGGGCCAAATGAGCCCGACGTTCGAGCACCACGGTTCCGAGTTGAGCAGCCTTAGTTCGGGCGCGAGGTAAGGCGGCCAAGAGGGGGGCGCTATCGGGGAGTCCGCATAGACGCGCGAGTTTCCAGAGCACCGGCAGTCGAGCGGCCGGAGCACCGGTCGCTAGGTCAGCGAGATCCGCGGCTGCGCCCGTCAGTGCGGGCGGGCTCCCACTCCGTTCGAGGCCCGCCACGAACCCTGCAAGAACCGCCATTCGCACGTTTTCACTGAGTCCAGTCGCGAGCCGCTTGAGCGTCGCGGTCAGGTCTTTGGGGCGACTCTCGGCCCGAGCACCCATCACCTCCGAGTACTCGCGAAAGAAGGGGGGCCAGGGTCCGGATTTTGCCATGCCGCAATCGTGAATGCGAAGCGTATTTTGCACCAAAGCCGCCAGCGCCGTGGGATGCAGCGCGATGAGCACGGCGATCCGTACTCGGGGGTTGTCTGGATACCGATAAAGTTGATCGGACACCGCGCTCACCGTCATTGGACTGGACACGAGTCCCATGGTTAATAGGCATTGATAGCGGACCTGTGCCGAGCGGTCATTGAGCAGCAAGACCACTTTTTGGACGACATTCGCATTCTCGGTGAGGAGGGGTTCGGAGAGAAGGAGTCCATTTTCGCGCACCCCCGCGTTTCCATCGTCGAGCGCGTTCGTCACGTCACCCGGGAGTATCGACCCGAGGTTTTGAAGGGTCCACAGCGCATGAATTCGGCCCAGGGCCGAGCGTGGATCGCGAGCGAGCACCCGAATTTGGCCCGCGACGTCGGTGGCCTGACGTTCGATCAACAACCGTTGCGCCGCCATCCGCCACCAGATTTCGTCATGGGCCAAAAGCGGAACGAGTTCCGCGTTTTTCATCTGGGCCAGGCGGGGCTTGACTGGATTGAGTCCAGCGCGGGGCGTGATCCGGTAAATCCGGCCGCGATCTGCGCCCGCCCGGAGATCCAGCTTCTGACGCATCGGCGCCGGGATATAGTCTGGGTGCTCAATGACTTCACGTTGCAAGGCGAGCAAATAGAGTGCGCCATCGGGTCCATTTTCGAGAGCGACGGGGCGAAAATTTGGATCGCGAGAGCCCAGAAATTCGCGCTCTAATTCGTTAGTACTCCGAGTGGCCAGCCAGCCACCTGGAACCTCTCGGATCAAGTCGCGATGGACAATATTGCCAACGACATCACAGACAAAGACCGAGCCTGAAAATTCAAGTGGCCAATTGGGGGAATTGAGATAACCCATCCCGCCCGCGGCGCTGAAATGGCCGGATTGTTCGGGATGATTAGGGCGAGTTTGGGCGATGCTGATCGGAAAAATCGGACTCATTTCTCCGTGGTCGGAAATGCCGACGGTCAGGTGATCGGTCGGCAAACCCGATTGCCGTTCCACATAACGACGAGGGAGATAGCAGTATTGAATGTGATTAATGTTATAGGTCGTGAAAGCGTGGCCGAATTCGTCAAAGACTTGGCCGAAACCACCCCCCGTCCGTCGAGTGAGCGCCAAATCCCCGGTGTCTGGGTTGAATGAGAAATCGTGATCGCGCAGGTCAATCGGCCCGTCCGCCTTGAGCGTTTCGGACCACTTGGGTGACGCGATAATTCCATTGTTGCCGCCGTTAGCCCCATGAATGCGGCCATCCAAATGGAGGCGCAGTCCGTTCACCAGGGAATCGCTGACGCCGCGCTTGAATCCGGTGAGCACCACTTCGCGGACGTCGGCACGTCCGTCGCCGTTGGTGTCTTTCAAGAACAAGATTTCGGGAGGAGCGGCGACCAATACCCCCCCTCGCCAAGGAGTCACACTGGTGACGTAGCTCAATCCTTCGGCGAAAAGAGTGACTCGATCTGGTTTGCCATCGCCATCAAGGTCTTCGAGGAGTCGGATCGTGGAACCGACGGCGCCGTTGGGCCCGGCGCCGTAGGGGTAGTCACGGCATTCAGCGACGTACGCTCGCCCCGCTTCATCGAAGCAAAGCGCCACCGGATCGACGACATCCGGTTCCGCTGCCCAGCGGGTGATTTCGAGTTGAGGATCGAGTTGAAACTGACTTGGATCGAACGGGGGCGGTGTGGCCGCACAGAGGTGGAGTCCGACGCCAAAAATAATTCCTGCGGTGGCCCGCCCTAAGAAAAATCGGATCATTGGCGAACGTGTCTGCACTGTCATGACGGTAGCCCTAGCGAACGGGAACACGACCTCGATCAACCCGCGTCGGGTCTCAGCTCGGGCCAAAGAGGCTGAAGATCTGGATCCTGGCCAGCCATTGTGAGGACGTCCATTTCCTTTCGTCCGCTAAGTGAAATGGATTCCTTGATCAGTACTCTGGCCTCATCAATTCGGCCAGTCTGAGCGCAGTAACAGGCGAGATCGTAAGGCAGCTCAAACGAAGTCGGGAACCTCCCGCGCAGGGGCTGGAGTCGGGTATACGCCTCGCCCGAGCGCCCGAGCCAATGCAAAGCGTGCGACCGATAAAGCCAGCTCCACTTGTCACCGGGCGCTGTGGTGGTCAATCGTTCCGCCGTGTTGAGAGCTTCGGAAAATCGCCGCAAGGGGCGCAGAATGTTAAAGCGTAGCTTGAGCAACTCCGGATGATCCTTTAAGTCATCGGGTAGCCCTTCGAGTTCGTCGAGACCGTCCGCTGGCATGCCCAACTCCATCCAGCCAGCCACCGCCCGGAGCCGAACCTGAAGTTCCGGATCTTTCAAACTGTTCGCGGCCGATTCCACAAGTAATAAATTGGCAGAGTGCGGACGAAGATGAAGCCAGGGAAAACCTGATTCGACTTACTTTAATTCTCGACCGAACTTTGTAAGTCAGATGTTAGGCCAAGTCTTAGGTTTCGGCAATTCTCAATCGGACCAGAGGCCTGGAAAGGAGGAGGGAATTTTCTCGGCTTCAGAAAATTTTAGGACAAGATGAACAAGATTGACGGGATGAATTGTCGGCATCCTCACTGGCTGATTTTCCATCGAGTTTAACCCCATTTCTCGAGCTTCATTTGCTCCTTCGGCAGGCCGAGGTCGTGGAGCACGAGGTGTTCGACGGCGTTCACCATGTCGTTGGTGCCGCAGGCGTAGAAAACCGTTTGAGCGGGGTCTGTGACAAAGCTTTTCACCCAATCGGGCGTGATCCGCCCGCGTCGGCCGGTCCACGGGTCCTCTGGGGTGAGACGCGTGCAGGTGACATGGAATTTTACCTGCGTATTTTTGGCTTCGAGTTCCCGAAATTCATCTGCGAAGATAATGTCGGTCGTGGTCCGCACGGTATAAAGAATCGTAATTTGGGTATCAAGATTCCGGGCGGTGGCTTCGCGGACAAATCCGCGGAAGGGGGTTACGCCGGATCCGCCCGCAACGCAAATCAAGTGTTTTCCGGGCGGATCGAAAGCGGGCAGGAATTTTCCGGTGGGCGGGATCACGAACATTTTGTCTCCGGCCTCGATCCAATCGACGATACTGGTGCCCATTTTGCCATCGCGTTTGACAGTGACTTCGAAGTGGCCGCGGTCGAGTGCAGAAGAGCTGAGGGAGTAAGCCCGTTTATATTTGGTTTTATGAGGCCAATAAACGGTGATGAACTGGCCGGTTTTGAAGTCCGGCTCGTAGTTTAGAGGCCACTGGAAGCGGACTGTTTTGACGTCGGGCAACTCCATCTTGGTGGATTCGACGGCCATTTCAGCGATGATTTTTGCCATGAATTAAGTGCCGGGTATGCGGCGGGGCGATTTTGCGGGGAGAACGCCTGGTGTAAAGGCTGGTGACTTAGGGTTTTGGGGACGCCGGGGTGGTAAGTGGTAAACGGGTCAAATCTGCTTGCTGGTGACGGGGGAGTGAGCTTGGTTGTTGTCGCACTGGGTGGCGGGGTAGCCAAGTGGTAAGGCACGGCTCTGCAAAAGCTGCATCGTCGGTTCGATTCCGACCCTCGCCTCCAATCATAACTGCAACTGTAGCAGTTAGTTGCGGAGGCAGGTTGTCCCAACGGACACCAAAACGGACACCAATTTCACCGCTCGGCGAGTACTCCAGTACTACCGAGGCGGGCACGCCATGTGCCCGCTCACGGTTCGGAAACGGTCGGTTTATTCTGCGTTCTAGCCATGATCGCATGAAGACACGATTCCGACTCATCACCCGCGGTTCCCGGGGACACACCCTCTATTGCGTGGACACCAGCACGGGTAAACGCATCAGCCTCGGCGCCGCTGACCGCGACGCGGCCAAGCAGATCGTCCTCGCGAAGAATCAGGCTCTCGGTGTCAGCGGCGAAATGAAAGTGGTGGAAAAGGGGCGGTTTGAAATTCCGTGTTCTTCCGCTGGATTTTCTTCCAGCTCTTCCAGCTAAAGCCCT
>JAYVTS010000225.1:0-20460 GCA_043788645.1 Verrucomicrobiota bacterium
CGTTCATCTGCGTTCATCCGCGTTTCTTTTCGATTGCAGGGAAAATATAGAATGTCGCTCGCCCTGCCGTCTCCCCCAGGAGAGGGAACCGACAACGACGGGAGACCGGTGTTAATACGATGCGCTGAAATAGATGGAGGTTTCTGCGGTTGATCCCGTCAAAAGCACGGGACACAACCGCGGTCCGTCAGTGAAAACCTTGAACCGCGGATGTACACGGATGCACGCAGATGGGGACAGTTCGCCGTTTTTCTTATCCGCGTTCATCTGCGTTCATCCGCGGTTCTTTTTTCGATTGCAGGGAGATTGTAGAATGTCGCTCGCCCTGCCGTCTCCAGCATGTCATCGATGAGCGGATCGTCCTGGCCGAGCGGCATGAAGTTGTCCGCGACGCGCGTTTCGGACCGGGCATTGGCGTTGACCCGCGCGGGCGCCGTGTCGGCGCGTCCGGGCATTCCGTGATCGCCGACAAACAGGATGAATTGTTCCAATTCTGGATTGGGAGACTTCCGAATCGCTTCACCCGCTTCGTCAATTGCACGGCGCAAGCCCTCGCGGGTGCCCGGAAAATCCCAGCCATCCGGACCTTTCAATGGATCTGACTCGCTCCCTTCCCCGCCCACAGTACGAACCGTCGTGTTCGGTTGTCCGGCAAAGTTGTTCTGGATCGTATCCCGATCCTGCTTGTCCCCGACGGCCACATTCATCCCACTCTGATAGTTAACCGTGGTTCCGTCCGGACTGATCTCCATCTTTCCAGTTTACGATGAGGAAGTTTGTTCCCGGCGCTTTGCCCGTGATGGTGAAGGCGCCGTGCCGCGTCTGGAATGGCTTGAGCGGCGTGACCGCCGCGGCGACGGGCGAGCCGACCAGTTGGTGAGAATAGATGGAGGTGCCTTCCGGATGGTCGGAAGTAATCTGCCAAGGACACGTCTCACCGACTTGGAGGTGAATGATTGACGGGCCACATTCGTGAGCGCGAACTCCGGCAATTTGCGCCAAACTTACGATACACAAAGCCGCTGAGCGGGCCAAAACGGAACCTGGAGGGAGGGCCTTCAATTTCAATATCGGATGTAGAAAACTCTTCGTCGCGGCGAGGAGAGCTGAGTTCAGCAGGCTTCCATCCGTTTTTTTGATTGCATTATAAATAGCCTGAGACCGGAAGATTTCGAGGAAGAGCCCACGGGTATTACGGATACTGCTTCCAGCCAACGTATTGGTAATGATTGGCGACCCAGACGAAATCCAAATTCTTGGCGGTCCCTCCGGACCAGAAGAAACTACTGACGCCTTCCGCCGAATCTTTGGCCGCTTTAATCGTCGCTTGGTCCGTCCATTTATGGCCCTCTGCATGACCATCAGTCATGGCGAAGGTACTCCAGTTTCCGTGGAAAATAGCGAAGGTATCCACCCAGCCGGGGGGGACGTTGAACGCCCAAGTCCCATTCTCATAGTCACGGGGGTCTGATTCTTCGACGAAAACAAAAGTGTCGCTTGGGTTGGGCACGTCGGCTATCCGGGCAAAGTCGAGTTTCTTATCAAGCCAACCACCGTTGAGACCCATTGGGTCGGATTTTGAATAGCTGTCGTAGGCCCAACCTTTGCCGGGCTTACGGTTTTTAGTTCGCAGATCGCCGGGGCAATGATAGGCACCAAACGCGGAGCAATACTTCCATAAAGGTCCGTTGGTGAGTCCTTTGCGGACTCGGTTAAATGCTTCTGTCTGGGAAATTCCGGCGGCGATAGCGGGCGTGGGCCCGACCCAATAGCCCCCGGCATTCATACCACTGGCATCGGGTAAAGCGTCGTTGAAATCCGAACCGTAGACATGAACACCCAAGATCAGTTGTTTCATGTTAGAAATACATACCGCTCCGGTGGCCTTTTGTTTGGCCTTAGCGAGTGCGGGCAGAAGCATGCCCGCCAAAATCGCGATAATTGCAATCACGACGAGTAATTCAATCAACGTGAAACCCGAGCGGGTGGCGGGAGCAGAGCGGTGGCTTTTCATAGAGGAAGAAGTTTGGCAACGGAGATCAAAAAATGAATTGAATCGCAAATTCCGGGACACCTTTCCGCGACCGACCAGCTGATAGGAATTTGAATTATCGACGCTCCGCAGAAAGGGATAATCGGTTTCGCAACGGTGTTCATTTCAGGTGATGTTGAGTCCGGTTTTGAGGCGCGCAAGTGTTTCTCAATACGTTTTTGCTTCGGCGATCATTCGCGACCGATGTTGGCGCAACGGGCTGGCTTTGAGTGGGCGTTAGGGGGTTGGGGCGGTCTTGCGATCGTTGAACTCCCGGGTCCGGCAGGTGCTGCGAGAGGGTGGCAGGGAAGTCGACTGGATCGAAGATTTCAAAGTTGTGGTTGATTTTCTTCAATCATGCCCATTTTGCCCTTTTTTTGCCGAGGTCGACGGCAGCTACTCGCTGGGCACAATTCCGGAGTTAGGTCCCTCGATGACTCGGCCGCGCCTCCGTCTCCTCCAACTTTCCAGGGCTGGCTCATCCGGTGGTGGTAAGTCCACCTTGCTGGCTATTTTGGGCAGAGTAGGCAACTTACGGGAGCGCGTCCGTCCGAACGTTCGGACTAGTTTCACGAGTTTTCCCCAAAGAGTCTGCTAGGTTTGGCTCATGTCACGTTGGTGCACGCTGCTGGCTCGCCTGATCCCAGTCCTCTGGCTGGGTGCCGGTTTGGCGATTTCGCTGATAGCCATCCCGGTGGTGTTCAGTCCCACCATTAAATCGGCCCTGCCCGCGCCGGAAGTGGGTCATGTGGCTCAAAGCATTTTGGGCCGATTTTTCGGGGTTCAACTCGGGTTACTCGCCATCGGACTGACCGCCCGGTGGGGCGCAGGCTGGAACTGGACACGGCTTGAACGTTTGATGTGGGCCATCCTGGCTATCGGCGCACTTCTCGCTGGTATTTGGTTGCATCCTAAACTCCGAGAATTGCACCGGATCAAGTATGATCCAGCGCAACCCCTTCAGATCCAGGAAACAGCCGCGAGCGAATTCCGTCAGTGGCACGGGATCTCACAGGTCGGTAACTTGCTCATGCTTTTTTTTCTTGCGTCCGTTTCGGTGCAGAACATCCAACGTCCCGGCCGCTAGCCCGGATAGCCTCCGAAAACTACTGCTTCACCTGAAGCGCCGCTTCGATCGCCGCCGTCACCGTGGGATCGTCCGGAGTGGTTTTGGGTTCAAAACGGCTCAGCAACTCGCCATTGCGGCCAATCAAAAACTTCCCGAAATTCCACTTAATTTCACCAGGAAACTTGGCGTTGGCACCCGTGAGCGCGGCGTACAACGGATGCTGTTCCGTTCCCTTCACATGCAGCTTGCCCATGAGCGGAAAAGTCACGTCATATTTGGTAGAGCAAAACGTTTTGATTTCATCCGCAGTTCCCGGTTCCTGAGAGCCGAAGTCATTGCACGGAATGCCAACGATGACCAATCCCTGCTTCTGATACTTTCTGTAGGTGGCTTCGAGGGCCGTGTATTGCGGGGTAAGACCGCACTTCGAGGCCACGTTGACGAGCAATACGACCTTGCCTTTGAACGCTTTCAGACTCGTGTCTTTACCTTCGATGTCTTTGAGCGGAATCTCTATAATCGCCGGAGCGGCGGCAGCCAGGGCGGTGAGGGAAACGAGCATAGTCGTAGCGAATACCTTCAATTTTTTCATGGATGATAAATATGCGGGTGGTTGTCCGCAGGTCAAACCGACGACCAACCCCGTCCCGAATTCAACCCAGGTTCAAACTAGAAACCGCCCTGACGATCCCCTGTTCGGCCATCCGGGCTTCTGGATTCAGCGTTCAACCGGCACGCCCGCTTGACGAAGACTGGTAACTTGTTTTTCGGACTTGGAGGAAAGCGGATTGCCCTTAAGCCGGATTCGGAAAAACGGCGCCCAATCGCCGCGGCCGGCCAAATCATTCGTAGCCGCGACATACAACGGTCCAATTTCACGAATCCGATTACGCTCCAGATCCAGCCAATTGAGGTGATGCAGGTGAGACAACGGAGTGAGATCCTTGATCTGATTTCCGGCCGCCGACAGAGAATGCAATCGAGGCAAACGATCCACTCCAACCAAAGAATTCAGCTGGTTTCGGGTCACGGTCAAGGTGCCGAGGCGGGCCAAATTCGTAACGGGCGACAAAACACGAAGCCGATTCGCCGAGAGGTACAGCGAGGTTAGATTGGTTGCTCCGGCGAGCGGTGTCAGGTCGGTCACTTGATTTTGTTCAAGTTGCAAGTACTGCAAGCCGGTGAGTGTACCCAATGGAGTCAGGTCGCGGATTCTATTCGTCGCTAAGTCGAGATACTGGAGGAGCTTGAGCCCGCGCAGCGGTCCCAGGTCCGTGAGGGCATTACCGGAAAGGCTGGCGGAGGCCAACCCGGTGCAGTGCTCGAGCCCGGTCAAGTTCGTGATCCCGCGCCCGGGAGCCTCGAGAAAAGCGACGGTCGCTAATTCATCCGCCGTCAGCGGCTCGGAGTTGGTTCGTTTGGCGAGCACTTGGTGCCGCACCGCCGCTTCGAGGCGCGGATCGGCAAAGCGAGCGACCGGCGGCGGAGGTGCTACGGGCGTCGTCGTGGGCTCCGCAGCACGCAAAAATTCAACCGTCAACAAACTTAGGGCCCACGCAGAGGTTCGGAGGATGTGGCTCAATCGCATAGGCTTCATATCATGTTGTCAGTGCCTATAGTGGCGGATGTCCTGGGGCGTTCGTCAAGCCAACCGTCAACCCATCCGTTTACCCCTCACTCCCTCTCCCTTCTTGGCGGCCATGCGCAACCTCCGCCAATAAGAACCGAACGAGCTGCTTGAGGCGCTCTTCCACCTCCACGGTCTGCAATATGACTTGTCGGGCGAGAGGATTGGACAGTAGCATCAAGGCGACCAAATCCGCCAAAAGACTGGGGTTATCCAGCAACCGCAGTGATTTCAAACAGCTTTCCACTGATATTTTGTCGCTCAGATCGCCCTCCATCGGCGGCGTTACTCCCGCGGCAGCTTGGGCGAGCAAGGAGAGCGAAGTCACCGCCCCTTGCTGCAAGCGGGCCTCGACGAGGTCGAGCACCCGAGCTTCCAACGCGGTTAACAGGAGGCTCGGCGCGGTGTCCGTCAGCATCGGCTCAATTTGCATGATGCGAAACGGCTTATAACGAATCACCTTCCCGAGCCGTACGCGGGACAAACCTTGGACCACGAGGTTGGAGGTTCCGTCATCATTCTCCACCGACGCGCGGACCAACCCCAAGCCCGCCACCGGCAACGGGGTCTCGCGAGTCGATTCGGGACGCGCCATGGCGATCACGAACATGCGATGGCCGTCGAGCGATGCGGACAGCATCTGCCGATACCTCGGTTCAAAAATGAACAAAGGGAGCAAGGCCTGCGGAAAGAGGCAGGCACCAGACAAAACCATGACACCCGCCCGATCGGGGATTTCCATGAAGGCACTGTATCGGTAGTCCGTCTGCCTGCAAGCGTCTGGTCGAAGTACTCAGGATGAGCGCTTGCCGTTCCGGATAGATTTGAGCAGCTTAAACTATGAATATGAAGGTCCTTGCCGCGGTATTTTTCGTTGTAAGCGCCGGGCTCGGCATTTGGCTTTATCGCACCGATCAACAGGCCTCGGCGGATCGGGTGGCAGCAGCCCTCAACGCGAGCACCCTCTCCAACGAATGGTTCACGGTCGCGCAAAAGCTGACGGAAGAACAAAAAATAAGCGCCCGACTGAACACGGATCTCACCGCCAAGATGGATGAACTCGGGGTCTATTCTAACCGTTGGACGTTTGTGGCAACCGAGTTGAATCGCACGGAGGCCGAGGCCAAAATGGCCGCCGCCGCCGCCCGAGCGGAAATCGAAAAACGCGATCACCACATCACCGGTTTGGAAAATGAGAAGGATGAACTCGGCAAAAAAATGAACGATTTGACCGGGCAAATGGACTCGCTCTCCGGCAAAATTCGGGAGACGGAACGAAAACTGGCGACGAGCGAAGGAGATCGGAACTACCTCAAAAACGAACTCAAACGTCTTTTGGTTGAGAAGTCGGACCTGGAACGAAAATTTGCCGATCTTTCGGTGCTGAGAGAACAGGTCAAGAAACTGAGAGAAGAATTGAGTATCGCACGGCGTATGGATTTTATTCGACGCGGACTCTTCGGCACCGAAACCAAGGGGGCCACAATGCTTCAAAACGGAATCAAGAAACCCCTTCCGCAAACGAGCACTAATACCCGACCGATCTTAGAAGCCGAACTCCGGGCACCGACCGCGCCCACAAAATAGCTCGATCCAAATTCAAACTCTCCTAAGCTAACTTCCGTGTACATCCGAGCACTTCTCACGCCACCACGTCCGCCACGTCCGCGACAAATTCCGTCGAACCTATCCCGTCGCTCGCGTCTTACACCTCCTGCACCCGCCGCGAACGCCCGCCTCCACGTCGCATGAAGTTTCCGCGCTGGCGCAATGGTCGCACGGCGTTCGTGCTCACCCAATTCACCGGGTTCCTCGTCCTCGCGTTCTGTCTCCGATTGGCCTTGGAAATCTTCCTCGGCCCCGGCCAAAAAGTTGGCCTGCTCGATCACCTCCACGCCTTTGTCGTCGGCACCCATCTTGATATTGTCGCCACCCTCTGCGTTCTGCTTCCAACCGTTTGGATCGTTAGCCTCCTCTCACCTCAGCGTTGGGCCAATCGATGGTTCCGACGAATCGGCTTCGGAATCGGTATCGCAGTCTGGCTCACACTCGTTTTCATCCACGTGGCGGAAGGCTTTTTTTTCGAGGAATACCAATCCCGGTTCAATCCCGTAGCGATCGACTACCTCATCTATCCTCACGAAGTTTTTGTCAATATCTGGGAAGCCTATCCCGTCCCACTCGTCGTAGCGGTGTGCCTTGCCCTCGCGACCACGATTGCCTGGTTCAGCGCCCGCTTTGTCCGACGTCGTGAACTGACCCATGAATCTCGCCAGATTCCGCTGGGGGCCACCTGGACGGCGCTCACGCTCCTGGGCCTTGGCAGCCTTCAACTGTATGATCCGCGGTTTAGTCGCGAACGCGCCCTGAACGAAATCGCCAATAATACCTTCCTCTCCGCCTTCGCAGCCGTGGCCACGCGCAATCTGGATTACGCCCATTTTTATCCAACCATCGACCCCGCGGCGGCCTACGTCGAGGCTCGCGCCGCCGTCGCCCGTCCGGGAATCGACTTCTTCGGGCCTACCAATAGTCTACTGCGACACGTCCCTGGCGATACCAATCGACCCCGCCTCAACGTCATTTTCCTGTTTGAAGAAAGTCTCGGGTCGGAATTCTTTGGAACCCTCGGTCGCCCCGGCGCGTCTCTGACTCCGCGCCTCGACGAACTTATCACGCACGACGCCTTACTATTTGACAATTTTTATGCGGATGGCAATCGGACGATTCGGGGTTATGAAGCCGCATACGCTAGTTTTCCGCCGTTACCCGGTGATTCCATCGTCGCCCGTGATCGTACGGAAAACGTAGAAACTCTGGCGGCATTACTCGGCCGGGACGGCTATGATACAACCTTTATCTATGCGGGGCGCGGTTCCTTCGATGGCACCGGTGGGTTCGCCCTAAAAAACGGCTGGCAACATCTGCTCGAACTGAAAGACTTCGCCCAGCCCGCCTTCACCACCGTTTGGGGGGTGTGCAACGAGGATCTATACGACCGGGTCCTTGCGGAAGCCCGCCAGAAAAACGCCGCGCGCACGCCCTTTTTCATCACCACGATGTCGGTTTCGAATCATAAGCCCTTCACCTATCCGCCCGGGAGAATTCCTGAAAACCCGCTGGATCGAACCCGGGATCATGCCGTGAAGTACTCGGACTACGCCCTCGGTCGTTTTTTTGATCAAGCCCGTAAAGAACCGTTTTGGACTAATACCGTCTTCTGCGTGGCCGGGGATCACGGGGCACGAGTCTATGGGAGTCAAACGATTCCCATCCGCAGCTATGAAGTGCCATTTATCGTGGTGGGGCCGGCCGTCGTCCCAGCCCCGCGCCGAGTCAGCAAATTGGCTTGCCAACTCGATCTCAGCCCGACTCTGCTCGGACTCATCGGGCGTCCCTACGATACCACCTTTTTCGGGCAAGATCTGCTGCGACAACCCGAAGGGACTAGTCGCGTGCTCCTGCACCACAATCGCTCCGTGGGCATTTACCGCGACGAACATTTGGTGATCTTCAATCTCAATAAGAAAATTGAGTATTTTGTCGGCAATCCAAAAACCGGCCAAATGCAAAGGACCGATACGGTCGATGCGTTGAGTGAACGATTGCGGCGGGAGGCGACCGCCCTCTTTCAAGTCGGTGATGACCTCTATATGAATCGTCGCTACCGACTGCCCCCGCGCGGCTCATTCGGTGCCCCCGAGACCCGCCACTGACAAGGCCCCGGGGAGCGATGCGATCCGCCAAGCGCCGGGAGGGAGACCCTCGGCTGTAAACTCACCAAAGCGGGACCGATGCAAGGCCGTCACCAGGTAGCCGTTCAGAGCAAACATCCGTTTTACTTGGTGAAAACGCCCCTCGGTGAGTGTGAGGCGCACCGTCACCCCTTCCCCAGGTTCCAATCCAGCGGGTGCGCAGGGCTTCTCCTCGCCCTCGAGACGCATCGAGCCCGAAGCAAAAAGTGCGACCAACTCCGGCGCCGGCGCTTTGTCCAGGGTGACCTCATAGACTTTCGGCACCTTATGTTTGGGCGATGTCCAGCGTTGAACCAATTCGCCTTGATCGGTCAACAGCAACACGCCGGTCGTATCCTTATCCAAGCGCCCAATGGTGGTGATGGCGGGATTTCGGCGTTGCCATCGCGGAGGGACGAGCGCAAAAACGTTGGCTCCCTCCCGTTCGTCCGTAGAACAAACGCACCCAGCCGGTTTATTGAGCACCACTAAGAGGCCGTGGGGATGATCGACGGGTTGGCCATCGATGAAGACGTCGGCCGGGACGACTTTTTGATCCGCTTGTTTCACGACCTCGCCCGCGGCCATCACGCGTCCGCCTCGAACCCAAAAGCGGGCTTCGCTCCGGCTGCAATAGCCGAAACGGGAAAGTAATTGATCGACCCGAAACCGTTCTTTCATTGAGCAGACCATGGCGGACATTGGGCTCCGTGCCCAATCCGAAGCGTTTAGAAGGATGAGATGCGCGAGTCGTGCCAACCCTCGGGACGCCCTGCTCCGGGTGAACGCCCCGGGTTCGGGAGCAGCTCGGGTCAATCGCTGTTCCTTTTCTTCCAATCTAATTCGCTGCTTCCTGGATCGCTCGCCCCCCTATTTCGGCCGGATCGAGTTTGCTATCTCTACCACTCTACCACTCTACCACTCTACCACTCGGCTCCGTGACTGCGTCACCGGTCATCTATTCTATTCCGATCGCAGCGAGGAGGGTATCCACGGTGCGCTTCGCCGGGCCCCGGAGTCGAAAACCTTTGGAAACCAATCCGTACGGCAGAAGGTGGATCCTTTCCGGTGGCAATAATTCTCCTAGAATGGGCACATTGGTGGTGCTGGATTCATCCGGATCGGAGGCAGCAAACACGACCACCTGCGCGAGCCGCCGCTCTGATACCGGGAGGGCTTCCCACGTCAATAGGATTTCGTTGAGCATCCCGAGACGATTAACGGCTACGATGAGCGGCACCGCCCGCATCGCCACTAATAACTCGCGCGAAGAAAACCGCTCTCCGAGAGGACTGAGCAGCCCGCCGGCACCTTCGATCACCACGATTCGAGAATTCCCCCGAGAGCGAACAATATGAGTTCGAACCGCGGACAATAGAACTCGTTGGCCCACTTCGCGCGCCGCGACAAACGGAGCAATCGGCTTTCTAAACCACCAAGGATTCACGACCTCCATCGGCAACGTGCGACCCTGGGCTCGCCATAATATTACCGCATCCGCTCGCCCGCCGGAACAGATCGGTTTGAACGCGCAAACGGAGTGCCCGCTGACTCGCAACCGTTTAACCAACAACTCCGCAAGCACCGTTTTACCCACTCCCGTCCCGGTACCCGTAATGAAGAGTGTGATCGGTCTAGTGGGAGCCTTGCTCATAGTGGCAGTTCATTGGGGGTTTGATTCGTGTGTTAGAGTCCTCGCTACTTTGAGTCCGATAACCCATGACTCCCACCCCTGCTACCTTTTTCAGCTGAGACCCTATGAGTTTCACTTCTCATAAATAGACCCTTGTCAGATCAAAGATTAGCTCCTATAGGTCTTATCGCATGAAGCACGATACGCTGAAGCAGTATGTTTCCCTCCGCACCGGTCTCGTCAGCGAGAAAGCGGAACTCGAAGCCCGCCTCGCAGAAATCAACGAAGCTCTTGGTGAATCCACTGCTGAGGCCGTGAAGGTCACCGCAGCGGCCCCGGCCACCCCTCAATCGGGCAAACGCCGCCCCGGCCGCCCGCCCGGCCGCCGAGCCGCCGCCGCACCTTCGGCAGCGCCTGCACCCGCTCGCGCTCGCGCTGGTGGCCGCCGGGCTCGCAATGGTGAGTCGCTCCGCGACGTCGTCGTCAGTGTCTTGAAGACCCATAAGAGCCTTAGCCGCCAAGATCTACTCAAGGCCGTGGTCGGTGCTGGATACAAGTTTAGCGCCAAAGACCCCCTTAACTCCCTCAGCACCTTGGTTTATACCGCTAAGAAGGTGTTCAAAGCGTCGGACGGCAAGATCTCCCTCGTCTAACCTCTCCGCTCAAACAATTTACTCTAAGGCCCGCCAAGCTGGCGGGCCTTTTTCTTATCCCCTCCATGTTGGCTCGGCGTGTTATTCCTTGTTTGGATGTCCATGATGGCCAGGTGACCCGCGGCATCCAATTTGGCCGCGCTGAAGCCGGTGAACTCCGCAATGTAGGTGACCCAGTCGAATTAGCCGTTCGGTACAACGAACAGGGGGCGGACGAAATGGTGTTTTTTGACATTACGGCCAGCGCCCATGGCCGCGGCTCGATGATTGACGTGATTGAACGGGCCGCGGACCAGTGCTTCATGCCGCTCACGGTGGGCGGAGGTATTCGTAGTATTGAAGACATGGGACAAATGCTCCGAGCCGGCGCCGACAAAGTCAGCATTAATTCCAGCGCAATCACGGAACCCAGTCTTATCCGACACGGTGCGGAAAAATATGGGAGTCAGTGCATCGTTGTGTCGATCGATGCCAAAAAGACCGGCCCAGATCGCTGGGAGGTATTTGTCGCGGGTGGGAGAAAATCGACCGGCCTAGAGGTCGTGGCCTGGGCTCAACGGGCGGTCGAACTTGGTGCGGGTGAGATTGGTCTCAACTCCATCAATGCAGACGGCACTCAAGCAGGGTTTGATATTACGATCACTCGCCGAGTGAGCGAAGCGGTCCGAGTCCCGGTCGTCGCCAGTGGTGGCGCCGGTACTCTCGAACATATGGCGGAGGTCTTAGAGTCCGGCCGAGCGGATGCGGTTCTGGCCGCAAGTATTTTTCATTTCGGTAGGTTTACCGTCCGACAGGTCAAGGATCACCTGCGCGCCCGAGGTCTGCCGGTGCGCATTGAAGACTGAATTCCAGTTTGAGCGGTCGGCGAGGCACTTCCATTGATCACGCTTCCCCCTTCCCTCCTCCCATTTTCCTTCTCAAGTTGGGCGTCATGCGATTCATCGGCGGAATAATTGAGAAACTTCAGCGCCATCCCAAAAGGATCGTCTTTCCCGAGGGTACAGAACCCCGTGTGCTGCAAGCGGCCCGTCAGTTTCATTCGCTCCGTCTGGGCGCACCCATTCTGCTGGGTGATCGGGCGCAAGTGAAGGAGGCGGCCGCCGCGCTCAATGTGCCGCTCGACGGAGTTCGGATCATCAATCCGCTTGAAAGCCCAGACTTGGATAGTTTCACCAAACGCCTTGTCCTACTCCGACGCGGCAAAGGCCTCGAAGAGACCGAGGCCCGCGACGCAATGACCAAGCCGAATTACTTTGGGGCAATGATGGTCGCGATGCGCCAAGCCGATGGCATCGTCTCGGGCACGAGCGAGATTTCCGGTAGTGTCCTCCGCCCACTCTTTCAAATCATTAAGGTCGCGCCCAAAACAACGACCGCGGCGAGCTGCATGGTGATGGAAGTTGAGGACACTCGGTTTGGAGAGCGAGGGGTTCTGTGCTTGGGAGATTGCGGCGTTATTCCAGATCCTACGGTTGAGCAACTAGCGGACATCGCCGTTTCGACCGCTCGGCTCGCTCTCCATCTATTGAATGCCCGCCCCAAGGTGGCTTTATTGAGCTACTCCACCAAGGGAAGTGCCTCCACTCACCCCAGCATTCTAAAGGTCAAAGCGGCCACGGCACTCGCCCAGCAAAAGGCGGCCGCCGAATATTTTGAAGCCGATTTCGACGGTGAACTGCAGGTGGACGCCGCCCTCATTGCGGAAATTGCCGCCCGCAAGCTCCCACAAAGCCGGGTGGCTGGTCATGCGAATTGTCTGATTTTCCCAGACCTCAATTCCGGAAACATTGCCAGCAAGCTCATCCAACATATCGCCCGGGCAAATGCCTATGGCCAAATCCTTCTAGGTTTGGATCGGCCCGCAGCGGATGTTTCCCGGGGCAGCAATGCCCACGACATCCTCGGAGTCGCCGCCATTATCGGCCTCCAAGCCATAAAATACAAAGAGCTATATCCTGGAGCAGGTGAACTGCTTCCGGGAGATCTTTGAGGTTGCCCCCATTTCATCATAGTGCTCGAACTCCGGTAGTTTCTCGGCCCGGCCCGGGTCCTTCACAACCCTGGATCGGGTCCAAACCCACGGGCTCAAGTCGGAACTCACGTATCGAACGGAAAGACGCCCCCGCCGAAGAGCGGGGAACGGACAATTAACGTGCAATTTCGTGGGATGCCTTGACGCCCGGGAGGTACCCCCTATGATCAGAGTTCCGCCGGAGGGCGGCTTTGTCATTTTCCATGAAGCGTCAGTATCAACCTTCGAAGATCCGCCGGGTGCGTCAGCACGGGTTTCTAGCCCGCAACGCCACCAAGAGCGGCCGTGCCATTCTTTCTAACCGCCGCCGCAATGGGCGCAAACGCCTGACTCCGGTCTAGGCTCTACGGCAACCACCGCACTGGCGGTTCCTCCCATGGGCGGTACCGACACCCGGCCACCTCGAACGTTGACCTTCCCAAAATCGCGCCGCCTTCAACGCAGCAGCGATTTCGTTCGGCTTAAAACCGAAGGTCAGCGTCAGGTCGCCGGGTGCCTCATTTTCAACTGGCAGACTCACCCGACTGGACTGCCATTTTCGCCGCGCTCGATTCGGACGACTCAGTTAGGAGTCGTCACAAGCCGGGCCGTCGGTCGAGCCGTTGATCGCAATCGCGCCCGACGCCTCTTGCGCGAAGCGTTTCGCCGCCATCAACACGAATTGTTTCAGCCCACGCGCATTGTGCTCGTTGCCCGTCAAAGCATCACCCGCCGAAATTTCGCGGCGGTGGAGCGTGACTTTCTTCAAGCACTCCGTCGCTCGGGTGTCACTCGCCCCCTCGGCTCCCTCGGCCCCTTGATCGCCGCACCCGCAACGTCCTCGCACCCTCGGGTATGACATTTCCAGCGTGTCGGCCCGCGGCGATTCGGCATCTCGCCATTCCGCTCCGCTGGTTTTTGCTCGGATTGATCCAGACCTATCGCTACCTCGGATCGCCCCTAAAAGTGGCGCTCTTAGGACCCGACGCACGATGTCGTTTCGTCCCGAGTTGTTCGGCTTACGCACTCGGTGCCGTGCAAAATCACGGTCCGTTCGTCGGCACCCAATTGGCCGCCCGCCGTATTTGCCGGTGCCATCCTTGGGGCGGACACGGGCCGGACCCCGTTCCAGGCACTCCGGTCTTGGCCAACCGCTGACCTTGGCCCGCGACGCACTCGGCGCACTCCAACTCCGACTCCCACTCCTCATTTCCGCCCCTTTTGTTTCATGGATCGCAAAGGCCTTACTGTTCTGATTTTCGCTGTCCTCCTCTTATTGGGGGTTAATTTGTTCGTCGCACCCAAGGTGTTCCCGCCGAAACTCGTGCTGGCCCCGAGCACGAATCAGTTGAGCGGAAATCTTCCGGCATCGGGCAACAACGAAACGATGGGCACCTCGGTTTCGGCGCTAGCGCCCCGGTCACCGGCAGACCCCACCAACGGAACGGCGGGCGCCACGGCGATCGATGCCCCGCGCCGCCCCGAAAAACTGCTCTCCCTGACCAACTCCAAGGTCCGCTTTGTGATGACGTCCCATGGGGGCGCTTTGAAACAAGCGGAAATGGTCGAGCACAAGACGTTCATCGCGTGCCGAACCAGTCCTTCGGGCCTCGACACCAACGCCCTGCTGACCCTCAACCGGGACGGTCTCACGCCGGTTTTGGGATTCGAAATTGGATCGCGCATCGACGGCAATGGCGATTACGAACTAACGGCCTTGAGCGGCGGCGGTGTTCGTGCGGAAAAAATTCTTCCGAATGGTTTAGCCATCGTTCGCGAATTTCGGCTTTCGACCAACGAATATTTGTTGAACGCAAAAGTGCGGATTGAGAACCGAGGCACAACGGATTTGGCTTTACCGGCTCAAGATATTTCGATCGGCACAGCGACCCCGATGAACGGGCATGACAAAGGCGATGCGATCGGCGTCGATTGGCTCAGCGCCGACAAGTACCACAATGAGGCGGGCTGGATTTCGATTCCCGGCTTTCTGTGCATGCCGACGAGTGCCCGGAATAGTTTCACGGCCACACCCGAAGAGTACCGCTGGGCGGCCGTCCACAATCAGTTTTTCGCACTCGCGACCCTTTCCTCGAATAAACCGGATAAAATTACCGGCACCCGCATCCCCTTGCCCCAACCCAGTGAAGCCGCACTGCAAGCGGATCGTTTGCTTCAAACCGATCCCATCGGCGTGGCGACCTACGTGACGTATCCCGCCACGATGTTGGCCAAGAGCCAGACGATTGAACGGACCTTCACCCTCTATGCCGGCCCCAAGAATCTAAGAACTCTGAGTGAACTAGGCCACGAACTGGAGCGGGTCATGGGGTACGGTTGGTTTGGTATTTTTGCCTCACCGCTGTTGTTGGGGATGAATTTTCTCCATGGCACCTTTGGGCTAGGATATGGTTGGTGCATTGTCCTGATCACCGTGCTCATTCGCGGTGCGTTCTGGCCCTTAATGGCGATGAGCACGCGTTCCTCCAAGAAAATGGCGGAATTGCAGCCGCGCATTAAGGCCCTCCAGGAGAAGTACAAAGACGATCCAAAAAAACAATCCGAGAAAATGGCTGAAGTTTGGCGCGAATCCGGCGGGACTCCCCTCCTCGGGTGCTTGCCGCTTTTCGTCACTTTCCCCGTGTTTATCGGCTTCTTCACCATGCTCCGCTCCGCGATCGAATTGCGTGGGATGTCCTTTCTTTGGTGCTGCGACCTGAGTGCCGCCGACACGTTAATGATGATCCCTGGCTTGGGTTTCCTGCCGCTGATCGGCGTCGTCGGTCTCGGTTTACCCTTTAATGTCATGCCCCTGCTCTACGTGGGTACGGGCCTGTGGATGAACCATACCATGCCCATGGCACCGCAGATGGATCCCGTCCAGCAACGGCTCATTCGTTGGATGCCGGTATTCTTCCTTTTCCTCTTTTATAACTACTCGGCAGGATTGACGGTCTACTGGACGACCAACAACCTGCTGACCATTCTCCAGAACAAGCTCACGAAGACGAAGGACGATAAGTCCAAAGGCACCCTACCGGCGAAGGAAGTGAAAGTTCGCTCCTAGCACGGAACCGGCGCGAGTCTGCGAGTTGCCCCTTTTACTATGGACCCGAAGGCGACGCTGCTAACGATGCTGACACACCTCGGCTTCACCGATGCCACGGTGACCGAACAACAATGGGAAGAACATGTCCTGCTGGACGTGACCACGGACGATCCCGGCCGCCTCATCGGCCGCCAGGGAGCGACGTTATCCGATCTGCAGTACATCCTCAACCGCGTGATCCACCGCGGGGACGACAAAACTCCGAGAATCCTCCTCGATGTGGGCGGGTATCGCACCGCGGCCCGGGAACAGCTCATCAAACGCGCCCGAGAAGCCGCCGAAAAAGTTCGGCATTGGGGCGACATGATCGAACTGGAACCACTCGGGGCTTTTGATCGCCGCATCGTACACCAAGCTCTCCGCAACGATCCAGACGTCGAAACGCATAGCGTGGAGATTGAGGACAGCGATAAAAAAGTCGTCATCGTTCGACCCAAAAGAAAAGTTTAACCCGTGACCCCGTCACGTCGCTCTGGCATGGCCACCGTCTCAGCTCACGCGTCTATCCAACCGGTGGAACGTGGGTTGTTTCGGGGACTCGCGTCGCTCGATCTCGCCCCGGTTTCCCTCCTTCCGCGCCCGTGATTTGCACGACCGCCGACCTCTCTGATTTTGCGGACCGAATCCGCACCGCACCCTGGGTGGGTCTCGATACCGAGGCGGATTCCCTCCACGCCTATCCGGAAAAACTGTGCCTCATTCAACTCTCGATTCCCGGCTCGGAGGTTTTAGTCGATCCCCTTGCGGACTTGCATCTAGAGCCACTCTGGAACGCGCTCGATCGGCACGAGATCATTCTTCACGCGGCGGACTACGACCTTCGGCTGCTCTACCAGTGTCACCACTTCCGCCCCACGACCCTCTTTGACACCATGTGGGCCGCCCGCCTGCTCGGGGATACCCGATTCGGGCTGAACGATCTCCTGACGAAGTACCTGGGGATTACGCTTGAAAAGGGTTCGCAAAAAGCCAATTGGGGCCGCCGACCGTTGACCGATAAAATGATCAACTATGCACTGAATGATGTGCGGTATTTGTTCGAGTTAACCGCCATACTCCGCGCCAAACTCGCGGAGATGGGCCGCCTCACTTGGCTCGAACAAACGTGCCAACGCAATATTGAAGATGCGTCCGTTGCCGAACGACGAAATCCCAATGAAATCTGGCGCGCCAAAGGCCACGATAAACTGGATCGGCTCGGTCTCGCAATCCTGCGTGAAATCTGGCACTGGCGCGAAAAAGACGCGCTGCGCACAGGTCGCCCCCCGTTCTTCATTCTTCGCCACGAATTAGTTTGTAGCATGGCCAACGTCGCCGCCGAAAAACAGACTCATCGCGGTCTACCCATCCCACCGTTCCTGACTCCCAAACGTCGAGACGGATTGATCGAAGCGATTAAACGCGGCCTCGCCGTGCCCGAAGCAGACTGGCCCGATCACATCCGAGTACGGGGGCGTCGCATGACTCGCCCCGAACTCGATGAAGCCGAAGAACTCCGTAAGCTGCGCGACGCTCACGCCGAACGTCTCGGGATTGATCCCACGCTCATTGCGGCGAAAGCCACCCTGTTCGCGCTCGCCCGCCATGATCACCAGGAGTGGGAACGACTCCTCCCCTGGCAACGTCAGTTCCTCGTCCCAACCCCGTAGGAGCACGATCTCCAATTTCTTCTTTTTCTCATGCGTCACCTCTATCTCGATATTTTCAGCGGATTGAGCGGCGACATGTTTCTCGGCGCACTTTTGGATCTGGGCGTTGAGTATCCGGCGCTCGAGCGGGAACTTCGAAAACTGGGGCTACACGGCTATCATCTTCACGTCAGCCGCCAACAAAAATCCGCCCTCGAAGGCGTCAAATTCGACGTCCACCTGGAGGCCGAACCCGGTCATCCCGAGCACGGATCTGAGGCCTCTCACTCCCATGATCTCGGCCCCGCACACCCTCACGAACAATCCACCACCAATCACCCCGAACATTCCCACGCTCATACCGGTCGAGATCATCGGGCGATCCGAACCTTGATTATCACCAGCGCGCTGTCCGATTGGGTGAAGTCAAAATCGCTGGCCGTGTTTCAGCGCATTGCAATGGCCGAGGGGAAAATCCACGGGATCCCCCCAGAGAAAGTCCAATTTCACGAGGTGGGCGCGATCGATTCCATCATTGATATTGTAGGGAGCTGTGTGGGATTAGAATTGCTGGGTTGCCCCGAAATTTCGGCGGCACCGGTCGTGGAGGGCACCGGTTTCGTAAAATGCGCCCATGGAAATTTCCCAATTCCCAGCGCGGCCACCCTCGAAATCCTCGGGGCTCGGGGCATTCCCATTTCCCAGTGTGAAGAGCCTCATGAACTCGTCACCCCTACCGGCGCGGCGTTGCTCGCCGAATTCGCGACTCGCTTCGGCCCCATGGACGCCATCGTTGGTGCCAAAATCGGCTACGGTCTCGGGACGCGGAACCATCGGACCCGACCGAATGTCGTTCGCGCCGTGCTCTGGGACGATGCCCATTCATCGGCCGAGCGGGACTGGGAAACCGATACCATTACGGTCCTAGAAACCAACCTGGACGATTGTTCCGGTGAAGTGCTCGGTCAGGTGCTCGAGAAAGCGCTGAGATTAGGGGCGCTCGATGCGTTTCACACGCCGGTGCAAATGAAGAAGCAACGGCCGGGGGTGATCCTGACCCTGCTTTGCATGGTGTCCGACGCGGATCGTTTCAGCGAATTGTTACTGACAGAAACGAGCGCCTTTGGCGTTCGCCGAACGTTGACGGAACGGCGCAAACTCCGCCGAACATTCGCCGACGTAAGAACCGAATTTGGCACGGTAAAAATAAAACTAGGCCATTTAAACGGTGCCATTGTTCAAGCGGCACCCGAATTTGAATCGGTGAAAAGCGTTGCGGCCATGGCGGGCGTGCCCGTCAAAACCGTGCTCGAAGCGGCCCAAGTTGCCGGGCAAATCCGCCGCCTCCAAACAAGCTCGTAAATCGACGTTTCGACGCCTTCGATCAAACTCCGCGCAGATCGGGTGGCCAGACAAATTTATGCAGCTGGAGCTGGAACCGGACGGGTAGTCGATCTGCGATGATGGCCTCGACTAATTCTTGGCGACTCATCGGGGTATGTTCTGCTGGAAACGCCTTGAGCGACGAATCCTTTTGATGCGGGGCCAGGGGCGCCACCCAGGAAAACAGCACCGGACATCGCTCGCTCAGGAGGTACGCGGAGACCACCTCCTTTGCCCACGCATAATCTTCTCGCGAACCCAGCACAAATTTCACCTCATCCGTCGGCTTTAAGAGCGGAATATTGGCCAGCCGATTCCGAGCCACCTCACCACTACTCGGCGCTTTGAGATCCATGATCGCACGAATTCGAGGATCCAGGACCCCAAGATCGTGAGCCCCGCTGGTTTCCACCAAGACGGTAAAACCCTCATCACACAAGGCCTTCATGGTTGGCGCGGCCAGCGGCTGAAGCAACGGCTCACCGCCGGTAAATTCCACGAGTGGTAAACGGTGCCCATCCGGTGAAAGCTTGGGTCCACCGGCATAGTCCCCCGCGAGTCGCCTCACCTCGGCGAGAACGTCATTGACTGGCCGTCGAGTGCCTTGCGTAAAGGCGTAGGCGGTGTCGCAGTAAGAGCAGCGCAGATTGCACGCCGTTAACCGGACGAAGACACAGGGCAACCCCGCAAAGGTACTCTCCCCTTGCAAGCTTAAATATATTTCATTTACGACTAGCGATTCAGCCACGACCCGACCTTAAGCAAAAAGCAGGCCCCGCCCAGCGACAATCTTCGCCCTGTCTGCCCTCCCTCTCCCGGGGGAGAGGGCGGGTAAGGGGCGAGTGTGCGTCTAATTCACTCAGAAAAATCCACTACTCTGGCTCTTGCTGGCTGAGGCAATGGAAACTGCCAAGCCCCCAAATCAGTTCCGTTGAATCAATGCCTACGACTCGGCGGTCCGGGAATTCGCGCTGAAGAATTTCTATCGCTTTCGAATCATTCTCATGCCGATACGTCGGCACGAGCACCACGCCATTGGCGATATAGAAATTGGCATAACTCGCCGGCAACCGTTCCCCGTCGTATTCCACCACCCCCGGACACGGGAGTTCCACCACCCGCAACGGCTGCCCGTCCTGGTCCACCATCTTTTCAAGTCGATCCCGATTTTCCTGGAGCATCGGATAGTTCTCATCCTGAGGATCCTCCTCCACGATCGTCACCACCGTGGTCGGATTTACAAAGCGGGTTAAATCATCCACATGACCGTCGGTGTCGTCACCGACGATGCCTTCGCCCAACCACAAGACATGGCGGGCTCCAAGGTAGTCCGCGAGGTACCGTTCAATTTCGGATTTCGTCAGCCGTGGATTGCGATTGGGATTCAACAGACAAGCTTCCGTAGTCAATACGGTGCCGCAGCCATTGACCTCCAAAGCTCCGCCTTCCATGACGATTCCCGGAGTGAAACAAGGAACACCCCGCCACTGAGCCACATGCCGCGGCACGGCATCGTCTAAGTCATACGGAGGGTATTTGCCACCCCAGGCGTTGTAGTCCCAGTCCACCACGGCCCGCTCC
>JAYVTS010000226.1:0-4147 GCA_043788645.1 Verrucomicrobiota bacterium
ATCGACAAAAACCTGTGAAATACTTACCAAATCTGTTCGGCGGCCTGCTTGGGTTGCTCTTTGTTGCTTCAGGACTCGTCGTCCTTTTGCACCTCGTTACTCCTCCACCGCCACCAGCAGGCTCGACCGCTGCTCTGTTCATGGGCGCGTTCGTTCCGACCGGCTACCTGACGTTTGTGAAGGTCCTGGAGGTTCTGGGAGGTGTTCTCGTTGCGGTCCCGAGGACCCGCAATTTCGGGTTGCTCGTCCTCGGCCCCATTGTCATCAATATCCTGGCGTTCCACTTCTTCATCAACAAGGGCGAGGGTCTTTTCGATCCGCCGCTCCTGATCATCGTAGCTCTGACGGGGTATCTCCTTTGGGCCGGTCGTAAAGCGTTCCTTGGGCTGATGAATTGAGCCTTCCCACCTCACGGACGGTTTTTTGAGGGGATGAGCGGTCCGGGCTCTTTCGGCGTGAGAGGCGACCAGAAATTGCCGGTGGCGTCCAGCGGTTCCGTGGGCCAAGATGGCGATCAAGTAATGGGCAGCACCGGTGTCAGCGTCTCAGTTCGCGGTTTGCGGAAAGCCTTCGGGTCTCAGGCCGTTCTGGCCGGTCTCGACTTGGAGGTCTACGCCGGCGAGGTGTTTGTCCTCATGGGCCCAAGCGGCGCCGGGAAAAGTGTCTTGCTACGGCATCTCATCGGATTGGAACGTCCTGATGCCGGGGAGATTCGGGTCGGGGATCGGCCCGTCGATGATTCCATTCGCGACGCGTTCCGTCTGGCGATGGTTTTCCAATCCGGCGGCCTTTTGAATTCGCTGACGGTTGGGGAAAACGTGGGGTTGTATTTGGAGGAGCATCGGCTGGCCAGCCGCGCAGACCGGGAACGGATTGTTCACGACAAACTGGCGTTGGTCGGGCTCGACGAGTCCATTATTTCCAAGCTTCCCGCTGAATTATCCGGCGGAATGCGAAAGCGGGTGGCGATTGCCCGGGCGCTGACCATGGACCCGCAATTGGTTTTGTTCGATGAACCGACCAGCGAATTGGATCCTCTCGTAGCGGCAACGGTTGGTCAGGAAATCGTCGCGTTGAATCGCCGACTGGGAGCGACGACGGTGGTCGTGACCCATGATCGGGATTTGGCCTTTGGAGTGGCCCATCGTCTAGGTTTTTTGGCGGAAGGTCGCCTACTGGCTCTGGGAACACCGGCGGAGATTCGGAGGCACCCCGATCCCCTGCTGCGCCGCTTTATCAATGCGGAGTTCGCTCCGGCTTAGGGGCTTCGAGCCCACCCGGTGGAAGTCTCTGTCAGGGCATCGTCGGTTGCCCTCCCCGGGTCTTGGGCTGAAGGATTGCGGCGAGGCCAGAATCCTCAAATTTCTGACGGAACCATTCGTTAAAGACACTGTACTGACGGCGTTGCCGAAGTTCTTGCGTATAACTGGTGATACCCGCCTTGACGGTTTCTTCCGCTACGGCTTTGCGCTCCTTGAGATACACCAATGCCGGACTTCCCCCTTGATCGAGGAGCCGGACTTCCCCCGGCTTTGCGGAAGCGAGGGAATTCTTTAACTCGTAGAGATTGAGTCCGGTCGGTAGCCCTTCGACCTGGTTCATCGCGGAGGAGTAGGCGGGCAATTCCGTAACTGTGAAACCTTGCTGCTGCGCCAGTTCAGCAAAGGATTTTCCACCAGCGAGGGCGTTCGTGACTTGGCCGAAAAGGATCCGTGCAGCCGTGCGAGCCAGGTTGAGGGATTCCTGGCGCTTGTAATCATTTTCCGTCCGTAAGCGCACCACACTGAGCGGTTGGATTTCCGACGGGACCCGTTCGCGGAGAGCCGCAATAATAATGGCATCTCCAGTCGAGAGTGGTTGGGTAAACGGTTTGGTTGGGTTGAGATTCGCCATCGCTTCCGCGGCGTTGCGGATACTACTGAAGGCCGGTTGGTATGCGACGTCGGTGACCGGGGGGATGGAAATCATTTCGACCTTGCTGCCCGCTGCGTAGTCTGCAAAACCGGCGCTCGTTACTTTTTTCTGGCCGAGCCCGTTGTAAAAAGTCGCCGCTTCTTTATAGGCCAGTTGAAGCGCGGTGGATTTGACTCCCTCCTCGCGAATTTTCACCAGCGCGGCTTCTTTGCTCAGGGGTTTTCCTTCGATATCCGCAAAGGCGTTGGGGTTTTGGTTGGTTTGTTGGCGGTAGTTTTGGTCCAACGAAAGAGCCAACCCAGGATTCTTGGCGATCATCCCCTCCGCTTCGGCGAGATGGTTGGACGTGTCAAAACGAACGTAATTGACACCCACCCGTTCCGGCGTCCGGTATCGGGCAAGATTGTTCGAGTAATATTGGCCCAATACTTCGTCAGTGAGGGTGAGGGTGCTCAGATAGTTGGTGAGATTTAAGACGACCGCGCTGGCCAACACGGTTTCGTTCTCGCGTTGGAATTCGGCCGTCGCTTCACGGGGAGTTACCAAAGCGGCCGGTACGGACACGAGTTCGCGGAGATGGTTGATCGCAATTTGTCGGCGGAGTAACGCCGCGAAATCGGCCTCGGTATAGCCACTACTTTCCAGGCCTTTCAAATACTGCTCGTAGGTTTGTCGCACCTGTTCGGGCGAAGCAGGGGCACCATTCGGGTTCTTAAATTCCTCACGCAGAGCGACGCCGACGGCTTCGGGGCCCGGGATAATTCCGTTGGCCTCAATTTGTCGCTGAATGAGCACCTGCTGATAGATTTCGGTCTGGAGCTGATCTTCAGTACGGGGGCGACGGCTTTGGCTACTGCGGTCTTGGAGGTAATTTCCAAATTGAACCTCACGGTAAGTCGCTTGCATTTGTTCAGGTCGGATTTCCTCCCCAAAGATGGCGACGCCATGGGTGGCGCCGCGCCCGCTAAATAACGCATCCAACGACCGGTTGCTGGAACCGTAAAACCACACGAAGGAAACGATCACCGCCGTAACGATGATCCACCAGAGCCACTGCGAATGTCTTCGAATCGTACCGATCATAATGCTAAACCCGGGCCGCTGTTCGCGCTGCTTCCGGAACTGAAGACATTAAGTGCGTACGAGACCGGCGGTCAACGAAGGAAAGCGATCGCATCTGAACGGTTGCATTGGCCATAAAATTCAGTTTCCCTTGTGCGGAATCCTGCCACCGCCGCCTCGAGCCCAACGCTCGAGGTGTGCCAAACGGCCCGGTTCCGCGTGAAAGGCTACACTATGTCCGCTGCCCCCGCCCCCACGGTCTCGAGTCCCACCTGTAAGCTGGGCTACAAACTCCTTGGTCTCGACGACACCCTCTACGGCCCGGTTGAACTGCCCCAGCTCATCGAATGGGCCAAAGATGAACGAATCCAGCCCGATTCATGGCTGTTTTGCACCACCAACCGGAAGTGGCTCACTGCGGCAGAGGCTCCCGAACTTCGACCGTATTTGCCCGGTCTGACGGCCGCGGTGACGGCATTGCCACCGGAATTGCAGCCCGAACAACTCCGAAAAATTCGGGCCTTTTCGGACTTGTCCCCCGACCAACTCGTACGGGTGGCAGCCTACGCGGACGTTCAACAGTTTCCCAATCACACCGTGGTGATGCGCACCGGTGGGCCGGGTGACTCCGTCTTTTTCGTCCTCAACGGCCGGGTCCGGCTTCGGTTAATGGTCAAAGGTCGGGAAGTCCCGATTGGCGAGGTGGAGACTGGGGGTGTCTTCGGTCAGATCTCGCTCTTCGATAGTGGCCCACGCGTGGCCGACGCGATCGCGGAAACCGATCTTACCGTCGCGCGAATAACCGTCTTCAACCTGCGCCGACTCATTCGCGCCGCCCCGGATCTCGCCGTTCCGATCATCTTGGGCTTGGGCAAAACCCTGGCGATGCGAATCCGCACGGACGATAAGCACCTTTGCGAACTCGCCGCCATGCAGTCGGCCATGGGTTAATTCAAGCCCATGCCTATCAACTCCGAGGCGCCACCACTAACAACAGGATCGGCAAAAATAAACCGAGCCCCAGCATCACCCAAACCAGCCACCGCGGACGCAGGCTCCGGATCGCCAACACAATCCCAAGGACGGTCGTGACTAGAATGGCCCCAGACATCACCATCGTCAGCACCCGAAAGGCGGTGGGCGATCCCTGTTTCCGAGCACCGAGCTTTGG
>JAYVTS010000227.1:0-12542 GCA_043788645.1 Verrucomicrobiota bacterium
TTCACAACGGCCCCGCCAGAAAATCAGCGCAGCTTCGCGGCCACCGGGTTTACCGAATGTTTACCACTGCGACCTGATCCATACCCATCAGTCATACTGACTTGATTATTATATTGACGTCAACGAATGCCATCTTGCGTCACGACCTTAGTTTACAAACTGACTGCATTATTATATTGACAAATCGGCGTGCGGTTTGAATTGCCCCCCCGCGCCTTGAGGTTGCTGCAATGGGGGCGGCGACCGATCCGCGGTTCGCCGTTGGCCCCGTGCCTCCCGCACTTTACTCCATGAATTTGCGGTGGCATTTAGTACGTACCCGTACTTTCTGGTTGCCGGCCCGCGGCGATGTGCTCATGTTAGACTCTGTTGGCCTAAAATGCTTCCATTGCTCATGACTCATTCCACTCCTTGGGCGCTCAGCGCCGCCGTCTTGACCGCTGGTTTGCTACTCCCCTGCGCCTCGCACAGCGCGGACGGGTGGCTTACTTGGCGTGGGCCCACCGGCCTGTCGGTGTCCGCCGAAACCGGTCTACCCGCAAAAGTCGAGGCCAAAGCCGCGACGTGGTCGAAGGATTTTCCGGGTCAGAGTACGCCGGTCATCACCGCCGACGGCAAGTTGTACATCAACGGATACCAAGGTGAAGGCCCCGAACTCAAAGAGGTGACTGCCTGCTTCGACGTCGCAACGGGCAATTTGCGTTGGTCCCGCGCCGAATGCGATTTCCTCTCAGACACCATCTACCTTCGCTACGCGACCTCCTCACCAACGGTCGACCCTGAAACCGGAAACGTCTACGCCCAACACACCCAAGGCCTCCTGATGGCCTTCACCGCCGACGGTAAGTTGCTGTGGCAACATTCGCTGATGGAGGAGTTCGGCCGATTGACCTTCCCCAATTCGCGCACGGCGACTCCGGTGGTGGATAAGGAATTGGTGATCACCCGGGGAATCACGAGCGCGTGGGGCGCGCACGGTGCCGCCGGGGATCGATTTTACGCCTACGACAAAAAGTCTGGGCAACTCGTTTGGAGCAGTGCCCCGGGGGGGCTGCCACAAGATAATACTTTTAGCCAACCGTGGCTCGATTTCTGGGGTGGCAAACGCGTTCTCTATAGCGCCGGCGGCGATAGCACGATCTTAGCGATGAACGCTCGCACCGGCGAGCCGCTATGGCGCTTTCCATTCGCCAAGGCCGGCGCCAAGGGCGGGATTAACTCCGGTCTCATCCGATTTAAGGACAGCCTGATCGCCACGCACGAATCCGAGAACCTGGATTCATCAGAAATCGGGCGCATGGCGGCATTTCGGATTCCCGCTCCCGACCAAATCCACCCGACGAACTCCACCACACCGCAGGTCTTAGAAGCCAAAGATCTCGAACTTTGGCGTAACGGAGTCGGTTCCTTGGCAAGTTCACCGATTCTAGTCAATGACCTGATCTATGAGGTCAATGGAACCGGCGAGTTATGTGGGGTGGATGCAGCGACCGGCGCGGTCTTGTGGAAAAAAAAGCTCGGAGTGGAGCAACGGCAGAGCACTCCCTTTTTCGCGAATGGACTGCTCTATGTCGCTCTATATGTTCGACAAAAGGACTCCACAGCGAACACGACTCCTGGCGATGACAGCGTCGGCAATGGCGAACTCATCGTCCTCAAACCCAGTCGCGATGGTGCGGAAGATATCAGTCGGACCCAACTTACCGGCAGGTGTTTTGGTTCACCGGTCGGCTTTAACGGTCAATTGTTCGTCCAGACGGATCTCAAACTCTATGCCTTCGGCCGACCGGGATCGACGCCTCCACCGTCACCGACGATGGCCAGCTGGCCCGCCCCCGGCGCCCCGGCCCAATTGCAGGCGATCCCCTACGAATTCCTCACCCAACCCGGCGCCACCCAATCGTTCCGACTTCGAGTACTTGACGTGAATGGGTTCACCGTCTCGGACAATGTCGATCCCACAACCGCCAAATGGGAGCCCTTCGTACCGCCAACCGCGTTGGTCCGGGCGTTTGCTAAAGCAAGTTTCAATGCGAACGGACAATTGATCGCTGAGAAAGCGCCCGTGGCGAGTGCGGGCCAGTTTAAGGCCACAATTAAATCGGCCAACGGCAAAGAGCTCGCGGGCTATACGAAGGGGCGTATTTTACCAGCGTTGCCGATGAAATTTGATTTTCAGAACTTCGCGCTCACCAACAAGACGACGAATACCATCGAAATCCCCACGGATTTCGCTTATCCTCCTTTGTCCTGGAATTCGGCCCGATTCCGCTTTGAAGTTCGCCAAAAAGACCTGGAGGGCGGCACCAACCAGGCGCTGGTCAAGACCATTGACAACAAACGCTTCCAACGCGGCCAGGTATTTTTTGGATCACCAGAACTCTCCAATTATACGGTTGAAGCGGACGTGTTGAGTGAAGGAAATAAGCGAAAAATGTCCGAGGTCGGAGTGCTCAATCAGCGCTACATGATCCTGCTCAAAGGCAATTCTCAAGAGATCGAAATTAACTCGAACCAAGAACGGCTCAAAATAGGCAAACATTTGAGTTGGATGCCGAACACTTGGTATCGACTGAAATCGCGAGTGGATCTACAAACCGATGGCTCAGCCATCATCCGGGGTAAAGCCTGGAAAAAAGGGGACGCCGAGCCTGAAGCGTGGTCGATCGAGGTCACCCACAAGTCCGGCCACACTCACGGTTCTCCGGGGCTCTATGGCTTCGCGCCTCAAGATCAGCGAGTGGCGGTTGACAATATCGTGGTGACGGGAAATTGATTTATGACGAACATGACCTTGATGAACATGACGCGGCGACGGTTGGCCATTATGGCCTTGGGATTGGCGACGACGACCGCCACCGCGCTCTCGTCCCGCGCCGAAGACTGGCCCCAATGGGGAGGCAACGATCCAGGCCGCAATATGTACTCACCCGCAAAAGGATTGCCGGATCGATTTGAGCCGGGGAAAATTAAAAAAGGAACTGAAGAAATCGACCTCACGACCACCAAGAATGTGAAGTGGGCCGTGAAACTTGGTTCTCAAAGTTATGGCAATCCAGTCGTAGCCGGTGGGAAAATATTTGTCGGGACGAACAACGAATCGCCCCGCGACAAACGACACCTCGGTGATCGTAGCATCCTTTATTGTTTCGACGAAAAAACTGGAAAGTTCCTGTGGCAACTCGTGGTGCCCAAGTTGAAGTCGGGCAAGGTGAACGATTGGGAAAACCTCGGATTGCTGGCTGCTCCGATGGTGGTTGGAAATCGGCTTTGGGTGGTGACCAGCCGCTGTGAGGTCCTTTGCCTCGACACTGAAGGTCTCGCGAACGGCAATGATGGCGATTACCAGGACGAAGCCAAATATGCCTCGATCGACACCCCGAAAGAAGGCTCTCCGCCGGTTCCCGGCGCCCAAGATGCCGACATCATCTGGCGCTATGACATGATTGAGGAATTGGGTGTCTTCCCGCATAACGCCTCGAACTGCTCAGTGCTCTTAGCGGACGGAATCCTCTACGTTTGTACGTCGAACGGACAGGACTGGAGCCATGTCAACGTCCCCTCACCCAATTCTCCCAGCTTTATCGCTCTGGATGGCAAGACTGGAAAATTGCTCGCCGAAGACAACGCGGGCGTTGGACCTCGGATTTTCCATGGCCAGTGGACATCGCCCAGCACGGGAATGGTGAACGGAAAGCGCCAAGTCTATTTTGGTGGCGGCGACGGCGTGATCTACGCCTTCGACGCCCAACCGCAAAAGGGGACCGGCGCCCCAATCGTACCCGTGTTGCCCGGTCCTGAATTCAAGCGGGACGAAGATAAGGATTTGGACTATCTTAAAAAAGTTTGGTGGGCCGATTTGAATCCGCCGGAGTATAAGGTCAAAGCCGGTAAGCTCATTAAGTATCCGTCCCCAGAAGGACCCAGCGAAATCAATGCCACCCCGGTGTTTTATAAGAACCGCGTCTATGTTACGACCGGCCAAGATCCCGAACACGGCGATGGAATCGGACACTTCGTTTGCTTAGACGCCACGAAGTCGGGTGACCTCACCAAAACGGGTGTGATCTGGGATTATAAAGGCATCAATCGGTCGATTTCTTCTTGCTCGATCGATCCGGCGACGGGACTGTTGTTCATTGCCGATTTTTCAGGCTTCATCACCTGTCTAGATGCCGAAACGGGCAAGCTCCATTGGATCTACGATCTTAAGACGCACATTTGGGGCTCAACTTTGGTGGCGGACGGCAAAGTCTATGTCGGTGGTGAATCCGGCGATGTCGTGGTCCTGGCCGCTAAGGGGGGAGACAAGGCGGTCGTGCTGAGCACGATGGACCTCGGGGCACCGGTGTATAGCACGCCTATTGTTGCGAACGGCACCCTGTATATCGGTAGCCAAACCCATCTTTTCGCCGTGGGCGCCGAAGCCAAACGGTTACCCAGCGACAAAGGCGAAGGCGTAGAAATTAAAAAATAACCGAATTTGTTATGTCGATTCCCACCGTTACCTCGGAAACTATCGCCGCGGCTCAAAAACAGCTCGATACCCATCTTCAAGAAATCATAAAGTGGCACTTCAGCCCTGAAACCGGCTGCCCGTTTTGGCTTGATTGGGCCGCTAAAAATTGGGATCCGAGGCAGGAAATTAAGTCTTTTTCAGACGTCTTGAAGTTCGTCCATTTCCAAGACGAGTTCCTCCGAGATCTGCAACCCGAGGTATGGGTGCCAAACGCCTTTAAAGGTAAGCCGTTTAACATCTTTGAAACCGGGGGTACGACCGGTATGCCCAAGCAACGCATTGGCTGGAACGATTATAAGGTTGATTACTCAGAGTTTAGTGAAAAGATCAGTGACGCCCATTTTCCTCGCGGCGGCGCCTGGCTCATGATGGGGCCAACCGGACCCCGACGCCTTCGGCTCGCCATTGAGCATCTCGCCAATGTCCGAGGTAGCTCCTGCTACTTTATTGATCTCGATCCTCGATTCGTCAAAAAGGTCATTAGCGCAAAACAATTTGAAGTGGCCAAGAGCTATATGACCCATGTCGTAGATCAGGCCGTCACGATTCTCCAGCACCGCAAAGTCACAGGCCTCTTCACGACCCCCAAACTGCTCGAAGCTCTGGCCGAAAAGGTCAATCTTTGGGACGCCGGGATTCGTGGGGTTTTTTGCGGTGGCACCTCGATGAAACCACAGGAAGTACGATTCCTCGTGGAAGAGTTGCTGGAGGGTCGGATCGGTTTCTATCCAACCTATGGCAACACGTTAATGGGATTGGCTGCGTCGGTGCCACTGCAGCCTGAAGATAACTTTAGCGTCACCTACTTCGCCCCCCAACCCCGTGCGGTCCTCCGAGTCGTCAAGCCCGACGCTACCAGTGAACTCGTTAACTACGGCGAATTTGGACGGGTAGAACTCACAACGCTCACGAAGGAGTTTTTCATGCCTCGGTTCTTGGAGCGGGACGAGGCGGTTCGGCGGAAACCTCGTCCGCCTTACGCCTGGGACGGCGTCGGAGATGTTCGCCCGTTCGGGGCAATGGAAAAAAATATCGTCGAAGGCGTCTACTGACGCTGCAAGTCCTGACACCCGACACCTGGCACCTACCCGCTACTTCTTCCGTAAGAGGGGTTCCAAAACATTCCAGACATTACTTGCCACGAGGGCATGGCCTTGCGGGGTTGGGTGAATTTGGTCCGCCTGATTCAACTCGGGCACTCCCCATACTCCAGCGAGAAATCCGGGAATGAACGTCGTGCGCATTTCCTGAGCCACTCCTGGAAATACCGCGCCGAATTTCTCCGCGTATTCTGAACTCATGCTCGGCGGCATTTTCATTCCGGCCAAAACCACCTCCACTTGAGGATTTTTGGCGCGAGTTCGGGTAATGATCGCGACTAAATTAGACCGGGTATTCTCGGGTGGCAGGCCCCGCAATCCGTCATTGCCACCGAGTTCAATCAGGAGAATGTGGATCGGGCGCTTCAGCTGCCAATCGAGGCGCCGAAGTCCCCCCGCGGTGGTATCGCCGCTCACGCTCGCGTTCACGACTACGACCGGCAGATCCGCTCGCAAAATGTTGCTCTGCACCATCGTCGGCCAGGCTTCCTCGGGTTCGACCCCATAACCGGCGCCCAGCGAATCACCCAGCACCACGAGGGTACGAGTGGGAAAATTGGTCGCGTCCGAAATTCCAGCACTTACCGAAAGCCACATTCCGGCCAAGCCAAGTCCGAATATTACAAACACCTTCGTCACACAACGCCGCGTGCGGGTGGCGATTCCGAGTCGAACTGTTTGAGCGCCTCCTGTTCGGCTCAGCACCCACAGCCTCGGCCGCCTTTCTGCGTTGGGGCAAGTCCCAGCAGAAAGGGCATAAAATATTCGGGCCAGCCGTAGCGTGACGCGCTTGGTCCATCGCGGGATCGTCTTGGATTGCGGCAATCCGCTACCGCATGGAAGCCTCTGGGTAACCATAGATCCCAGCATTTTGGCACCAGCCCCCTTCGTGCGAAAGCCAAAGGGAGAGAGGTTTCTCATCCTTCCATCCCTCTACTTATTGCGGCCAATGAAAAAGTTCATCGCACCCTCATCTTTACCGACAGAAATGGGTTTTAAACAAGTCGAAGACGAGTGTTTTGGGGGATTTCCTGAAATCAATGCTTCCGAGGTCAGGAAAGTGGTTGGTTTCGAGCCTTGTCCTGGGGGGTAAATCGCGGCGACGCGCTCCCTACGTCGCGCGTGGGGGCCGGGGCGGCACCCACCCCGGGGAATTTCGGACCGGCCGCCGCCTGCTGGAATAGCCATAAACGAACGCAGAGAACGCAAAAGCGACTGCCTGCTACAAATGGGGCCTTTCTTTGCGTTCTCTCGCAGCGATTCGGCTATTCGCTTAGCAACAAATTCGATTGCAATCCGAAACGACCCTCCGTAACGTTTCGCCCTGCACCCATTGAGAGAGGCATCGTCTTGAATGCGAAGGGGAACGATTACCCTCATGAACGCTGAACGCCCTACCCCGCGCGCACCAACTGGGCTCAACACCCAATCCCATCGCGGTGCTGGGATCAATCCTGCCAATCGTTTTCTCCACACACACCACGAATTGGATCGGGATAATTCCGATCTCAACCCCGCCGAAGAACCAGACCCTCGAACTCAATTCATCGAAGATCACTCGCAGTCCGCGCTCACGAGCAATGATTCCCCTGACGTCGGATTCGATTGGAGCGTGAATCCTTATCGCGGTTGCGAACACGGGTGCTCCTATTGTTATGCTCGGCCGACTCATGAATACCTCGGCTTTAGCGCCGGTTTAGATTTCGAAACCAAAATTCTCGTCAAATACAAGGCCCCCGAGCTGCTTCGGCGCGAACTATCAAAATCCAGTTGGATACCCGCGCAGGTCAATCTCAGCGGAGTGACGGATTGCTATCAACCCATCGAAGGCAAATTGCGCCTGACCCGACGCTGTCTCGAAGTCCTCGCCGAATTTCGGAACCCAACCTCCATCGTGACCAAGAATGCCCTCGTAGCGAGGGATACCGATCTTCTCGCCGAATTGGCTCAACACCAAGCGGTGGCCGTTTTTCTGAGTGTTACCTCACTCGACCCAACGTTGCGCACCATCCTCGAGCCGAGGGCTTCCCCACCCGCGGCTCGGATCGAGGCCATCCGTCGGCTCGCCCAAGCTGGAATTCCAGTCGGGGTCTTGATCGGCCCCGTGATTCCTGCCGTCAACGATCACGAGATCCCGCAGATCATCGCCGCTGCCGTCGAAGCGGGGGCAACTTTCGCCAGCTACAATTTTCTACGATTGCCCGGGGCCGTGGCGCCGATTTTTGAGAACTGGCTGACACGCCATTTTCCCGACCGCAAAGAGAAGGTGCTGGGACAGATCCGTACCTTTCGCGACGGTGCGTTGAACCGCACCGAGTTTCGAGAACGCATGCGCGGTACGGGACCCGTCGCGGACCGCTTGAGTCAGCTATTTCATACGATCTGTCGCCGACACGGAATCGATGGTCACTGGCCCAAGCCCAGCGCCGCCCATTTCCGACGCGTCGAAGTTGGACAAAAGGAATTATGGTAAAAGCACACCGGCTCTTTGATCAGGGAGAGTCCATTCCAATTTCGGAATTGAAGGCGTGGTTGGACCAGAAACCTTGATTCTGTGGCCGCGGAATCTTGGCCGTTCAAAAAAATCTGCTCGCCCAGGCCAAAGGAACCTTCCATGTTGCCCCAATAGATTCGCCGGTCTGCCGGTATTCCGAATGAAAGCAAAGCTCGTCATTACTCCAAAAAAAGCGGTGCTCGATCCAGTCGGCACCACCGTCCAAAAGGCCCTTGAACACATGGGCTATCAAGGCGTTACAGGTGTTCACGTCGGTAAATACATTGAAATCGACCTCGCGCCCGGTCTGGACCGAGAAGAGGCGCGGAAGGCCCTGGATGCGGCGGCCCATAAATTCCTCAGCAATCCGGTGATCGAAGATTATCGGCTCGAACTCGTGGATTGATCGGACTGTCATGCACTTTGCCGTCCTCCAATTTCCTGCTTCAAACTGTGACCAGGATTGTGTCCACGCCGCCCGCATCCTGGGCCATACGGCTGACCTCGTTTGGCACAAGGACACTGCGCTCGGGGTCGCCGATGCCGTCATTGTCCCGGGCGGTTTTAGCTACGGGGATTACCTCCGATGCGGTGCAATTGCTCGATTTAGCCCAGTGCTACAAGCCGTGAAGCAATTTGCCGATCAAGGCGGACTCGTCCTCGGGATTTGCAATGGCTTCCAAATTCTTTGCGAAGCCGGCCTCTTGCCGGGAGCCCTGATTCGCAATCGCGATCTTCAATTTCATTGCGAACAGGTCTTCCTGAAAACGGCCGCTTACGATTCTCCGTTCACTTCCCAAATTCCGGCCGATAAAGTGCTGAAAATTCCGATCGCTCACGGGGAAGGCTGCTACTATGCGGACGAAAGCACGCTCCAATCTTTGCAGGCACAGCGACAGATCCTCTGGCAGTACTCCGACGGCCGGGGGCAGCTCTCCGAATCGGCCAATCCCAACGGTTCCCTTCTGAATATCGCGGGTATCTGTAACGAACGCCGCAACGTGGCCGGACTGATGCCGCATCCAGATCGAGCCAGTGAAACGCTTCTCGGCTCCGACGATGGGAAGTACATTTTCCAAAGCATGATGGCGGCGTTGAAGAGTCGACCTTGAAGGTCAAGGTTGCTGCATGTCGTCCCCGTTTCCAGCCCGCCATTCAGCGCCGGTCCGCCTGGGCCTGATCGGACTTGGAAATATCGGCCGCCATCACGCGAGCTATCTTCTCGAAGGCAAAGTGCAACGGTGCTCCCTCACCGCCGTATGCACCACGACGCCGGAAAAACTTGAACCCTTCGCAGCCCGAGGAATCGCCACCTGGACCGATGCCCAGTCGATGCTGAAATCCGGCACCATCGATGCAATTCTGATTGCGACGCCCCACTACGATCACGCACCCCTTGGCATCGCAGCTTTCGAGGCCGGGCTCCATGTGATGGTCGAGAAACCCATCGCGGCCCACAAAGCAGAGGCGGAACGTTTGATTGCGGCGAGTGAACGGAATCCGCACTTGATCTTCGCCGGTATGTTTCAATTGCGCGTAGAGCCGCGATATCAAGAACTCCGACGCCTCATCCAAACCAGTGAGTTAGGTCAACTCGTCCGGGTTCATTGGATTAATACGGATTGGTATCGCACGGAAGCCTATTATGCGAGTAGCGGCTGGCGGGCAACATGGGCGGGAGAAGGCGGCGGCGTTTTGCTCAATCAATGCCTTCATAATCTCGACGTCCTCACCTGGCTCCTCGGTCCACCGCAGGCCGTACGCGGCTTTGGCCAACTCGGACGGTTTCATCACATCGAAGTGGAGGATCAGATCACGGTTTACCTCGAATGGCCCGACCGTGTCCAAGGTGTTTTCGTGGCGAGTACCGGAGAGACTCCGGGGACAAATCGACTCGAGTTAATCGGCACCCGAGGCAAAGCGGTTCTGGAAGACGGCCGCCTGCATTTCTACAAAAATGCAGCGGATATGGTGGAATTCAGCCGGACGACCACCGGAGGATTTACCAAACCGGATTTCACGGAAATTCCGCTCCCATTTGAAAATGCGCTCGAACCTCACGCCCAATTAATGCGTAATTTCACGGCGGCAATCCTTGACGGCGAAGCCTTGCTCGCTCCCGGTCGTGACGGCTTACACTCGCTCGAACTCGCGAACGCGGCGGTCTTTTCATCGCTGCTGGATCGCACGCTAACGCTACCGATGGATGGGCTCGCCTGGGAACAAAAACTGCGCGAACTCGCGGTGAATTCTTCGCTCAAGAAAGAAGTCCGCACCGGCGGCACCGACGACTTCGCCGCGTCGTTTCGGCGCTAGCCCGGATCGTTAAATCCCGAGCCGCTTCAGCACTTCACCCGCGAGCACTTCGTAAGCAGAGGCTCCGGCACTGTACTTATCGTAGTAGATAATCGGCTTACCAAAGCTGGGTGCTTCCGCCAGTCGCGTCGTTCGAGGAATGACGGTGTCGAACACCTTATCGCCAAAATGTTGACGCACTTCACCGACGACCGACTGGCATAATTTAGTGCGCGAATCAAACATCGTCATGACCACTCCCAGCAATTCGAGCCCGGGATTAATCCCGGTATCGCGGATCTGGCCGTGGATCCGATTCACCGTCGCGATTCCTTCAAGCGCATAGTACTCGCACTGGAGGGGCACGATCAACCAATCTGCCGCCGCATACGAATTCAGCGTGAGAATGCCCAAAGACGGGGGGCAATCGAAAAAAATCACGTCGTATTGGCCAGACTTACGAAGCGGCTCCAAGGCGGTTCGGAGCCGGTTCAAGTAATCCTCTGAACGAGCCAATTCGACCTCCGCACCGCACAAATCGACCTCACTCGGAATCACCGAGAGATTAGCGTACGCCGTGGGTTTGACCCGGTCCGCCAGTAAGCCTTCTCCCATCAACGGGCGGTAAACGCTCCCGCCTTCCGTCTTTTCCAGCCCAACTCCACTGGTGGCGTTCGCTTGTGAATCCAGATCGACCAATAAAACGCGTTTGCCCAAGGCCGCGAGGCAGGCAGAAAGATTGACCGTCGTGGTGGTCTTGCCAACGCCACCCTTTTGGTTGGCGACCGCGATCACATGAGTGCGCACTGGCTAAATGTGCCGACCGCAGTCACGACCAGCAAGCCGCAGCACACTCCCAATTAGCCCTCAAAGGCCAGGGAACAACGAAGTCATCTTCATAGCCGATCCTGACTTGCTCGACCCACCGATTCCTTGCCACCGTAGGGAGCTCAATTATGGCAAAACACGACTACCGTTTCTGCGTTGGCCCCTGGAATTTCAGTGTCGGTCAGGACCCGTACGGTCCCCCCGTCCGTGAAGAGAAATCGTTTACTTGGAAACTCCAAGCCCTCAAAAAGTTAGGCTTCGACGCCATGATGTTTCACGACGACGACGCCGTGCCCGACATCGACACAAAATCCGCCAAACAGGTTTTGACCGAGGCCCGTGAGTTAAAGAAACGGCTCCAGGACGAAGGTTTGACGGCGGAAATGGTCGCGCCCCGTTTGTGGTTTGCGCCGCAAACGATCGACGGAGCGTTCACGTCGAATAATCCCAAGGATCGACAGTATGCGATTGATCGCTCGAAGCAGACTTGCGACATCGCCCGAGAATTGGATACCGATATTCTCGTGCTTTGGTTGGCACGCGAGGGAAGTTATCTCCGTGAATCAAAATCGGCAGGTCGCGCCACCGAACAGTTGGTGACCGCATTCGATGCCTTGCTCAAGCACGACAAGAAAATCCGATTGGCCATCGAGCCCAAGCCGAATGAGCCGATGGATCATGCCTATGTCCCCACGATCGGCCATGCCTTGGCCATTGCGCAGTTGACTCGAGATCCGAAGCGCGTCGGCTGCGTGATTGAGTCTGCCCATTCCCTGCTGTCCGGCCATGATCCCGCCGACGATATTGAGTTTGCCATGAGTTTCAAAAAGCTCTGGTCCCTCCATCTCAACGATCAGAACGGTCTCAAATACGATCAGGACAAACCCTTTGGCTCGGCCAATTTACGAGTGGCCTTCAATCAAGTCCGAGCCCTCGAACGGACCGGTTACGGTAAAAATGGTGAATTTGTGTGTTTCGACGTGCATCCGTTTCGAACCACCTCGGAAGAGCACTTTCTTCAGCACTTGGAAAATTCCAAACGCACGTTTTTGCACTTGCTCCAAAAAGCCCGATCCTATCCGGAGAAGGCGGCCGAGAAATTGATTGCCGAGCGGAACTACCAAGACCTTGATCAATTGGTGATTGAGCATTTGCTTGGAATTTGATCCTTCCACTATGGCTGACGCCGCCGGCCCATCCCCGCTGCCACAGCGCCACTCCGCGCGCTTAGGCGGCTGGGTGTTTGCTGGGCTGGTGGTACTGGCGGTGATCTGGCTCATGCGCCCGCGAGCACCCCGGTTTCTCC